>JAHFUL010000075.1 GCA_023265155.1 Acidobacteriota bacterium
AAAGGCGTCCGGCAGAATCTTGATCGCGACCTGGCGGCCCAGTGTCGTGTCCGTCGCCCGGTACACTTGCCCCATTCCGCCTTCGCCGATCGGCGCGGTGATGTCGTAGACGCCGAGGCGCGTGCCGGGAGTGAGGGCCAACTGTTCCGTAGTATAGCGGCTTGCTGGCGAGGCGATGGTTTCCTCGGTCTGATGGGTATCTTCTCCATACAGCCCTCCGCAGTCTCGCTATCCGGGAAAGATGCCTGTTGGATCGTCGGCGACTTCAGCCAGCACGTTGCGAAAATGCCGCACCTCCTGGAATCCATCATAGGTGTGCCAGCGCGCGTTCCGATCGCGCCACCGTAGAGACCAAGCTCCAGCACGCTGGTTGTAGACGAACTTGGCGAATTCATGTTCGGTATAACGTCCTGGGTCGCGGAGACAATAGGCCGGATTAGAGGCCTCTGGTCAACAGAAGCCCCGTTATGGGACGCGCCGGCCACCACCGAGGCCCAAGACACAGCCGGCGGCCGGGATTCGCGCCGAACGCTTTCACGTACCACGCCTTGATGCCGGGGATATCGCTCGCCGCGTAGTGGATGTGGTTCATGCTGACTGGCGTCGGCAGCGCCGGCTCGCCGTAGACTTCGATGCGAATCCCGTCGGGACCATGCACGTAGACCTCGTTGGGATTCTCCGTCGGCTCGATCTCCACATTCGCCGCCTTCCACTTGGCCAGCGCCCCGGGCATGTCTTTGACGGTGAAGCCGAAGTGGTTGACGATGGTGCCGGCCGGCGGACCTGACACCTCGCCCTGCCGCAGCATGACGAACACACCGGGGAACTGAATCAGCTCGAGGGGCCCGTTCTTCACGAGCGTTCCACCCATCGTGTCGATAAAGAACTTCTTCTGCGCATCCATGTCCTTTACGACGAGATGCACGTGCCCCATGGTGACGCCGAGCTGGTTGGCCATCGTGAGCTGCGCACGCGCCGGGGCGGCCACGAGCAGGGCGACGGCGATAAACGCGAGGCGCTTCATGCGAATCTCCTTGGCTTTGCCGCCGCCGTCAACCTGGAACGACGGTCCGGTCGGGTCGGATTATAGCTGTTGCCGGACGAGCGCGTCCTTCTCTGTCCATTGTTTCAGCTCGATCTCCCGGCTGAGTACCGCGCCAGCCGAACAGAAGGCTTCGGAGCCTTCGACTCATTCGCGACGCGCCTTAAGGCGTTCCGTTGATGAGCGACCACGGATACAGGCCGATGTTCACTTTCATCAGCACATAGGTCATCCCGCCGGCATCGGCAACGGTCGCGTGGGGTGTGTTCGGCGGAATATTCAGGATGTCGCCAGTCTGCAGCTTGAAGGCCTTGCCTCCCCTGATTGGTCCGAGGTACTCGCCGGGCCGCGAGATGCGCTTGCTCTCGATCTCGCCGCCGACCGTCACCGTTCCACCGCCGCCAACCACGAAATAGATGTCCGAGACACCCTCGTGCTGCTCAGCGCTTGGCGGCTGACCGGCGTCCTGCGGCTGACTCCGGTGCACGAGCACGTACGAGTGCGTACGAGTGACGAACGGCGTCATGAGATCGCGCTGGTTTGTCACGACCTGACCTCGTGAGGCCCTCGCCTGCGATTCAGTGTGTGCCCTTCTCAGGCTTGCGCCGGAAAAGAGAGTAGGGTCACCGCCGTCGGGAGCGAGTTGAATCCTTGAGTAGTCGCCTGGCGGCAGCGCGCCGCCAACCGCCTGAGCCGCAGTTGCGGTCTGCGTCGCGCCGCGGGCAGCAGCGGTTTGTCCCGCCGCGCGTCCGATCGGACCGGCCCCATACCCAGCTACGTAGGCGACAACCAGGCTCGAGCACCAGATCACCGGCACCAGTCGTTTCATGCGAACCTCCTGCTGGCGCGCAGTATGAACGTGTGCGTGGGAAAAGCCAATCGGCCAGCGTGCTCGCGGTTGACAAACCCCCTGTGTGAGCGACAATCACCACGCGGATCTCCGAGGCAGAGGCAAAGGGAAGGAAGACAATGCACCGACTCACGTGGTTCAGCGTGTGCGCCTTCGTGGCTCTTCTCACCACCAGCTCCAGTGGTGTGTTCTCGGCTCCTGCCGCAGCCCAGACCGGGCCGCTGAGCCCAACCTTCCTCGCGAACCAGGCCACCGCCGGACGGGCGCTCTACACGCAGCAGTGTTCGTCCTGTCACGGTTCGAGTCTCGACAATGGCGAGTTCGGACCGCCCTTGAGCGGCGAGGAGTTTCTTCAGAAGTGGGGCAATCGCCGGGTTGACGAAGTGTTCGATGTCATCGCTCGGATGATGCCGCCTGCCACGCCCGGTTCGCTGACACCGGAGCAAACCACCAATCTTCTGGCGTATCTCCTGCAGCGTAACTCCGTCGCCATCAGCGACAAGCCACTGCCGTCCGACATCGCGGCCCTCAAGAACATGGTGATGCCGACGCCGACCAACGGCTTCGTCGGCGGGCTGGCGAATGGCGTCGCGTTACCGCCGCCGCCAAATCCCGTTCCGAATCCACTCGACCGCATCACGCCAGTCACCGAAGCCATGCTGCGGAGTCCCGCTCCCGGCGACTGGCTGACCTGGCGGAGAGACCCTCAGGTGGGAGGCTTCAGTCCACTCAACCAGATCAACAAGGAAAATGTCGACCGTCTGCGTGTGGCGTGGGCCTGGGCGCTGCCGAACGGCCCCAACGAAGCGACGCCGATTGTGCACGACGGCGTGATGTTCATCTACGCCCACGGAGACATCGTCCAGGCGTTGAACGCGGCCAATGGCGACCTGCTGTGGCAGTACACGCGCCGGCTGCCGAACAACGTCCAGCCCAGCTTCAAGAAGTCGCTCGCCATTCTCGGCAGTCATGTGTTCGTGGCCACGTCGGACGTCCACGTGGTCGCCCTCGATGTGAAGACCGGCGGCGTCAAATGGGATTCGACGCTCGTGCCGCCCAACGTTCGAGGGCTCCGCATGATCGGCGGACCGCTCGTCGCGAAGGGCAAGGTGATTGTCGGGACAACCGGCAGCGCCGCTGGCGGCAACTATATCGTCGCGCTCGATGCAGAGACCGGAAAGGAGGCCTGGCGCTTCAATACGATTCCGAGGCCGGGCCAGGTTGGCGGCGACAGTTGGAACGGCCTTCCGGTCGAACAGCGCAACGGCTCGTCGGTCTGGAATCCTGGAAGCTACGATCCTGAAACCAATCTCGTGTTCTTCGGTCCGTCTCCGACCTACGATACGGCGCCGCTCCGCAATCGGGTCGCGGATCCGGCGGTCAACAACGACGCGCTGTTCACCAATGCCACGGTCGCTCTGAATCCTGATACCGGCGCGCTCGTCTGGCACTACCAGCACGTCCCAAACGATCAGTGGGACTTGGATTGGGCCTTCGAGCGGCAGATCTTCGACATGAATGTGAACGGGACGACGAGGCGGGTCGTCGTGACCGCGGGCAAGGAAGCGATCTTCGATGTGCTGGAGGCCAGGACCGGGGCGTACCTGTTCTCAATGGATCTCGGACTGCAGAATCTGGTGAAATCGATCGACCCGAAGACCGGCTTCAAGACGATCGATCGTGAGCACATCACGCCGGGCGATGGCACCGCGAAGTTCGTGTGTCCTCATTCCGAGGGCGGCAAGAACTGGATTCCAGACGCGTACAATCCCAATTCCAAGCTGCTCTTCGTCCCGTTGGTTGAATCGTGCCAGGACCTCGCGCCGGTCGCCGCCGGCGAACGCGGACTGCTGTCGACGGGAGTGCGGCTCAGTCTTCGTCCCCGGCCCGATACCGACGGCAACTACGGACGTCTCGAGGCGATCAATCTCGAGACGAAGAAATCCGTGTGGGTTCATCGTCAGCGTGCGACCAGTACCACCGGCGCACTGGCAACCGCGGGCGGCCTGGTATTCGCCGGTTACGTGGATCGCGGGTTCGCGGCGTTTGACGATGCGACGGGGAAAGAGTTGTGGCGCACGCGTCTCACCGACGTGCCGAACTCGAACGCGATCAGCTACGCGGTGAACGGCACACAGTACATCGCCGTGGTGGCGGCAAACGGCGGGAACCATGCCAGGCTGTTCATGCGCATGATGCCGGAGATCAAGAATCCCGCAAATCGGAGCGCGAGTGTCTGGGTGTTCGAGGTGCCCGACACCCAGGCCGGTCGCGGCAGAGCACCGGGCTTCTAAGCCGGGTTGTACCTGAACCTTGCGTACGCGGCCGCTTCAAACCAGCTGACGCCGCCGACAGGGTAATCGCCCCGTCCCGCGGTGAAGGTTCCGCGCTCCCAGGTGGCGGGGCCTGGCTTGCCGTCGAATCGACGAAACGCGCGACCGTCTCCTTCCAGGCTGGGTGCAGAGGTGCGGATGATCGAGGGCCGAGGCGGTGCGCCCCTCCTGCATGAACCGCCGCTTGGCGTCTTCGTCTCGGATGATCTCTGGAGGCAGGAACTTCAGGGCGACCAGACGATCGAGGCGGAGATCGCGCGCCTTGTAGACGACGCCTATTCCGCGGCATCCGTTCCGTTGTTAAGCTTTTACGCCGCTTGGCGATCGTAGCGGTGATGTAGCCCGCCGACTTCCGACGTCACGATGATCCGGCCGCAGGCTGCGTTATTCGGCCTTCTGTCTGGAGCATCTCTGTCCAACGCGAGGTGCGTGCGGCTCCGATGGTAATAGGCGAGATACGTGCGAAGGATGCGCCTGAGATGTGCTTCACTGAGGACGATGACGTGATCTAAGCACTCGCGACGCATGGAACCGATCAAACGCTCCACGTAGGGACTCTGCCACGGGCTCCGCTGACTGGAGATGACTTCCGTAATGCCCAGGCTGGCGATGCGTCGGCGCCCCGCGTCGTCGTAGATGGTGTCCCGGTCGTGCAACAACCAGCGCGGTGCGGTGTCCTCCGGGAACGCCTCGACCAGTTGCTGGGCTGTCCACGCCGACGTCGGGTGCGGGGTACAGTTGATGTGCAGAATCCGGCGGCGGTTGTGCGAGAGTACGACGAACACGAACAGCAGCCGCCCCGTCCACGTGGAGACAGTGAAGAAATCCATCGACGCGAGAGCCGAGACGTGGTTGGCGAGGAACGTCCGCCACGTCTGGCTCGGCGGTCGAGACAGCCGCGCCAGCAGTCGCGACACGGTACGCTCGGAGATCTCGATTCCCAGCTTGCGGAGTTCGCCGTGCATGCGGGGAGCTCCCCACAATGCGTTGGCGGACGCCATCTCGGCGATCAGTGTGCGAAGCTCCTGATCGAGCGCTCGGCGACCGGCGCGGTTGCGTCCTGAGCGGCGGGCCCAGCGCCGACGGAGCCAGTCGCGATGCCAGCGGAGGACGGTGTCGGGCTGAACGAGGACCAACGCCGACTGCCAGCCCCGCCACGCGCTGGCGAACAACACCCAGAACATCCGGTCAGACGTGCGAAGGCGAGGCCGCTTGACGCTTCGTTGCAAGCTTCGCAGTTGATGCCGCAGGGCAATATTCTCGAGGACGACTTCCTGGTGTCCGCGGCAGGCCAAGGCGATCGCGCGCAAGAGCAGCAATATCAATTCGAGCATGCGCTGATCGTGGCGTGCGTTGCCGGCAAAATCAATGCAAGTGCAAGGACGGACAGAATTCTGGCGAACCAGAGGCCTGTCTACAGCCTGACGTCCATCGGGGCACTGGATATCGGGGGCGGGAACGGGCGGGGTCGCCACTCGTTCGCGACCCCGAGCGGGGAACCTCAGCGATGGGTGGTCCGCTTCATCTCGGCCGCGAACTCGGCTTCCATGCGCACGTCGCGCTCGAGCGCGGCCTTCGCCTGATCGGGATGGGTCTGCGTGCAGTCGAGGCACTCGGTACCGTCGGCCACCTGCCCTTCGGTGGAAAGCCCGCGCGCGGTCATCATCTTCTTGAGTAGCTCCGCCGTCTGCGGCTGCTGCTTGAACACGTCGCCGTAGCTGAGGCCGTTAGCGACGAAGAGCGGGGTCCACCTGCGCGTGTCACGGGCGTTGAGCTTCGCGCCCTTTTCGGCGAGGTACTCGACGATCGGATTGAAGCCACGGAAAGCGGCGCCGTGCATCGGCGTTTCGCCAATCCTGTTAGACGCGTTCACGTCCGACCCGTGCTCGACGCACAGTTTCACCACGTCCAGCGCTTCGCCTTCCTGGCCCGGCAGGGTTCCGCCATCCTCGCCGACGTACCAGATGCCGAGGCCCGCCGCCACCATCAACGGCGTCGTGCCGTCAGCGCTCTGAATCTTCGCGTCCGCTCCGGCATCGAGGAGCACCTTCAGGACCTCGAGGTCGGTGTTCTTCGCGCCGAGGAAGAACGCCGTGGCGCCCAGGCGGTTCAGCCGGTTGCGCTGGCCGTCCTTCATGCCGTTCGTCGTCATACGCGCGTTGACGTCGATGCCCTTCGCAATCAGCTTCTTGACCACTTCGATGCTGTCGAGCGAACCGCTCGGCACGGGACCGGGTGTGTAGCCCAGATTGGGCCGGCGGCTGTGGATGGTCTGGTGGAGCGCGTTCCAGCCGGCGCCGGCGAGGTTCGGATCGGCGCCGCGATCCAGCAGCAGACCCGCCACCTCCCAGTTGCCGTTGGCGGCGGCCACCACCAGCGCACTCTCTCCATCGGACAGCGTGTCGTTGACGTCCGCGCCGCCGTCGAGCAGCGTCTTCACCGCACCAACGCTGCCGGCGCGCACCGCGAAAAGGAGCGCCGTGAAGCCGGTGGGCTGCGGGCTGAGGAACACGGTCACCTGCGCGCGGCCGGCCGGCGTGTTCTTGGTGCGGGCCTTGAGGTCGGCGCCCGCCTCGAGCAGCAGGCTCACGGCGGCGGCGTTGTTCTTCGCCGCCGACCACATGAGCGGCGACTGGCCCCGCGTGTCGCGGAAGTTGACCTGCGCCCCGTGGGCCAGGAGCGCCTTGAGCGCGTCCACCTTGCCCGTCCGCGCGGCGGTCATGATCGGCGGTTCGTCCGGCGAGAGGCCGACGTTCGGATCGGCACCGGCATGGAGCAGCGCATTCATGATGGCCGCGTTTCCGTTGACCGCGGCGACTGCGATCGGCGGCACGCCGTAGCGGTTGACCGCCCTGACGTTGGCGCCCGCCTTGATGAGCAGGTCGACCACGCCCTGGTCGTCGCGCTGCACGGCGTAGTGCAGCGGCGTCGTGCCGTCGGCCGACGCCTGGTTGACGTCGACCTTCAGACGCAGGATCGACTGAACGCGCTGCGCATCGCCCGCGCGGACCGCGTCGAGTAGCGAGTCGGGCGGTGCCGCACTCAGGCTCGCCGTGACAGCCGTCGCGACCAGCAGCGCGCGGCAGGCGAACGAAACAGCGTGACGTCGCAGCATATCGTTACCGCTCCACTCAGAGGTCGGTCAGCAGGCCGGTGCTGTCACCGAGGTTGTCGACACGCACGTCCACCTTGAGCAGCATCGTGAGCAGCAGATTCATCAGCGGCGTGTTGTCCGGATACTTCAGATGCCTGCCGCCCTTGAGCTGCCCGTGCGCGCCGCCGGCGAGCAGACACGGCAGCTCGAGCGGCGTGTGCTTGTCGGGATCGCCCATGCCGGCGCCGTAGAGGAAGAGCGAGTGGTCGAGCAGCGAGCCGTCGCCCTCGCGCGTGTCCTTCAGCTTCTGAACGAACTGGGCGAAGAGCGACAGGTTGTAGGCGTCGATCTTCGTCTTCTGCGCGATGTTGTGGGGGTCGCGCTGGTGGTGCGACACGCCGTGGTGCGCCTCGGGGACGCCAATCCAGGGATAGGTGCGGCCGCTCAACTCACGGCCAATCTGGAGGCAGCTGACGCGGGTCACATCACCCTGGTAGGCCAGGTGCAGGAGATCGAACAGCAGCTTCGCGTGCTCGTCGTAGTCCTCTGGCACGCCGGACGGCTGCGCCAGGGCCGGCAGCGGCGTGCTCTCGTTGGCAATCTCCGCCCGCTGGATGCGCTGCTCGACCTCGCGAACCGAGTCGAGGTAATCGCCCATCACCGTCTGGTCGGAGACGCCAAGCCGCTTCTTCAGCGCGTTCACGCTCTCCATCACCGAGTCGAGGATGCTGCGGTCCTTCTGCATCTCCGCAAGGCGGGCCGACACCGAGCCGCCGTCGCCGAACAGGCGGCGGAAGACGACGCGCGGGTCGGACTCGTGCGGCAGCGGCGCGTTCGGCGCGCGCCACGAAGTGGAGTTCAGGTACGCGCAGCTGTAGCCAGCTTCGCAGTTGCCAACCTGGTAGTTCGATTCCAGCGTCAGCTCCAGCGAGCGCAGCGACGTGTCGGCGCCGAGCACATCGGCTGCGAATTGGTCGGCGGTCTTGGCGCTCGTGATGTTCGCCCCTTCGGTCCGCTTCGGCAGCACGCCGCTCAACCATCCGGAATGGTTCCGCGTGTGGACGCCGCCCCCCTGGTCGTTGGCCAGCACCGGCATGTTGCTCAAGCCGCTCACCACAACCGTCTGGTCACGCAGCGACTCGATCGACCGCAGGATCGGGGTGGTTTCGTAACTGGCGCCGCCCGTGCCCGCTGGATGGAAGTTCGGCGGCCACATGCCGTTCGGCACGTAGACGAACCCGAGGCGTTTGGGCGCGATCGTTGCGGCACCGAGCGCCGGGACCATCGCGTCGAGAAACGGGAGTGCCATCGTCACCCCGACCCCTCTGAGGAATGTCCGTCGATTGAGTGACAGCTTGGTGATGAACATCGGTGTCAAGTCCTCAGTGATTGATCGACGCCTGACGGGTGCCGGCGGCCGGCATCCGGCGGTACTGAAACGGGTAGCTCTGCACGACGCCCATGATCAGCGACTGCATCGTGTAGCCGCCGGGCGCCGCGTTCTTCATGATCCTGCGGATTGACGGCATGTCGTACGTCTCGACGCCGCGGCCGAGCGCGTAGACCATCAGCTTCTCCGTGACCGTGTGCGCGAACCGCTCCGGATGGGCCGCGAGCGCGGCGCGCAGCTGCTTCACGCCGTTGAACGTCGAGCCGTCGGGGAGCTGTCCGGACGCGTCGATCGGGTTGTACGACTCGTCGACGGTCCGCCAACGGCCGATCGCATCGAAATTCTCCAGCGCGAAACCGGTCGGGTCGATGATGCTGTGACAGCTCGCGCAGGCGGGATTCGACCGATGCTCCGCCATCCGCTCGCGCATCGTCTTCACCTTGGCCTGGGTCCGCCTGTCCGACAGCGCCGGCACGTTCGGCGGCGGATCGGGCGGCGGGGTGCCGAGGATGTTGTTCAGGATCCATTTCCCGCGGATGACGGGCGAGGTCCGGATCGCCGGTGACGTGACCGTGAGAATGCTCGCCTGGCCCAGGAGGCCGCGCCGCGGACTGTCGGCGGGCAGCTGGATCCGGCGGAAGTAGCTGCCCTGGATCCCTGGGATGTTGTAGTGCTGCGCCAGACGCTCGTTGAGAAACGTGTAGTCGGCCGTGAGCAGCTCCATCACGCCGCGGTTCTCGCGGATGACGCTGTCGAGGAGAAGCTCCGTCTCGCGCTGCATGGCCTGACGGAGCGTGTCGTCGAACGCGAGCGCGTAATTCTCGCCGGGACGGGTCGTCGGCACGTTCCGGATGAGCAGCCACTGGCCGCCGAAGTTCTGCGCAAGCGTCTTGGCCCGCGGGTCTGCGAGCATCCGCCGCACCTGCGCCTGCAGGCCGGCCGCCGTGCGCAGCGTGCCGCTGGCGGCGGCGTCGAGCAGCTTTTCGTCGGGAATACTGCTCCAGAGGAAGAACGACAGCCGTGACGCCAGCTCGAAGTCGTTGATCCGGTACACGCCCGCGGTCGCGGCGCTCGCCGGGGGATCGGTCTCGATGCGGTAGAGGAACTCCGGGCTCACCAGCAGGCGGCGAAGAGCCAGCTCGATACCGGCATCGAACGTGCCGCCTTCGCGGCGGCCCTGTTCATAAAAATGCGTGAGGACGTCGAGCTGCTCCGGTGAGACGTTGCCGCGATAGGCGCGCCGGGCGAGGGTCGACAGAATGGTCTTCGCACAGTGCGCCTCCTGCGCGGGAGCGGACGGCGTGCAGACGAACACGCGACGGCGGCTCGGCGTGTCGCCCGGTCCCGTGGCTTGGTAAGGCCCTGCGATAGTGACGCTCGACACCCCCGGCAACGGTCCGGCCTGCCCGCCCGTGCCCGACGGCGCATCCGGATTCAGGAAGGGTTCGCGCACCTGTTCCACCAGATCCGGCGTGGTGCGCAGAAACGTGACGGCCACGTCGTGCGGACCGCCCTTGATGGGAATCCGCACCTCGGGCTGATCACGGCCCGAGAACAGCTTCACGCGTACGCCGTCCACGCTGATTTCGAGCGGTCCCTTGTCTGCCCCGCCGCGGCCGGAGCTGCCGACTTTGATGTCGTACTCCGCATCCTGCGGAAACACGTGATGGATGAGGGTGCCACCGCGCGTGCCGAACGGGAGCCCGTCGATCTGCTCGTGCTGCTGGACTTCCGACGAGACGCGATACACCGTCGTGCCGGCGGCCGGCGGCGGGCTCCCGATCGCGAGCCGGCTGATGGTCCCCGCCGCAGCAAGGTACCGCTCCACCAGCGAGCTGGACATCTTCAAGACGCCCGCGATGTTGTCGAAGCCGTAGCTCGAATCGTCGGCGGGGAGCAGGTCAGGCGCATTGATGTCAATCGCGAGCAGATCGCGAATCGCATTCGCGTATTCGAGCCGGTTCAGGCGGTGCGCCACCTCGGTGCGTCCCGGATCGGGCCGCGCGGTCGCCGCCTGGTCCAGATGCGTTTCGATGGAGGCCCGCAGTTTCGCATACAGCGTCTCGTCGGGACGCGGCCGTCCCGCGGGCGGCATCAGGCCGCCGCGCAGCTTCCGCACGACTTTTTCCCATGCCTCGGTGTGCTCGCCCGCCCGGGCCGGGTCCAGCCCTTCCAGGACGAAGTCGCCCGACTTGGTACGTTCGTTGTGGCAGCCCACGCAGTACCGCGTGATGAGCGCCTGCTCCGACGAGGCGGCGGTCGCGGCAGCGCGCGCCGGTTGTGCCGCCGTGCCGGCCGCTCCGCCAGCCGGGGCCGCCTGCCGCCCAGCGGGGACCGACCCGGCGCCGAGCAACGGCAGCGCAAGGGCGAACGACGCCGCAGTCGCGATGAGAACTCGTGTCACAGTGGCGTCAACGATTCTAGCAGGCCTTCACGCGCCGGGCATCTGGATTCGGCCTGTTTCTGCACGTCCAACCGGAGCGCGAACCGGGGTGGAGTCCGCTGTCTACTCTGGCATCTGCGCGGGAGCGTTCTTCGCGGGACACTCCCGGTACAACGGCCTCAAGCTCACGTCGGGCGTGCGGTTCACCTCCTATGCGGCCGAGAGTCGCGGTATCCGCAAGGCGGCTGTGGCCACTACCCCTGCCGAATCACCAACACGATCACTACTGGGAGGACGGTCCTCAGCTCACGGGCTGGGGTAACGTCGTCGCCAAGTACTCCGACGCAACTGCCGCCATCGCGGAGGAGTGTTCGGAGACGGATAGGTGATCCTCTCAGGGATTCATCCGGAAGCACCGGATGGCAGGCGTCACAGGCTGACCTTTACGACGCCGGCCAGCGAAGACAATGCCTACGCACCATGCTCATTGAGGCCGCGGTCAATCGAAGGTGGCTCGCGCATTACTGAAGCGAAATTTCGCAGCAGCGCCGGGATCGATTTGACACCTCCGACGCCTCCTGTAAAACTG
This sequence comes from Acidobacteriota bacterium, assembly GCA_023265155.1. GTDB lineage: Bacteria > Acidobacteriota > Vicinamibacteria > Vicinamibacterales > CAVVIG01 > JBGOTP01. The sequence continues at coordinate 11,682 of JAHFUL010000075.1, forward strand.
ATCGCATGGAAGTGGACCTCTCGGCGGATCTCCAAGCGAGGCTCGACGCCATTGCTGACCAGCGGGGTTGCGATCCTCAGGCGCTGGCACGGGAAGCGATCGAACGTCTCGTCAACTATGACGACTGGTTCATCCAGGAAGTCGAAAAGGGCCTGGCACAAATCGAGCGCGGCCAGGTGCTCACGCACGAGGCCGTCGGCGCCCGGCTTGAAGAGCGGTTGAAGAAACTGCCGCCGCTCTGATGCAGCTTCGCTGGACTGAAGAAGCCGCCAGCGATTTGGAACACATCGCCAATTACGTCTTCAAGCATGCGCCCGAGCGGGCTGCAGAACTCGTCCGCAAGGTTTACGACGCTCCCTCCACACTGCTGACCTTTCCGAATCGCGGCCGCGTCGGCAAGAAGGAGGGGACGCGCGAACTGGTGCTGTCGCCACTGCCCTATATCGTGGTGTATGCCGTCCGCAGCGAGGTGATCTATGTGGCCGGCTGACAGAGCGAGTTCCAACCGGCGAGCACGGCCAAGGCCTCGTCATCGTCGAGAGCGAAGCCGCGGACCAGCCGACAGCCCACGCGGAACGTGTGGACGTCGCCATGCTGGCCCGCAATCGCCGGCGGTACTCGTGCCAGGTTGCTCCGCGCGCGGTCGACAGCGCGGCTACAAGAGCCGCAGCAGCGCCAGCGATGACGGTTGTTTTGCGCCTGGGCGATCTATATTGATCGAAGTGGCGAAGGCGCCCAAACCGGGACAGCGCAGACGGCCGCTCTTCAAGGAAGGACGCAAGAGCGGCCTCGTTGTCTTGTTCGTGCCCAGCGTCGAACGCGACGGGAAGATGCCGATCGACCAGGATCGCTGGGTTGATGCGGCGCTGGAGATGTTTGGCCGAACATTCGGCGGCGCCACCGCCTATCGCAAGGCGAAGGGTATCTAGCGCGATGATGAAAGCGGCGGTTCACTGGTCAACGATGAGCCCGTTGTCGTCCACTGCTATACGACGCCCGCGGATATCGAGGACTCCGCGAACCTCGCTGTGCTCGGAAGCTTCTGCCGAGGGATGGGACGCGACGCCCGTCAAGGAGAGATTGGGTTGGTGATTGGAGACGAGTACTTTGCCATCCGCGATTTCACAAGAGGAGTAGAAGATGAAGACGCGGCTCAACATGAACAAGATCGCCGCGGGCCTCGGCGCTGAACGGCGTGGAACAGTCTCGTCGACAGGCGGTTATTTCGGAGCGATGCAATTGCGCGCGGAAATCGATGCGCGGTTTCGAGTTCCGAGCGGTGGCGGACCCGCCACGGATCCGCGGTGGACAGCGTCGGGGATCTGCTCGCCCAACACGTATTCGCGATCGCCCCGCAAATGGCATCCCGCCGAAGGCGGCGAACTTCGAAAGGGGGCACCCCGTCCAAGGCTCGCCAACAGCAGTCTCAACTTCCGGTGCCGTCGCCGCTGCCTGACGGGTGGACATGGATTGAAGCGAATCGTCACTGGGCCCGAGGCGGACGCTGAGCCCGAGTGATCCGGGTTCCCGGTGGTATACTCCCGTCTTCCTCATGCTGCCGGATCTCACAACACTGTCCGAAGACGAACTGATCAAGCTCAATCGGCGGATAGTCGAACGTCTGCAACTTCTGCGGTCGGCGCGAAGCCTTGCGCAACTGGCTCAATTCTCCGTCGGGATGGTCGTCGAGTTCGACACCGATGACGGGCGGACGATCAGCGGAACCGTCGCGCGCTTGAATCAACGGACGGCGACTGTCGTCACCGCATCGGGGCGCTGGCGGGTCAGCCCTGGCGTCCTGCGACCCCTGACGATCCCCCACGCCAAGACACACTCCCTGCGCCCTGTCGCGCTGCCGCGACGCCAAGACTAGCGCAAGTACAAGAGCTGTCGAAGGCGATTCCTGGCCGTTGGTTTCCGGCTACCGACGTAACCAGCAATCTCGTACTCGTTGAAGGTCCGCCAGATCGCCGCCAGGAACCTCGGAAGCTCTCGAGCGAATGCAGGATGCTCTCGGGCGGCATCGGCGAACGAGAGCAGCTTTTCGCCGATCAAGTAGTCGAGCGCACTCTTCGCGCCGAAGCGCCGCTTGATCACCTTGGTCGCGCGACACTGCTCGATCCACACCTTCTCGAACCGCATGGCGGACTATAGCGCGTCACCAGCGCCAGTCGCAATCCTCTCGGCCAACGTCCACGATCAAGCAGGAATCGATCGAGGAGCCGCAGCGACTGACGGAGATTGTGAAAACACAGGCGAATCTATGGACAAGGTCTGGTACGACTGCCATCAGTTGCGTCGCAGCATGATCGAGAGCGGCCGTATCGAGCTGGTTGACAAGGAGGAGTGTGTGGGATTATCTGAACAAATGAGCGCTCTCGTGTCCTCGGAGACGGGCCTCACGCGTTGGCGACAACCCGGCTGCAACCAGTCAGCTGACGGGTCCTCCTCTAGCTCGAAATCGATTCGGTGGAATTTACCTGATTATTCAAAGTGTGGTATTCTATATTCTGGTAAATGGTCATGCCAGCCACCTCCATTGAACATGCAATCGCTGACCTGAAAGGCCAGTTCGAGAGAGCGGTCGCTCCATGGCAGAAACCAGGCGACGAGACTGAACCGGTGCAGGTGGAGCAAGCTGCTAAAGGACAGTGGTTGTTTTTGCTTCATACGTTCCACTCCGTCGAATGCAGGCTCGATCCGCCACGCTCGCTGTGGCTGGCGAAGAAGAAGATTTCGACGAAGGCCACAGACTTGTGTCTCGTTGGCGCCAGGTACCGAGGCGAGAATCTGCTTGTGTTTGTTGAATTGAAAAACGCCGAAACGTCCTCAGTTTCGGAATTGGACTGGGTTTCATTTTCAGGGCTGCCAAAGTCGTCGGACGCGTTCGCCGACCGGGTTCGTAACGTGGCAGCGAAACGGTCTTGGCGGGCGTTGCATCGTGTTCTGGCGAGCGCTGCCGTCCAAGATGTCGAAGACGTCGCAAGCCAGAGCAGTGACTTGGGTGTTGTCGTTCGCGCTCTCGAACAGCCGGAAGCAATCGAGACGCTCACGGAAGACGACCCTTTCGCCGCTGCGCGTCTACGCGGATTACGGGAGCGTGAACGTCTGCTGTCGCAAGAGGGTGGGACTTGGAGGGCGGAACAAGTTGCACAGCACCTTCACCTCACTCGACAAGCCGTCAATCTTAGACGTAAGCAAGGCACCCTGTTGGGTCTGAGTGCCGGTCGCCATGGATTCCATTATCCGACCTGGCAGTTTACGCGAGGCGGAGCGATCGAAGGTCTAGAGAAGGTACTCGCTGCACTCAAGAATCTCGATCCGTGGATGCAGCAAGCATTCATGTTGGGGAAGAACGCGCGACTGGGCGAGAAGCGGCCAATCGATCTTCTGCGCAGTGGTGATGTTGCTCGTATCGTGAGGGCTGCGTCGGCATTTGGCGAGCACGGTGCCGCGTAAGTTGGCGCCGTTGGCGGCGCCGCCGTCGGCGCTGCATGGTCTCGGTCTGCCGACGTTCAAGACCAATCAGACGTTTGTCCGCATCCATCGGTTGGAGCACGATCCAGCGTTCTGGGGGCGCACCGGGAACAATAGGTTCGATGCTCCAACTGGCGCTTATGGTGTTCTTTACGCAGCGGAGAATTTCGACGGAGCGTTCATCGAAACGTTCGGCGACGTATCGCCGAAAACGGTGAGCGTGAATTCGCTGACCGTCCGTGGCGCCGCGACCGTGGCGCCGCAGAGAGAGCTGCAACTGGTTGATCTGGCCGGGCCTGGACTGTCTCAATTGGGACTCGACGCGCGCATCTGCACAGACGACCACGCTCTCTCGCAGGCTTGGTCACAGGCGTTGTGGTCACATCCGTCGAGTCTCGACGGGATCTGGTACGCCGCCCGTCATGACGCCGGTCAGCGCTCGGTCGCTCTTTTCGACCGCGCTGCATCCGCTGTTGCGGCGAAGGCGGTCATTGGCCTCATGGACAGTCCTCAAGATGCCATTACTGCAAGGGCTGTCGAGAAGTATGGGTTTCTGCTTCTTCCATAGG
>JAHFUL010000076.1:0-1641 GCA_023265155.1 Acidobacteriota bacterium
GGAGCCGGCGACCCGACTTGAACGGGTGACCTGCTGATTACGAATCAGCTGCTCTACCAACTGAGCTACGCCGGCTCTAGCGGGTGACGAACTCGATATGGTAACACGCGACGACCGATGGTCCGGGTAACCGGCTTCGCAGCCGCTTACGACGCTTCGACCATTCACGCGAGATCGAAGCACGACGATCGACGCAGAGCACACGGACTTCTGCGGCTCGCATTGTTCTCCGCGCGCTCTGCGGTCTCTCTGTTGATCGTCGCGACGTTATCTCTTCTGGCCCTTCCCGAACTGATCGCCGGCGCGGGACGGCTTGTTGCCCGCGAAGTCGATCTCGAGCAACTTCTCGCTTTCGGCGTTTTCCCCGTTCTCATCCTGAAGCGTCGCGACGATTTGCTTCGTGCGAACGTCGATCACATCACCCGTCGAGGGATACGCCAGCCGGCCATCGATGCCAAAGGTGATCCACCCGGGTTCGTCACGCACCTTGACGCTCGTCTTCATCGTCGGGGGCATCACGGTCGCGTCGAAAATGCGGACGTAATTGTTCGCATTGTCGGCAAGCCAGATCTCGGTTTCATCCTGCGTCATCGCAATACCGTGGCTCGGGATGCCATGCGTCGGCGACCGGCCCGGAGTCACGCCGGGAACCTCGACATGGTGCAGAATCTGTCCGGTGTTCAGATCTGCGATCTCGAAACCCAGAAAGTCGTTGATGTTGGCGAAGAGCAGCGTCTGCTTCCCGTTGAACGTGAAGGGCCGCACCATGTTGCCGAAGGGCCCAATCTCTTTCACGATCGTGCGGGTCTTCGCATCGACGACGGACATGGTTCGCGTATTGCCCTCGGCCTCGAAGTACACCTTGGTCCCATCGTCGGAAAACTGCGTGTTGTGAGGCGAACCGGGTTTGTCAATCGAGGTGAGCCGCTCTCCGGTGGCTGCATCGATCACGTTCCACTTGGGTAACCCGAGGGCCGGCGCGTACAGAACCTTTCCGTCGGGGGCCAGGGCAATGCGATCTGTTCCGCGATTATCGTAGCTCTGCTCCCAGACGAGCTTGTCCGTGAGCAAGTCGTACGCGGCCGTCCGTCTGCTTGTCGAGACGTACAGCCTGGCGGTCTGAGCGTGGGCGGCAATGCCTTTTATGGCTTCCTGGGCCGGGGCGCCGTTGCGCCCTATCGGAGGCGGAGCGCCCTGGAGCGGCACGCGTTTGACGAACTTGTGCCCGTTATCGATGTCGAAGACAACGATGCCGGCGCCGCCGTACTTCATGTTGCTGCCCCCGCCGACGCCTGGCAGGGCCGCATAGATGTAGCGGCGTGTCTGTTGCGCCTGTCCGGGCAGCGTGAGCGTGACGAACGCCGCGAGGAGACAGAGCGCGCCGAGTGTGATCCTGCGAGCGATCATTGTTGAGCTCCTTCGTCCGGCCCAAGCCCGGACACGACCAAAAGATGACTGCCAAAGACTGTACACGTCCGGCTGAAGTCGGACACTACAAAAGATGGCGCCGAAGCCGGACACGATACGCCGAGCGCCCGAGCTGAAGCTCGGGCCTACGGTTCATGTCCGGCTGAAGTCCGACACGATACGCCGAGCGCCCGAGCTGAAGCTCGGGCCTACGGTTCATGTCCGGCTGAAGTC
>JAHFUL010000076.1:1676-15603 GCA_023265155.1 Acidobacteriota bacterium
GGCCTACGATTGAAGATGGCACGTCACGAACTGTAGTCCTGGTCGGTGACCGGTTCAAGCCACTCCGTCTCGACGTTGACGTTGACGGCGAGGTGGCTGCCGGGGCCGCCGGGAACCGCCCCGTGCCAATGCTTTTCACCTGGCGCAAAGACCACCGCGTCGCCGGCGCCGACGTCGACCGCCGGCTCTCCCCACCGCTGGACCCGCACGCGGCCGTCGAGAATCAGCAGCCACTGGGGTCCCGAATGGGTGTGCCAGTTGGTCCGCCCGCCCGATTCGAACTCCACTCGATAGATGTGCACCGTTTCGCCCTCATCGGCCGAGGCGAGCAGCTTGGTCGTCGCCGGACCCACGAACGAGCGGGCGTCAACGGGACGAGCGGGCGCGTCCGCGTTCTTGAAGGTTTTCATCGTTCACATGTTACGATGCTCGTTTAGGCATTCTGCGAAAAAGTCCACATCGGCTTCATGGTCGAAAAAAGCCCACCAGGGTCAATGGGTGCACAGGGTCCAGAGGGCTCGCGGGAGTCGTTCGTGTCAGCGTCGCCGAGGGCTTCTGCGAGTCCGGATATCGTCGTGCGCGGAGCGCGCACGCATAACCTCAAGAACATCGACCTCACCCTGCCGACGGGGAAGCTCATCATCGTGACCGGGGTCAGCGGCTCGGGCAAGTCGTCGCTCGCGTTCGACACGATCTATGCGGAAGGGCAGCGTCGCTACGTCGAGTCGCTCTCGGCCTATGCACGCCAGTTTCTCGAGCGCATGGAGAAGCCCGATGTCGACAAGATCGAAGGGATTTCTCCTGCCATCGCGATTCGCCAGAAGAACAGCATCAGAAACCCCCGTTCCACCGTTGGCACGACGACCGAGATTCACGATTACATGCGCTTGCTGTTTGCGCGGGTCGGCCGGACGTTCTGTCGTAACTGCGGACGCGAGGTCGTGCGGGAAACAGCGGAGGTTGTCGCGCGCCAACTGAGCGAGCTGCCCGCCGCGACGCGCTTGTTGATCGGGTTCGATCGGTCCGTCGTCGAAGTGGCAGCGCTGGCGATGGATGAGACGCTCAACGAGCCGGAGGCTGAAGAAGACGCCGACGCCGCGGTTGACGACGAGGAGACACCGGCGAACGCGAACGGGAACGGGAACCCGAACGGGAATCGGAACGGCGGGACGGACGACGAAGCGTCCAGCAGCGACTCTCGCCTGGCCGCTATCCGGGCGGCCATCGAGAACCTCCGACGCAAGGGCTTCGGCCGCCTGATTGTCGAGGGATCACCGGCGCCGCTCGACGATGTCGATCCCGCATCCTTTGCTGGAGAGGCGACACTGCAAGTGGTGGTCGATCGGGTGCAGATCGGCGGCGAGGATCTGCGGCAGCGGCTGACCGATTCGATCGAGACGGCATACCGCGAGGGCGGCGGGGCGGCCTGGGCCATGGAACAATCCGCCGCCGGCTCGAGCACGGGCTCGGGTGTGACGGACTTGCGCGTACACCTGTTCTCCGAGCGTTTCGAATGCCGTCCCTGCGGGATCGGGTACGAGGTCCCGCAGCCGCGGCTGTTCTCCTTCAACAACCCCTTCGGCGCATGCCCGACCTGCCACGGGTTCGGGAACATCATCGAGCTCGACATGAAGCTGGTCGTGCCCGATCCGTCCAGGTCCATCACGCAGAACGCCATCGAGCCGTGGAGCAAGCCGCACTACCGCGCCGAGCTCGCCGAGCTGAAGCGCGCCGCGCGAAGGTCGAAGATCCGGCTCGATGTGCCGTGGGCCGAGTTGACCGATGAAGAGAAGCAGTTCGTCGTGGAGGGCGCGCCGGACGCGATCGATGGTGCCGCGGGCGGCGACCGCGTCGACTATCGGGGAATCCGGGGTTTCTTCCGCTGGCTCGAGAAGAAGAAATACAAGGTGCACGTCCGTGTGTTCCTCAGCCGGTACCGTGGCTACCTCACCTGTCCGGACTGTGGAGGCGCCCGCCTGCGGCGCGAGGCGCGCGACGTCCGGATCTCGGGACAGACGATCGATCGGGTCGCCGCGCAGACCGTTCGCGAGGCGCAAGGGTTCCTCGGTACTCTCGACCTCACCGAGAAAGAGACGGTGATTGCCGACAAGGTGCTCCGGGAGATTCGCAAGCGCCTCTCGTTCCTGAGCGACGTGGGCCTCGACTATCTCAGTCTCGATCGGCTGTCGTCAACGCTGTCGGGTGGCGAAGCGCAGCGCATCAACCTGGCGACATCGCTGGGTTCGGCGCTCGTCGGCACGCTGTACGTGCTGGACGAGCCGTCGATCGGGCTGCACTCGCGCGACAATCTGCGGCTCATCGACATCCTCCGCCAGCTGCGCGATCAGGGCAACACCGTCCTCGTCGTCGAGCACGACGCCGACATGATCAAGGTCGCGGATCACATCGTCGATCTCGGGCTGGGCGCGGGGGAGCAGGGCGGACGCGTCGTGTTTTCCGGGACGCTCGACGGACTGATGCACGAAGCCCGATCGCTGACCTCCAAATACCTCAGACAGGAGCTGGCGATTCCGGTGCCGACGACGAGGCGGCGGGGAAATGGTCAGAAACTTCGCCTGCTCGGCGCAGCCGAGCACAACCTCAAGGACATCGATGTCGCCATTCCCCTGAACATGCTGACGTGCGTGACGGGGGTGAGCGGATCGGGCAAGTCAACGCTGGTGCACGACGTGCTCTACACCGCAGTCAAGCGCGCGAAGGGAGGCTGGGAGAAGCGGGTTGGCACGTTTGAGAGGATCGAAGGGACCGAGCTCATCACGGATGTGGTGCTCGTCGATCAGGCGCCGATCGGCCGCACGCCGCGATCGAACCCGGTGACCTATCTGAAAGCCTTCGATCCGATCCGGGAGTTGTTCGCGGCGACCAAGGATGCGCGCGCGCGCGGACTGACCGCGAGCCACTTCTCGTTCAACGTGCCTGGCGGCCGCTGCGAGGCCTGCCAAGGTGAAGGCGTGGTGCGCGTCGAGATGCAGTTCCTGGCCGACGTCTTCGTGCCGTGCGACCACTGCGACGGCAAACGGTTCAAGCCACAGGTGCTCGAAGTGCACTATCGCGGCCGCGGCATCACGCAGGTCCTCGACCTCACCGTCCGGGAAGCCATCACCTTCTTCAGCAGCTCCCCGAAAGTCCTGCGGCGTCTGCAGGTGCTCGACGAGGTGGGGCTGGGCTACCTGCGGCTCGGGCAGCCGGCGACGACGTTGTCGGGCGGCGAGGCGCAGCGAATCAAGATTGCAGCTCACCTGTCGTCGCACAGCGGGGAGCGCCTTCTCTACGTGCTCGATGAGCCGACGACCGGACTGCACTTTGACGACATCGCGAAGCTGCTGACGGCATTCCGCAAGCTGCTGGACGCCGGCCACACGCTGGTGGTCATCGAGCACAATCTCGACGTGATCAAGACGGCGGACTACATCATCGACCTCGGCCCGGAAGGCGGCGAAGAGGGCGGCGCGATCGTCGCGACCGGTACACCCGAGCAGGTGGCGCAGATCGAAGCGTCCCACACCGGCAGGTACCTGCGGGCCACGTTGGCTGAGGGCCGCCCGCATGCGTACGCGTCCGGGCGATAACCCGTAGGCCCGACCTTCAGGTCGGGCGCCAGTCGCCCGAGCTAAAGCTCGAGCCTACGACCTGAGGCGCTGCGGTTGACTTGTGGTCCGGTGAAACTTCCACGCAGTTTCTACAATCGGCCGACGCTCGACGTCGCGCGCGATCTGCTTGGGAAGGTGCTCGTCCATCGCCGCCGACGCACCGCCAGTGACCTGATGCGCGGCGTCACCGCTGGTGCGATCGTCGAAGTCGAGGCCTACATCGGCGAGTCCGATCCCGCCTGCCATGCGGCTCCCGGACGGACGCGCCGGAATGCCCCGCTCTATGGCCCTCCGGGGTACTCCTACGTCTATCTCAACTACGGCATCCACTGCCTGGTCAACGTCGTCACGGAGGCGACGAACGTTCCGGCCGCCGTGCTGATTCGGGCGCTCGAGCCGGTCGACGGCATTGCGACGATGCGGCGCAGGCGGACACGTCGGGTGAAGGACCGCCGGAGCCTGCACGAGCCCGAGCTCGCGACGCACGATCTCTGTCGCGGGCCTGGAAACCTCACGATGGCCATGGGCATCACGCTGGCAGAGAACCGGCTCGATCTGCTGGGCGATCGACTCTTCATCGAGGACCGCGGTGCGGCAGCGGGAGCCGTCGTGTGGGGGCCGAGGATCGGCATCAGCGTCGGCAGGGAGCGCCCGTGGCGCGCGTGGCTCGCGGGGAATCCCGCCGTGTCCGGCGATCGGGGTCGCGGTGCCGATTCACAGAGAGATGACGGTTGAGGTGTCGCAATCGCCGTGTCGTACTCGTAGCGCAGACCTTCAGGTCTGCCTTGTACGAGCAGGACTAACGTCGTGCCTACCTATTTCTCCTCCAGCCACTGCGCGAGAATCGGCGCCTGCTTCTCCCTGGTTGCGATGCAGCCGTTCATGCGCTCGATCGTTTGATCGATTGTTCGTGTCGCGGCTCCCAGGGTGTGCGACGTGAAGAACGCCTTCACGTCGTCTCGGGCGTCCGGAGTGCAGAACGAGCCGACGGCTTCGACCACCCGCCCGGCGCCAAAGGCGGCCAATCTGGGCTGCAGATCCGACCAGTGCTCCTTGGTGAAGTTCCACGCCCGTGCGCTCACCGCCGGATTGCCGAGGAAGCGGCCGAGGTACAGCGCCACGTCCTGCCGGCGCAGATCGGGAGATAGGGAGTACTCGAGCGCGCGTTGCGACAGCGCTGGATCCTCGAACGCGGTGAGGGCGAACAAGTAGCGGTACTGATCGTCCGGCACGGTCGATCGCGCCGCGGCGGCGAACAGGGCGTCGAACAAGGCGCGATCGCCGCGGCGGGCGGCGACACGGACAATCGCGCCGGCGATTGCCGGGTCGAGCGGCCTCGACGTAGCGAGCGCACCGTCGAGCGCGGCGCGCGCGCCGGAGATGACGGCAGGATCGTCGCCGGTGACGCCCAGTGCGCCGATGACCACGGCGCGAAGCGCGCGACGGTCGTCGGACTCGGCGCCGTCGCCCCGCGGACTCATGCCCAGTTCGGTGTAGAGCGGCGTGAGCAGCGTCCGCACCCACGCCGTGAACCGCGGGCGTGTGGCGTCGGTCACCAGGTTGTCGTAGATGAACTCGAGCCGGCTGGTGATCTGCGCGAGCATGCCCGGCGTATGTTCGCTGGCAAAGCCGCGGGCGAGCGTCAGGAAATCCCCGACGCTGTGGCGGCCCGTCCGGACGAGCGCCCATTCGTCGTCTGCCAGGGAGGCGCGCTCGGCAGCGGTCAGCCCTGATTGGAGGTCGCGCGCCAGTCGGCGAAGGAGCTCCGGGGTGTACGCCGCGCGGTAGTATCCCCGAGCGCCGGCGTTGATGAATGCCCACGGCTGGCAACTGTTGCCGATCGTCATGGTTCCGGCCGCGTTGTTGAGCACCTGGCACGCGGCGGTCGGCTGTCCGGGCGTCTTCACGCAAATCGGAATCTGCCAGGTTTCGCTCGGGCCGCGTGTGGCGCCCGCGCCCGAGCTGCGTGTTGCGCCCGAGCTGAAGCTCGGGCCTACGAGCGTAAAGCGGCTCTGTCGCAGCGCGAGCTGCGTTTTGCCGTTCCGGCAGTCGAGCGACACCTCCACGAGTGGAGCGCCCGGTTGATTGACGAAGGTCGGCAGAATCCGGTCGACCGGTTTGCCGGACGTCGCGGCAATCACGGTCCAGAAGTTCTCGGACGTCGCGTTTCCGTAGGCGTACTTTTCAAGATAGGCGTTGATGCCCTTCCGGAAGAGCTCCTCGCCGACGTAGCCTTCCATCATGCGCAGCACCGCGGCGCCTTTCTCGTAGGCGATCGCGTCGAACGATTCCTCGATCTGATCGGGCGTTTCCACGCCCGAATGAATCGGCCGTGTCGTCGTCAGCGCGTCGAGGTTGAGGGCGCGCCGTGTTTCGTCGACCTCGTCGACCGCGATATTCCACTCCGGCTTCGCCTCCGCGAGGGGGCGATTGGCCATCCAGGTCGCAAATCCCTCGTTCAGCCACAGATCGTCCCACCACCTCATCGTCACCAAATCGCCAAACCACTGGTGCGCAATTTCGTGCGCAAGAGCTGACGCGATGTTCTTCTGGGTCAGCGCGGAGGCGGAGCCCGAATCAGCAAGCAGATCAGCCTCGCGAAAAAAGATGGCCCCCGTGTTCTCCATGGCGCCAGCCGCAAAGTCGGGTACGGCGACCATGTCGAGCTTCCCGAAGGGATACGGGATGGAGTAGTAGTTGTTGTAGAACGCCAGGATCCGCTTCGCCCAGTCGAGCGCCATGCGGCCGAGCTCCTTCTTGTTCGGCGTGGCGCAGACGCGGATGGGGATGTTCTCGGACGTCCCTTCGAGGCACTGGAAGTCGCCGACCGTCATCGCGACGAGGTACGACGACATCTTCGGCGAGGTCGAAAAAACGAGCGTGTGGCGGTCGGCGCCAGGACCCGGCGTGTCGGAGAGCAGCCGGCCGTTGGAGATGGCGGTGTCGTCACGGTCGATCGTGAGCCGAACGGCGAAGGTCGCCTTCAGCCCCGGCTCGTCGAAACAGGGGAATGCGCGCCGCGCGTCACTCGATTCGAACTGAGTGATCGCATAGTTCCGCCTGTTGGCTTGACTCAGATAGAAACCGCGCAGTTCGTTGTTGAGCACCCCGGCGTAGCGAATGTTGAGGGTGGCCGGTCCGGCCGGCAGTGTTCGCGGGACGGTAAGGGTGGCGGTCTGGGCGGCGGTGTCGAGCGTGACTGTTGCAATTTGCTGGTTCGCGCCGGTTCGGATCGTCGCGTCGTGGAACGTGATGTCGACGGCGTTCAGGACGATGCGCGAGGTCGGGCGGTCGATCTGCACGGCAATCGTCTCGACACCTTCGAACCGCGCGCGGGCGAGATCGACGTCGAACGCGAGGTCGTAGTGGCTTGGCCGGACGAGAACCGGCAAGCGTTCGGCCGAGGGGTCGAGGCAAACGACACCGGCCAGAAGAACGGCGACCACGATGACGATCCGTGTGGGCATCGGATTCAGTGTAGCAAGGTGCAGGGCGGACCTGATAAGGTCCGCCCCGCGCACGGAAGGGGCTGGCGGGGCAGGGCAGGGGCGCAGGGCAGGGCGCGCAGGGCGGGCCGGGCAGGCAGGCCAGGGCGGGCGGACCGCACGAGGTCCGCCGCGCAAGGCAGGAAATGGCAGGGCGGACCTTATAAGATCCGCCGCGCACCGGCGCGGGTAGCAGGTGGGCCGGGGTAAAGCCGGTGGTTTCTCATCCGGCCGACCTGCCCCACGAGTCTCGCCTGCCCAACTGTGCGCTTGACCGCGGCGCGCGAAGGGAGTACTTATCAAGTATTGTGTTGACTGGGAGACGGGGCTGTTGTCCCTGTTGTTGCGCGGCGTCTCAGGATCTTCAACGCCCTCGCGCCGGCCGTTCAGGTCTCCGTCAAATCGGTATCACTCGCTGACCGATTCAGGTTCCTGAAACCAAGGCCCGGGAGGCTCGAGCTTCCCGGGCCTTTTGTGTATGTCTGAACTTCTGCCTCTCTTCGTCAACCTCCGCGGCCGCCGCGTGCTGCTTGTCGGCGGCGGCCCCGTGGCCCTGTCGAAACTGGCGCCTCTCGTCGCTACGGGAGCCGCCGTGTCGGTGGTCGCGCCGCAGGTGCACGCAGACATCGAAGCGGCGGGCGTGCCGATCGCGCGGCGGGCGTTCGAGCCCGCGGATCTGGACGGGGTCTGGCTCGTCGTGGCTGCGGCCACCCCACGCGTGAATCGCGAGGTGGCCGAAGCGGCAGAACCGCGGCAGGTGTTCGTGAACGCGGTCGACGACCCGTCCAATGCCTCGGCGTTCCTGAGCGGTGTCGTTCGCCGCGACGGGGTGACGATCGCTATTTCGACCAATGGCGATGCGCCGGGCCTGACGTCGCTCATGCGCGAAGGGCTCGATCACTTGCTGCCGAACGAGCTCGGTACGTGGATGGCCGAGGCCCGCCGTCAGCGCGCCATCTGGAAGCGCGACGGCGTGCCGATGGCCGGGCGGCGACCCTTGTTGTTGCAGGCCCTGAATCGACTGTACGAAGCCTCGGCAACCGCAGAACTCGCTGAACGCGCAGAGAATGCTCTGGAAGCCCCTTTCTGCAACGCCACGTCGACCGCGGAGCTCGCCGCACCCGCAGGGGATCGTTTCGACGCTCCTCCCCGAGGTGACTGTGCGATCCCTGCGAGCGCGCTCGATTCGGTGAGCGGCTCGGCTCCACGTTCGGGAATCGATCGAGGACATGTGTCGCTCGTCGGCGCCGGACCGGGCGATCCGGGACTGTTGACGCGCGCGGCGGCCGCGCGGCTGCGCGCAGCAGATCTGGTGCTCTACGATGCGCTCATCGACGAGCGCGTCCTCCACTTTGCGCGGAAGGCGCAGCGGTTCTTCGTCGGCAAGCGCGCCGGGCGTCATGCGCTGTCGCAGCACGCGATTCATACGGTCATGATTCGCGCGGCTCGCCGCGGGCGCCGGGTCGTGCGCCTGAAAGGCGGCGACCCGTTCGTGTTCGGGCGCGGCGGCGAAGAAGCGCTGGCGCTGCAGCAGGCGGGCGTGCCCTTCGATCTCGTGCCTGGCGTGACGAGCGCGGTGGCAGGCCCGGCCCTGGCGGGAATTCCCGTGACACACCGGGGCGTCGCGTCCGCGTTCCTGGTCGTCAGTGGCCATGACGAACGGGTGTTTGCGGAATCGATTGCCGCGCTGCCGCCGAACCGTGTCACGGTGGTGGTGTTGATGGGCCTGGCGCGTCGCGCGCCGCTCGGGGCAGCGCTCGTCGCTGCCGGCTGGGAGGCTCGCACACCAGTGGCGCTCGTGGCCGAAGCCTCGCTGCCGCAGCAGGAAGTCTGGCGCGGGTCGCTTGGCGACCTGGCGGCCGGGCGCGCGGAGATCGCGAGCGACGGTCCGGCCCTCTTCGTCGTCGGCGAGGTCGCTGCGATGGCGCTGACTCCTGGGCGGATCCTGTCGGCTCCGGTCGCAGACGCAGACTCACACGTGGCGGCGGCCGCTCCGGTCCGGCGGAGGAGTTAAGTTGAGGTTACGCACATGTCAGTGACTGATCATCCCAGCACGCACGGCCGCACGCGGCTCTCCTTCGCCAGCGTGGCAGACATCGACGAGTTCGTCGCCACCCTCGAGCGCTACGAGCGCGGCGAGATGACCGCGGACGAGTGGCGCGCGTTCCGCCTGGTGCGCGGGACGTACGGACAGCGGCAGCCGACCGACTCACAGATGCTGCGCGTGAAGGTGCCGCAGGGCGTCCTCACCGCCGATCAGCTCTTCGCGCTCGCCGAGGTCGGCGAGAAGTACTCGCGGCGTTTCGGCCACATCACGACGCGGCAGAACATCCAGTTTCATTTCGTCAAGCTGCACGACGCCGAGCCGGCCATGCGCCTGCTCGCCGATGCGGGCGTGACGACCCGGGAGGCGTGCGGCAATTCTGTCAGGAACATCACCGCGTGCGCGTACGCCGGCGTGTCGGCGACCGAGCACTTCGACGTCACGCCGTACGCCGAGGGGATGACGCGCTATCTGCTCCGCCATGCGCTCAGCTCCACGCTGCCGCGCAAGTTCAAGATTGCCTTCGAGGGCTGCGCCGACGATCACATCGCCACCGCGATCAACGATCTCGGCTTTCGAGGGCACCTGGCTCAGGACGGGACGCGCGCGTTCCGCGTCACGGCGGGCGGCGGAACGGCGATTCTGTGCAAGTCGGCGGGCCTCCTGCACGAATCGCTGCCGGCGGGGGAGATTCTGCGCAGTGCCGAAGCCATTCTGCGCGTCTTCAAGCGGCTGGGCGACTATCAGCACAAGCAGCGCAATCGCATGAAGTTCATGATCAAGGAGATCGGCTGGGATCGCTGGCTCCAGGAATACCAGCAGGAGCTCGCGTTCTGCCGGAACGAAGGGAACGTCCCGCTCCTGGCGATCGACCCGCCCGCGACCGAGGCGCCGCCCAGCTGGTCGCGCGCCGACGCGCCGTCACCCAGCCTGATCGTGTCCCGCGTCACGGCTGTGCCGCCAAGCGGCCCCGGCATCACGCCGACCATTGCGCCGGTCTTTCAGCCTGGCGACGAGGCGTACATCCGGTGGCGCGCGACGAACGCGCGGCCGCAGAAACAGTTTGGTTACGTCGTCGCGACCGTCACCATCCCGCTCGGCGATCTCACGAGCGAGCAGATGCGGGTCGTCGGCGAGCTCGCGCGCGCATACAGCGACGGCAGCGTGCGCGTGACGATGGATCAGAACCTGTTGTTCCGCTGGGTCAAGGTGAGCGACCTGCGCGAGCTGCACGGCAGGCTCTCCGCCGCCGGGCTCGGCCTCGCCGAGGCGTCCACGGTGGCCGACGTGGCGAGCTGCCCAGGCGCGGAGTCCTGCCGACTCGCGGTCACGCAGTCGCGCGGACTCGGGAAACTGCTCGAGGAACATCTGCGCGCGCGGCCGGATCTCATCGATTCCGCTGATGGCATGCGGATCAAGATCAGCGGCTGCCCCAACGGGTGTGGTCAGCACCACATCGCGACGCTCGGGTTCCAAGGGAGCGTGCGGCGCCTCGGGTCGAAGGCCGTGCCGCAGTACTTCGTGATGGTGGGCGGTGGGACGACCGATCAGGGTGCGAGCTTCGGCCGGCTCGCGGCGAAGGTGCCGGTGCGGCGGATGCCGGAAGTGGTGGAGCGGCTGATCGCGATGTACCGTCGTGAACGGACGGAGGGGGAGTCGGCGCCGGAATTCTTCGCCCGGGTCGACGTGACCCACGTGGCGCTCGAGCTCCGGGATCTGCAGAAGCTCACGGAAGCCGATGTCGTCCCGCTCGATTACGTGGACCTGGCCGAAACGGCGGAGTTCGCGCCGGAAGTCATGGACGGCGAGTGCTCGGCATAGCTCACGGGCAGCTCTCGGCTTTCAGCTCTCAGCTTTCAGCTTTCGGCTTCCGACGACAGCTCGCGGTGGAGCTCGCAGGCTGAGAGCTGAGAGCCGATAGCGGAGAGCCAAAGGCTTCCGATATATCTACGAATGTAGATGTATCGATGTTATTTATTGCACGCTGTTTCGGGGCTTTGGTATAGTCGGTCGGAAGTGGCCCTCAACTCCTTCCAGACCTCGGGAAACAGCCCCGGCCCCGGATCCGACCCCCGATCTGGATCGTCGCGCTGCCGCGTCGGCCTTCTCGGTTTCGGCACCATCGGCTTAGCGCTCTCGCGGCGGTTGACCGGCCCCGATGCTCCCCCTTCCCTCCAGCTCACACACATCTGCGACCGCCGCGCCCGCGAGAAGCAGGCCCGGCAATCCGATCCTCTCGTCAATCTGACCTGGACCGACCGGTTCGACGACCTGCTCACCAGCGACGTCGACATCATCGTGGAAGCCGTGTCCGGATCCGAGCCGGCGTCCGACTACGTGCGGGCGGCCCTGCTCGCCGGCAAGTCGGTCGTCACCGCCAGCAAGCTGGTGATTGCCCATCATGGTCCGGCGCTCCTCACGCTGGCCGAGCGTCAGGGACGGCAGCTCCGATTCGGTGCGGCAGTGGGGGGGGCGATGCCGATCGTCCGCGCCCTGGCCGACGGGCTGGCCGGCGATCGGCTTCTGAGCCTCGATGGGATCTTGAACGGCGCCAGCAATGCGGTCCTCTCCCGCATGGACGAGCTCGGGTGCGAGATCGACGAGGCGATCGCTGATGCCTGTGCGCGGAGCTACACGGACGCCGATCCATCTGCCGATCTCGAAGGCGTCGACGCGGGCGCGAAGCTGGTCATCCTCTGCGCGCTCGCGTTTGGTTTGCGGGTGGCCCCGTCACAGGTCGAGATCCGGACGACCGCGCGCATCCGGCCGGAAGATTTCCGGACCGCCCGGTTGCGAAACGGCACGATTCGCCAGATTGCCCACGCGGATTACGACCGCGATCGGTCGTCGCTGTCGGTCTGGGTTGCGCCGATGTTCGTGTCGCGCGCGTCGCTCTTCGCGCGCGTGACCGGGCCCCAGAACGCCGCAGTCATCGTCGGCGCGTATGGCGGCGAGATCACGGTGACCGGAGCCGGCGCGGGCGGGGACGCGGCCGCCGTCGGCGCGATCAGCGATCTGGTCGCCATTGCGCGCGATCGCGCCGCGATTGTTCCGGCTCCCGTTCTCATCGAAGCCAGAGAAATCTCTGGCCTTTCGGATCATCAACTCGCGGAGGCTGTGTGAGCGCTCTCATCGGACTTCAGTGTCATCTGTGCAAGACGATGTTCCCCGCCGAGGCCATCTACGTATGCGATCGCTGCCTCGGGCCGCTCGAACCCGTGTACGACTACGCCTCGATGAACCTGACGCGCGAGAAGATCGCGGGCCGGCCCGAAAATATCTGGCGGTACCGCGAGCTGCTCCCGATCACCGGTGAGCCGCGGACGGGGTTTCACACGGGCTTCACGCCGCTCGTGCGGTGCAACCGGTTGGCGGCGCGTCTGGGTCTCAGCGAGCTCTACATCAAGGACGACTCGGTCAACCATCCCACCCTGTCGTACAAAGACCGCGTTGTCTCGGTCGCAGCCACGCGCGCCTCGGAGCTGGGACTCGAGGTGCTGGCATGCGCGTCCACCGGCAATCTGGCGAACAGCGTGTCCGCACATGCCGCGCGTCTGGGGATGGAGTGCTGCGTGTTCATTCCGGACAATCTCGAGGCTGGCAAGGTCTTAGGGTCCGCGATTTTCGGCCCGACGATCCTCGCGATTGCCGGCAACTACGACGACGTGAACCGGCTGTGTACGCAGGTGGCGGATCGACTCGGCTGGGGATTCGTGAACATCAATCTGCGGTCGTACTACGCGGAGGGCGCGAAGACGTACGGTTTCGAGATCGCCGAGCAGCTGGGCTGGCGCTTCCCCAAGCATCTTGTGTCACCGGTTGCCGGGGGGACGCTGCTGCCGCGCATCGCGCGAGGATTGCGGGAGCTCCGCACGGTCGGTCTGGTCGACGGAGAGCTGCCGCGCATTCATGCGGCCCAGGCGGCGGGGTGCTCGCCCGTCGTGAGCGCGCTGCAGAGTGGCGCCGATCACCTCGAGCTCGTGCGCCCGAACACCATTGCGAAATCGCTGGCGATCGGCAACCCGGCAGACGGCCTCCAGGTGCTCCAGACCGTGAGAGAGACGGGAGGAACGGGCACGGCGGTGTCGGACGTGGAGATTGTTGCGGCCATCCGCCTGCTGGCGGAAACCGAAGGCATCTTCACCGAACCGGCCGGCGGCACGACGCTCGCCGGGACGATCGATCTGATTCGGCGCGGGATCATTGGCCCGGATGAATCGGTCGTGGTCTGCGTGACGGGCAACGGGTACAAGACCGCGGAGGTGATGAACGGTCAGCTCGTCGAGCCGGTGCGCCTCAGCCGCGCGTTCAAGGAATTCGAAGCGTGGTGGGAGTCCCGACAGGCCCCTCAGTCGGTCGCCTGATCTCGGTCCCGGGCACGTGCCCGCGGACATTGCGTCAACACCTTCACACACGATTGGGGCCTGGCGTGTCACTCTTCAAGCGCGAAGCCTACTGGCTCATGGTGCTGTGGGTCGTGATTCCGCTGATCGCCTTTGTTCTGGCGGTCCTCATTCCCGCATTCACGCGATAGATCCGGTCCTGCTTGGACGGCAGACCTCAAGGTCCGCGCTACGAGTACGGCCGCTGCTTTGACGGCAGACCCTGAAGGTCCGCACTACGAGTACCGCCGCCGCTTGGACGGCAGACCTGAAGGTCCGCACTACGAGTACCGCCGCCGCTTGGACGGCAGACCTGAAGGTCCGCACTACGAGTACCGCCGCTGCCTTGACGGCAGACCTGAAGGTCCGCGCTACGAGTACGACCGCTGCTTGGACGGCAGACCC
>JAHFUL010000077.1 GCA_023265155.1 Acidobacteriota bacterium
GGGCAATCATCTGCGCGCCCTGAAGGGTCAGAGCGATGTACTGCTTGCCGCCGATCATATAGGTCATGGGCGTCCCGAGAATGGAAGCCGGGAGCGAGACCTCAGCGATCGTTGCGCCGGTGGCCTTGTCGTACGCCACGAGTTTCGATGCACCGCCAGGCCCCGACGCAGAGATCAGGCCGTAGATCAGCAGCGTCTTCGTAACCAGGGGACCGCTCGGACCGCCCTGCCCTCCCAGCGCCGGAAGAGTGACGCCCTTGAGCGCGGTGTGGTTCTTGAGTGCGTCGGAACCCGGACCGGTGGGCACCTGCCAGGCGATCTCGCCCGTGTTCAGGTTGTACGCCGTCATGCGGCTGTACGGCGGCTTCACGAGGGGAAGGCCCTGCGGGCCGGTCGGTGGCGCCGGACGCGCCGGATGGATGCTCGGGGGGCCAATCTTGCCGTTGGGCACGTACGGCAGCGGCGTGCCGTCGAGGGGTGTGACGCTCGGCCACTTGGTCAACCCCGCCGGCAGCGGCGTCAGCGTCATCATCCCAGGATTCGTCTTCGATGGGACGTAGACCAGGCCGGTGTCGGGATCCGCGCCCGAGCCGCTCCAGTTCGCGGACCCGCTGCCCGTGGGCAGGTGGATCGTGCCACGCGTCCCGCCTTCCTTGTACAGAGATGGCGGTGTGAACAGCGGTCCGTACTTGTAATGCTTCAGGATCTCGAGCGCCTGCGCGCGAAGCTCCGGCGTGAAATCGATGAGATCGGCTTCCGTCACGCCCTGGCGATCGAACGCCGGCGGTTTGGTGGGAAACGGCTGCGTCGGCGACAGCTCCTCACCCGGAATATCCGAGGGCGGGACGGGCCGCTCTTCGATCGGCCAGATGGGTTTTCCCGTGACGCGATCGAAGACGTACATGAAGCCCTGCTTGCTCGCCTGTGCAAGAGCCTTGACCGTTCGCCCGTTCACACGAATGTCCAGGAGCGTCGGGGCGCACGGGAAATCGTAGTCCCAGACGCCGTGGTGGACGGCCTGGAAATGCCACACGCGCCTGCCCGTTTCCACGTCGAGGGCGACGATGCTTTCGGCGAAGAGATTGTCGCCCTTGCGGAACCCGCCCCAGTAGTCGCTGTTCGGGGTCGTCAACGGCAGATAGACGTGCCCGAGCTCATCATCGCCGCTCATCATCGACCAGACATTGACGTTGCCGCTGTAGCGGTTCGAGTGATCCTTCCAGGTATCGGCGCCGAGCTCGCCATCGCGGGGCACCGTGTGGAACACCCACTTCACCCTGCCGGTGCGAACGTCGAACCCCTGCACGTACCCGGGCGCCCACTCCATGATCGGCGTCCGGTCGGACATCGACGACCCGACGATCACGGTATCCCGCACGACGACGGGCGGCGAATCCACCGAAATGTAGTGCTGCTCGCCGTCGATCAGGTGGAGCGTCCTGCGCGCCGCGCGCGGAATCTCCTTCGTCAGGTCGGTCTTTCCGTTGACACCGAAGTTCCTGATCGGCTGCCCGCTCTTCGCGTCGAGCGCGATGAGATAGCCGTCCAGCGTGCCCATCAGAACCCGTTCATCGCTTCGGCCGTCGGTCCAGTACGCCACGCCCTTGGACTGCCATCCGAGCACGTCGGCCTGCGCGCCGTCTTTGTACGCTTCAGGGTTGTGGAGCCACTTCGTCTGACCTGTCACCGGATCGAGCGCCGCGATCTGCCCGAGCCCCGTGCTCATGTACATCACGCCCTTCACGACGAGCGGCGTGCCCTTGAAGCCGTTCACGTTGAGCGGCATCTCGGGGTACGGAGGCAGCGTGGGAAGCAGCAGCACGTCCGGGGATCTCCAGGTCCACGCCACTTTCAACGAGCCGAAGTTCCCCTGCGTGATCTGATCGAGCGGCGAGTACTTCTGGCTCCAGTTGGTGCCGCCATAGCTCGGCCACTCACCGGCGACGGGTCGCGGCTGGGCCCGCAGGAGGATGGTCACGCCGAGAAGCGCGGTCGCCGCGAGGGTCAGTATTCTCCAGCGCATGTCACACTCCCCAACCGTACGTCGTGTCCGCCTTCAGCGGCCCCGTCGCAACGTCGTGTCCGCCTTGACGCGGACCGTCGCACATACGACTGGGAACTATAGCCGAACCCAAATCCCGGACACGCGTGCTAAATTTGCGTCCATGGCCGACCACGCCGTTCTGACCGCCGTCTCGAACCAGCCGGGCATCCTTTTCGGCCTGACACGGGTGCTCGCCGACCGGTGCGCCAACATCAACTACGTCGATATCATCCACCACCAGGATCGCGAGGCCGAAATCTACCTGGAGTTTTCCATCGAGGACGCGGCCGCGGGAACGAGCGCGGGGATCAGCGCCATCGTGGCCGAACTGGCCCAGGTGCCTGGCGTCACGAGCGTTGCGCTCACGCCGTCGCTGAAGAAGATCTACGGCAAGCGGATCATCATCATGGGCGGCGGCGCCCAGGTGGGTCAGGTGGCGCTCGGCGCCATCGCCGAAGCCGATCGTCACAACATTCGCGGCGAGCGCATCTCGGTCGACACGATTCCGCTGGTCGGCGAGGAAGAACTGGCGGGCGCCGTCCGGGCGGTGGTGCGGCTGCCGCGGGTGAGGCTGCTCGTGCTCGCCGGATCGCTCATGGGCGGCGACATCGCCAGCGCCGTTGAGGAAGTGCGACAGAAGGGGATGATCGTCATCTCGCTCAACATGGCGGGCAGCGTGCCGGACATGGCCGATCTGGTGGTGTCCGATCCGGTGCAGGCGGGCGTGATGGCCGTGATGGCGGTGGCCGACACGGCGAAGTTCGACATCGTCCGGCAGCAAAAGCGCAAGTACTGAAGAAACCAAGACGCACAACGCAGAGAGTGCAGGCCCTACGGCAGACCTGAAGGTCTGCACTACGAGCACGCCGGGGTCAGGGTACTCGTAGCGCAGGACCTACCGCCGGTCACTGGTACTCGTAGCGCAGGACTTCAGTCCTGCCGTGTTGAGATCCTCAAGACAGCAGGCGCAGCTCGGCGGGCGGGCGGCGCTGGAGGCCGCGCTTCATGGCGTGGAGGCGCTCGGCGCGCTGAATCAGCTTCGTCAGTAGCTCCGTGATGGTCCAGTAGTGGGGCGCCGCGGACCAGAGGTAGAACGCGAACGAGCCCGGCTGCGTGTTGATTTCGTTGAAATACAGCTCGTTCCGGTCGGCGTCGATGAGGAAGTCGACGCGCGAGATCCCCTCGCAGCCAAGCAGGCCGAATACCGTCGTCGCCAGTTGCCGCGCACGGGCGCGCACGTCAGCCGGCAGGTCCTCCGGATCCAGCACTCGCAGGGCTCCGGCCATCCCCTCGCTCGATCCGACGCTCTTCCGACCCTGTCGCTTGTACTTCTCGCTGAAGGTGAGCGGCGACTCCTGTGCCGTGATCGGCATCTCCGTCACCGACGCGACCGGTTCGTCCAGCCCGGCAACCGCCACGTTGATTTCGAGCCGGTTCTTGATGAAGGGCTCTATCAGCGCTTCGACGTCGTACTCAAAGACCTTCAGGATGCCAGCCACCAGCTCCTCCGGCGTCGCGACGACCGACAAGCCAGCACTCGACCCCAGATTGCACGGTTTGACGATCGCGGGGAATCCAAATGTCTCCGAGACGCGGGCCGGGAGATCCCTGAGCCACGTGGTGTCCCGATCGAGGACCGCGCGCTCACATGACAGCCCCGGCACGACCGGGACGCCCGCCCGCGACGCGAGCTCCTTCGTGACGCGCTTGTTCATGCCGATCGCCGACGCCAGCACGCCGCAGCCGACGTAGGCGCACCCGCGCAAATCGAAGAGGCCCTGGATCGACCCGTCCTCGCCATACGTGCCGTGGAGGACGGGGATGAAGACGTCTACCTGCGCGGTCCGGCCGAAGCCGGACAGGACTCGAGGGCCCAAGGCTACCGGGCTCAGGACGGAGGTGCCGAAACCAGGGGACAACGTGACCTCGGTGACGCGCGATCGATCAGGGCCGCCGTTCCTGAACGACTCGCTGTGCCACAGATCCTCGCCTGTCCACCAGCGATTCGACTGATCGATGTAAACGGGAAGCGGCGTGCAGAAGTCGGGGTCGAGGGCGTGGAGGATCTGCAGCCCGCTGACGACCGACACGTCATGTTCGAGCGACCGACCGCCAAACAGCACGGCAACCCTTCTCATGACGCCTTCCAGAATACGCCTGCCGACTTCTCATACAGGTCGGGCAAATCGTTCTCGAGAATCACCGCGTCGCCGCTCTTCAGGTTCTCGTTCAGCCAGCGGAACGCCGCGGTCCGCCCCGACACCGGCAGCAGCCGGTCTTCGCGGCCGGCTTCCCGGTGACCGGCGACGAACGCCTCGCGGTTGGTCTCCGCCACCACCAGCGTGCGATCGCAGACCTCCGCCGCCGCGCGCGACAACGCGCGATTGACGTCGAACTGCTGAGGCCCGAGCTCAATGACGCCTGGCGTCGCCAGAAATCGTCGCTCCGACGGCAGCGCCGCCACCACCTCGAGCGCCGCCCGGAATCCAAACTGGTTCGAGTTGTACGCGTCGCGAATCCAAGTGATGCCGTTCTCCTCCACCACCTCGAGGCGATTGGACACCGGCTTGAGCGCCCGGAATGACGCGACGATCAGTTCCGGATCGACGCCGACGGCCGCCGCCAGCGTGAAAGCGCCCGCCAGGTTGAGCACGATCGGCCGGCCGAGGAGCGGGGTGAAGCACGTCCACGTTCGCTCCCTCGTCCTCAGCATGAACGTTGTCCCCCGTGCGGAGAAGGTCACCTGCTCCAGCCGGGTGTCGAGATTCTCCGTCGAGGTTTCGCCGTAGAGCAGGACGCGCCGCTCCGCGGCTCCACGCGCGATGCGCAGCGCCCCGGGGCTGTCGGCGTTCACGACCACCAGACCGCCCGGCGGCACTGCACTGGCCAGCTCGCTTTTGGCGCGAATGATCTCCTCAGTCGATCCGAATCGCTCGAGGTGCATATCCCCCACGGCGGTGATGAGCCCGGCCGACGGGGGTGTGAGCGCGCACAGGCGGCGGATCGATCCGGTCTTGAAAGCGCCCATCTCAACAACCATGAACCGGTGACCCGGCACGAGCTCCTCGCGGATGTGCCGCGTCACGCCCATCAGCGTGTTGATACTGCCGGAGGCGGCGAGGGTCGGTGCCTTGTACTGCAGGATGTGCGCGAGCATCGACTTGGCGCTGCTCTTCCCGTAGCTGCCGGTGATGCCGATGATGAAGGGCCGGACGTCGTTCACACGCTGGACCGCATCGGCTTCGTACGAGCGCTGCACGTGCCGCTCGTACGGCATGCTGCAGGTATTCGCGGCAATCAGAATCAGCGGTGCGATCGCGAAAACGATCGCTGACACGATGAGCGCCGACCGGACAGGCGCCTGTGAGGAAGCGAGTGCCAGGATGAGCCAGGTCACGGATGCCACACCATACGCGACGCCGAGCACGCGCATGGCGCGCCAGGTCAGCTTCAACGGGACTTTTCCGGAGCGACGAGGATCCGGCTGCGCGAGGCCCAAAAGGATTGCCGCGCTCACAAACACGATCGTCGTCGAGACGATCGCAACGGTGATTGCAGGCGCGACCGTCAAGTCGGGCATCTCGCCGCCGGTCGCGCTCGACGCACCGGTCGCGCCTGACGCACTGATCGCGCCCGAGCTGACGCTCGGGCCTACGATCAGTGCGCATCCGATCGCCAGCCAGAACGCAGGATCTGTCAGCGAGCGCACCCCGGTCCACGCGAGGAAGCGAACATGTTCGTAGCCTTCCTGCTGGAAGTAGCGCAGATACGCGAGCAGCCGCCGCCACACGAGATAGGAGTGCGCGAGGAAGATCGGCGCGAGTAACAGCCAGAGCCTAGTGCTCACGGTGCCCTGACTGGCCCGCCTGGCCTGCCTGCCCCGCCTGCCCCTGGCCTGCCTGCCCCGCCTGCCCTACTATCGCCAGCCATTCCCGAATTTTGAACGCGCACAGATGCGCGCCTGTCCCCGTACACAAGTGATGATCCTTGTGCGGCAGGATCACGAGCGTGGCGTGCCCGTTCATCAGTTCACGATACCGCTCGCCCAGCCAGGGCGGTGTCTCGGCATCGTCCGCGCCCCAGATGAGCAGCACCGGGCACGCGATCGCCTGCGCAATTTCGGTAAGGTTCTCATTCACGGTCCGCACGAGCAACGAACGCAGTTCGCCGGCCGCCAGATAATCCTTCGAACCAAACCTCCGGGTGTGCCACGCGACCGGACCAGGACCCGTGATCGGCTGAACCGCTCTCAGCACGTTGCGCAGCGCTCGAACGGCCGACCGCCGCACGCGCGCGCGCGACAGGGGGGCGGGCAAGCCGGGAGCGGCCATCAGGACCGCCGCGTGGACCTGCGGCAGACGCCGTGCCGCCAGCCGGATCGAGAGGCGCGAACCGAACGAATGGCCGACGAGGATGACGGACCCTCGAACGCGCTCGAGCACGTACTGCTGCACCAGATCCGTGTAGTGGAGCGTGCCCCAGTCCCCGGGAGGGGGCGGTGCCTCGCCAAAACCTGGCAGATCGATCAGGTGGACGCTGTAGCGGTTCTGAAACAGAGTGGCAATGCCCCGAAGGCTCTCCCGGCTGCCGCCCCATCCGTGCAAGAAGACAAGGTGGTCGAGAGAGTCGGCAGGCTCGATGACTTCATCGATGAGCGTAGCGCCTTTGTACTCAAAACGCTCAAAGCGCTCGATGCGCTCGCCGTGACTGGTTCCGATTGGCAAGGCTCGTCCCAGTGTAACCCACCTCCGAATCGCGTACTCGTCGCGCAGGAGTTTTGCTCCTGCCCTCGTCGGGTCGTACTCGTCGTGCCGGAGTTTGGTCCTGCCCTCGTCGGGTCGTACTCGTAGTGCAGGACTTTTAGTCCTGCCTTCGGCAGCTGGAGACCAGTGCAGTACTCGTAGTGCAGGACTTTTAGTCCTGCCTTCGGCAGCTGGAGACCAGTGCAGTACTCGTAGTGCAGGACTTTAGTCCTGCCTTCGGCAGCTGGAGATCAGTGCAGTACTCGTAGTGCAGGACTTTAGTCCTGCCTTCGGCAGCTGGAGATCAGTGCAGTACTCGTAGTGCAGGACTTTAGTCCTGCCTTCGGCAGCTGGAGATCAGTCTCATCTCCGCAGGCGATTGCGCAGGTACCGCGGGATGACCTGCACGGCCAGCGACCGCCAGACCTGCGGCCAGAGGGGGTCGTGAATGGCGGCCTGCGCAAACCCACTGACGGCTTCAGCTCTTCGCCCGGCTTCCGAAGCGAGGGCGGCAGCAGTGAGCCTGTGATGTGTGCATTGATGTTTGCAGAAGACTCGAATCGCCCGATCGCCTGTCGCCGCGGCAACCTTGGTGTACGGCTGCACCCAGCTGCGGTGCACTTCGGCTCGGTTGGCAGTACAGCTGCCGGCGTGGATGCGGACACGACAGAGCCGCACTGACAAGGCGCGCGCGTCACTGAGTGGCGCAATCCGGAACCACAAGTCGTAGTCCTCGCAGACCCGCAGCGACTCGTCGAACCCTCCGACCGCCTCGACGAGAGCGCGTTCCACAATCACAGCCGGGGTGGCGACTATCGCGTCGATGCGAAGAAGGTCTGCGAGTATGCGTCCAGAGCATTCGCGCCACGGCTTGATTGACCCGTCGGAGAGGGACGTCCCATTTTCATCAACACGTGTGACCTTCGTGTAGCTCCAGCCCGCTCCGTTGCTCCTACGCAAATCGTCCAGTTGAAGCTCGAGCTTTCGAGGCTCCCACGCATCGTCGGAATCGAGGAAGGCGATGTACCGACCACGCGCGTGACGCAGGCCCGCGTTTCGCACTTTCGATGGGAGGCCCGAATGATCGAGAGCGATGACATGCACGCGTGGATCGTTGATGCTCCGGACGTGGTCGACGGTGCCGTCGGTCGATCCGTCGTCGATCACGATCAGCTCCCATTGGCTGTAGCTTTGCGAAAAGACCGAGTCGATGGCCTCCTGCAGGTACGCAAGCCGGTTGTAGGTGGGAAGAATCACCGAGACCAGCGAATCTGTTTCCTGACGTCCAGATCCGTTCATGCTACTGCGGCGACGCAGCGCCTGTGCGCCACGACCTCCTGGTAGATGGCCATCGCTCGCCGCCCCACCGCAGGCCAGCTGAGCGCCCGATCGAAATGCTCGCCGATCCTGGCTCGGAGCGTTGTCGCGTCTTGCCGCGAAACGTCGATCAGCGCTCGCGCACAACCCGCGGCGTCTCCCGGATTCCAGAGAGCGCCGAGTGATCCCTCCGCTGTCACTATGCGGAATGTCGGGATGTTCGTCACAACCGCCGGCGTGGAGCACGCCGAGGCTTCGATCAGCGCGTACCCGCCCGCTTCGAAGTGGCTGCCGAGCACGAACACATCGGCGCCGCTCTGGAACGCCGCTATCGAGTCGTGCGGAACAGATCCGACGAGGCGAACACGTTCGCGCAGGGTTGGAGACGCGCCCACGCGCTCGCGAACGGCGCTCAGGAGCTCGTCGGTGCCGTAGATCATGGTGAGCGAGGCTTCCGGGAGGTGCGCAAGGCTTTGCTCGAAGCCGTCAAGAACCGTTAGCGGATCCTTGTTGGCGTCCAGACGGCCCACCCAGAGCACTGCCGGCTTCCCCCACATACCGCTGATCTGACGGGCCGCGTCGCGCGGCATGGGCTTCATGGTCGTGCTCGCTTCCAGTACTTGATAGACCTTCTGTGAAGAAACGATGCACCGTATGCGCTGCCACGGATCGGCGTGCTCCGGCGCAACAAAGAGAAAGCCATCGGCCGCCTTCATGGCCCGGCGACGCACCAGCTTCGGTAAGGTGAACCGGTGAGGCCAGCGGCCATCCCTGAAACGAATTCCCCCATGATCCTGCAGAACGATCGCGGTCGAAGGCGGGAGCATTCTTCGCAGCCTCCAGGTCTGCACCGGGAAGTTCAGGCCGTTGACGTGGACGATGTCTGCAGAGGCGTCGAGCAGCGCGCGGCGCAATCCGGAAGGACACCTCCAGGGTCTGGCTCGACCTTTGGCCCCATCGCCAAAAAAGGTGTATTCGATCCCGTTTTGAGATACCCGTGCGTTTCGGTGGAACCGCTGGACCACGGTCACGCGGCCTGCGCCTGCCGCGGCCAATGCCTCGCTCCACCCGGTCAAAGTAGAGTAGCGAGCAAGGAGCGCTCCCGGATCATCGAGACTCGCGTCGAACGCATAGTTGATCTGAACAATGTTCACGACGTTCACGGCGTTGGGACTGATCTCGGTGCCCGGCGAGCACGGCGTACCGACCGCTCCGGAGTAGCATACCCCTCTGCGCCGCGACTGTTGGTCTCTTGCAGTGCTATGAGTGAGCGCGCCGTTATGGGATATCCAACCGGTCGTGCCGCGCTGTCGAACCTCGACACCCATGTCCACCTGCCACGTTGATGCGCATCGCGCTCGTGGTCACCGGCGGCGTCGACAGGAGCGGTCGCGACCGGGTGATTCCAGCCTTGCTCTGGTTGATCGAGCGCCTGGCTCGCCGGCACGAGGTCATCGTGTACGCGCTGCGTTATCACGAGAAGGCGTGCAGCTACCCGTTTCTTGGCGCAACGGTCCACGACCTCGGCCGGCCACGGGGGCTCCGTCGACAATACGCCGCGCTCGTACGCGCGTTGCGCCGGGACGGCACGTTCGACGTCGTGCACGGCTACTGGGCGCTGCCCTCCGGCCTCGTCGCAGCCGCCGCCGGACGTCGGCTCGGCGTGCCATCGGTTGTGACACTCGACAGCGGAGAGCTCGTGAGCCTCCCTCGAGTCGGTTACGGCCAGCAACGCCTGTGGAGGCACCGGCTCGCGGTGACAGCCACGCTGCGACTGGCCTCCCGGCTCACGGTCTGCACCGGTTACATGGCGGAGCTCGCGCGCGCCCACAGCGCAACGCCGGACGTCATTCCGATTGGCGTGGACCCGGACCTGTTTCCGTCGGCCGTGCGCCCTGTTGAAGGACCCCCGTGGCGTCTTCTACACGTCGCGAGCCTGAACCCGGTGAAGGACCAGCGCACCTTGCTCGACGCGCTTCGACGCGTGATCCATCGCTTGCCGGAGATACACCTCGACATCGCGGGAGAAGACACGCTCAACGGAGCCATTCAGGATCTCGCGCGGAAATTCCAGGTGGACGGGCACGTCACGTTCCACGGGGTTCAGCCGACTGACGCGGTCGCCGCGCTGTATCGGCAGTCGCACCTGGTCGTCGTGTCCTCGCGTCACGAAGCCGCCGGCGTCGTCGCGCTCGAGGCGGCTGCGGCCGGCGTGCCTGTCGTCGGCACTGCAGTCGGCTACATCGCCGATTGGGCGCCTGAGCGCGCCGTCGCTGTGCCTCCAGTCGATCCCGCCGCACTCGCCGATGCCATTGAAGCCGCGCTCGCGGATCTCCCGCGGCGGCGGCGCCTTGCCGCCGCCGCGCGCGAGTGGACGATCGCGCACGATGCGGACTGGAGCGCCCGGCAGTTCGAGCGCGTCTATCGCGAGCTCGTCCACGCACGGCGCACACCTGGCTGACGCGCGCCGGTCACGAGATCTCAAGGCCCTCCAAGAGCATTCCAGCAGGAACTCCCGATTTGGTTTCTCAGTTCGCGGCTCCAACAATTCGGCAGGGTGACCAAGCCGTCGTTCGTGAGCCGTCCAGAGCGCCAGGCCCCAGAGCAGCAACGTGCCATAGAGCTTCGGGTAAGCGAGCAGCGCAATCGGGCCGTCAGCCAGGCGGGGTGAACGGTACGGCAGGTCCGCGGCGATGAGGAGGGCACCGGCGAGCAGCACCAGGGCATACGCCGTGTTGCGGCGCTGTGCCTCCGCGACCAGGACGGCGATGGACAGCAGGGCCAGCGTGAAATGCGAGTCCCCGGTCACGGGCGTGATCATCAGGCCGAGCAACACGAACGCAGCGAACATCAAGTCGCGTGCGCCAGACCGTTGCGCGACGAGCGCGGTCAGGATCAGCAGCGCGCCACTGGCGATCCACGTGAGGGCCGTCGCCAGTGCAGGCAGCTGCATCAACGGAGCGCCGATCGGAGCGCCGCCCAAGCCGAACAGGTGATGAAAAAACCCGAACACGGTCTGGTACGCGGTGACCGCGAGGAGCGGATTCCTCGTCACCTCAGAGGCGTCGCGCAAGTAGCGCCCCCATGCGGCCGAACCGATCCAGGGCCACGAGGCCAGGGCCGTGAATGCCGCCAGGCTGACCGCCCATGCCATCGCCCGCCACCGCTTCCGTATCGCAAGCAACGGCCAGATCAGTAGTCCAGCGTTCTTGGTAATCAGCATGAAACCCAGTGGAATACCGGCCGGCAGGTCGCGGCCCGTCCGGTAGCCATGGAACACGACGGCGAGCAGCGCCAGTCCCAGGGGGTAGAACTGTCCGTGCTCGAGAGTGCTCGCGAGCGGGCGGTACAGGAACGTGAAGCCAACGAACGCGGGGGCCCACAGCCCCGAGACGCGCAGCGCTGGCAGCAGCCAGGCCGTCGTGGCTATGACGATCAGAAAGCTGACGCCCACCCAGAGAGCGCGCGCCTCGTAATATCCCAGCCCGGACAACGGCAGGGCCAGCAGGCTCATCGTGGGTGGAGTCGCCCAGAATACTTCGAGTACCGTCGGCTCGAACCGTTCGACCTGACGTTGGAACCACGGGCGGTCATAAAAGTGGACGGGATCCTCCCCTTCGGTCAGGAGCCGCGCGGAGGTGTAGTAGGCGACGAAACCATTGGCCCGTTGATCGACAACACGCGCTTGGTGAACGGCCATGCGCAGGCCGAGCACGACAGCCAGGCACCATGGCAGCCAGGATGCCAGGTTGCGCCGCTGTTCAACGCCGGACATGCGGTGGCTGTATATCACGAAACGAAAGCGTTGACCCATGCCGAGCCACGCGGCGAGAGAACTCGCCCGATTCACACACCGCGTAGAGACAGTCTTCGTGGTCGTTGGTGTTGACATTCGACACCAGCGTGCATGAGATGGCGGCGCGCTCGCCGAGGTTGGGCGCAGCAATCAGTGGCTCAGCCGAGGTCTCGCGCGCGAGGTTCCTGCGGAGGTCGTGGTCGACGACCAGCACATTGCCGCGCGCGGCCAATCGCATCGCCCTGCGCCAACCGAGATAACCGTCGCCGCCCAGAACGAGCCCGTGCAAGGGACCCTTCACGACGACAAGCACTCCACGCCAGGCTCCGCGATCGGGCACCGCGCGATCGCCCGAGCCAGCCGCGATTCAGCGAGCCGCTCGACGCCGTCCACGGCGATCGACCGCATGGCCGTTCGGCGCGCACCGAATACCGGCCGCAATGCCGGTGATCCGACAACCGGGCGCCCAGCGATCGTGACGAGCAGGACATCTCGGCGCGACGTGGCGAGAAGCGCTTCAGCAGGCCCCTTGTCATTTGGCGGCACAACGAGCAGGTCTGCCGGGCCGCCGACGACGATGCGCCCGCTGTCGCGAAGCTTGAGGATCCCGGCAGGCGCCGTGGTCACCATGCGGAGCAATGCGTTCGAATCGGTTGGTGTCGCCGCCGCAGCCACACGGAGCTCGTCGAGCAGATCGCGGGCGCCGGTCACGCGGGAATCGCTGCCAAGACAAATGCGGGACCCGGCGGCGGTATCTGAATCGAGGAACTCCGGCACCGGCGTGGTCCGTCCGAACAAGAAGAGATTCGACGCCGGACACCAGATGAGGCTCGCGCCTCGTGCCACGACGCGCGCCCAGTCACCCGGCGTCCACGCGACGCCGTGCACCACGACGGTGTTGCTGCGCAGGCAGCCGAGCGTGTCCAGGCGCCGCAGCTCCCCCGCCGCCTCGTCATCGGTCCCTTCAGAGGCGTGCACGATGAATGGCACGCCCGCCGGCGTGGCGAGGCAGCGTTCGCGCACGTCGCCTCCCGGTTCGCCATGCGCGCCGACCGGCTGGCGCTCGAGCAGGAAGGAGTGCGCCCATCCGTAGCGGTTCACCACGCGCACAGGGAACCAGCGGCCCAATTCGCGATAGAACGGGTTGTGATGGGCAACCGTCGTCGCACCCGCAAGTACGTTCTTGAGACCGCCGATGAACAGGCGTGCTGCCAGCGGGTAGGCACTGTTCTTGCGGATGGCCCCGTCGCGCTGCAGTTCGGGCCTCAGATCGTCGATCCACGCCGAGGCGTTCTGATAGCAGTCGCGGCGCTTGAGAGGACCGTAGTGATTCAACTCGAGATGATCGTGAGCGTTGATCAGTCCGGGCAGGACGCAGGCACCGTTGAGATCGACGACGAGGTCGCCTGCTCGTGGGCGCTCGTCGATGGCCAGGATCCGGGAACCGATGCGCAGCGAAGACACGATACCCCTGCCGGTCGCGATCCGCGCGTTGACGAACGACACCGGACGTCGCCACGTCAGCATCAGCGTGATTTGATCGCATGAAAAACGACGACCACCGGCGCCGATCCGCCTGACAGTCGCGGCTCGCGGATCGCCTGGACCGCCAGCGATGCCCGCTCGAGCAGCATCAGATGCTCTTCGATCGTATGAGGAAAGTAGGCCAGCTCGAACAGCCGACCGGCCGCGGTCCGGAACGTGCGGCGCCATCGCTTGCTGGTCCATGACGGATGGAAATCGGAGTACACGAGATGACCGCCCCTCCTCAGAATCCTCGTGGCCTCCCGGATCCAGCTGCCGACGTCCTCCAGGTCGCCCACCATGAGCGATGCACACACCAGATCGAAGCTCGCGTCTCTAAACGGCATCCGGCGCGCGTCCCCGCACACGCGCGGAGCGCCGTCGGCCTGGCGCTTCAGCATCGGCATCGACGCGTCGAGGCCGATGGCCAACCGTGCCCCGGCCGACGCGAGCAGCGGCAGGTAGCGGCCCGTGCCCGTGCCGGCGTCGAGCGCCCGTCGCGGACTCGCCGCCTCGAGCATTGGCACGACGACCCCTTGCTCGGCTTGCATCAACGGATTGTGCGGCCTGGGCAGATAGGTCTCCGACCAGAGCGCGTACGCCTCGCGCGCCTGAATCTGAGGCGGCCCGAACCCGAACCATCGCGCCAGATCCAGCGTCATCTCAGAACCCCGTGGTTTCCGGCCGCTGGTACTGGATGAGACGATGCAGCGCTCGAAGCTCGTACGGCGCCGCGTACATCCTCAGGCTGTAGCGCCAGGCGCTGACGGCTCGAAGCAGCGCGCGGCGTGCGGGCGTCATCCGACGATCGGTGACCGTTGGATAGTAAGCATTGAGGACCCGCTCGAAATCGTGAACCCGGCGGCGGACGCTTCCCTCCAGCCACGGGATGCCTTCTCCGCGGCGCATCATCAGTTGACGCCACCCGTCCGACGCCCACTCGTCGAGCGTTGACGGGAACGTAAAGCCGCGGCGGGCCGCTTCCGCGTAGAGGGTGCCGCCCATCGGAACCGGCGTGTACACGTACAGCACGATCTCGGTCGCCGGATTCACACGCTTGATTTTCCTGATGAACTCGAAGGTCTGCGCCATGTCGCCCAGCGGATCCGGGGGCACCCCGAGCACGAACGAGAATTCTGGAACAACGCCGAAGCTGCGCATACGCTTCGCCAGATCGAGCGCCAGGCCCGCCGAGGCCGTCCCACCCTTGTTCATCGCCGCAAGGACTGCGTCGGATGCCGATTCGGCGCCGGAGAACAGCATCTTCAATCCTGAACGCGCCATGGCCCGCCACGTCGCATCGGAGTACTGCATGAGCGTGTCGACGCGACCAAGGCCCCACCAGTTGATTCCGACCGGTGCGATGCGTTCGGCGAACTCGGCCGTCCGGGCTTCGGAAATGAAGAAATCCATGTCGTGCATCTGAACCGCGTCGACGCGGTAGCGCGCCGCAAGGTGACGCACGACGCGCTCCATCCGAGCCGGCGTTTGCGCGAGCCAGCGTCGGTTCGACATTGCGACGACCGCACAGAAGCTGCACGCGAACGGACATCCGAACGATGAGCTGTGGGCAGCAGTTCGGCGGCCCAGATAGGTTGGATGGAGGTAATCATTCATCTCGACGCGGTCGTACGGGAGATCCGGCAGGTCGTCGAGCGGCGCGAATGCGCCCACGGGATTGTGCATCAACCGTCCGGCCGCGCTCTTCCACGACAAGCTGCTGACAGCGTCGAGCGGGGCGCCCGCGCGGAGGGCGTCGAGAAGCTGCACGAACGGCCGCTCGCCCTGCGAGCGGATCACGAAATCGACGAACGACGATCGCAGGACGGTGTCGGCGTGCTGTGTCGGAAAGTACCCGCCCCAGACAATCGGAATGTCAGGGCGCCGCTCACGCACGGCGCGGCAGACGGCGACTGCTTGCGTCAGCTGCGGGCCCGGCATCACCGTGACCGCCAGCACCGAGAGGCCTGGCGACG
>JAHFUL010000078.1:0-3847 GCA_023265155.1 Acidobacteriota bacterium
TGCTCTCGTAGGCCCGAGCTTCAGCTCGGGCGAGACACGCACGGCGGGCACGTCAGCGCACGTTTTCCCGTAAGAACAAAACGACTTCCGGCCAGATCCGTTCCGCGAGTGCTGCGTTCAGCGTCCCCAGGGCGTTGTGCGGTCCCATGAAGGCGTGGCCTGTGCCGGGGTGGACGGTGAGCGTCACGTTTTTCCCCATTCCCTTCAGCTTGGCTTCGAGCGCACCTGCGGCAGCCGGAGAGAAGAAATTATCGTGCTCCGCCATGTGCCCGCTAATCGACGCCGTCAGCCTCGACCAGTCCGGCTCCGTTTCGCCCTGGGGGAATCCGTAGAATGGCACCACCGCTTTGACCTTGTCGGGACGATTGGCGGCAATGATGAACGAGAGCATGCCGCCCATGCAGAACCCGACAACGCCGATGCCATCGCTCGTGACCGCGCTGTGGCTGGAGAGATAGTCGACGGCACCGCTCATGTCGCGGCCCGCACGTTCGGGCGGGAGGCTCTGCATCAGGTGCGCCGCTTTGTCCATCTCATCGTGCCCGGCCAGTTCCCCGTGGTAGAGATCCGGCGCCAGCGCCACGAACCCGGCGGCTCCGAGGCGATCCGTCATCTCCTTGATTCCGGCATCGAGGCCCCACCACTCCTGGATGACCAGGACTCCGGGACCTGAACCCACCGGGGGCTTGACGAGATAACCCGACGCTCCATTCCCGTTGCTGCGAAACTCGACGGTTTCGGCCATGCGCGAAAGAATAACCGAAGTCAGCGGCAGAGTGTTGCGAGGGAGCCTCCGCGTTGTTACGCTTGGCGCATGAAGGTCGAAACCGTTGCCACATCCGTCGGCCGGAGTCCGGCCGTTCCGTGGTACCTGTGGTGTTCCGCGCTGGCGGTCACGTCCGCCTACATCGGCGGCTACTGGGACATCTCGTGGCACCGATCGATCGGCCGCGACTCGTTCTGGAGCGCTCCGCACATGGCGATCTACGCCTGCGGCGTGCTCGCCGGCATTTCATCGGCGTATCTGATCCTCACGACGACCTTGGGCCGGATGACGCCCCTGCGAGATGCGAGCGTGCACATCTGGGGTTTGTCGGGACCGCTTGGAGCATTTCTGGCGGCCTGGGGTGGCGTCGCCATGCTGGTCTCGGCGCCGTTCGACGACTGGTGGCACAACGCCTACGGTCTCGACGTGCGGATCATCAGCCCGCCGCACATGGTGCTCGCCGCCGGATTCTTCGGCATCGAGCTCGGCACGATCATGCTGCTGCTGGCGTTCATGAATCGCGCCAGCGAGGACGAGCGGCCCGCGCTGCAACGGCTGTTTCTGTACGTCGGAGGCTGTGCGGTCTGCGAGTCACTGCTCCTCAAGCTCGAATATATTGCCCGACCCGACATGCACTCCGCGTTCTTTTACACCGTCGTGATCCTCGGCACATTGGGAATTCTCACCGCGGCGGCTGTCGCGTCACAGCAGCGCTGGGCGTGTACCATCATGGCTGCGGTATACACGGGGTTCGGCGTGGCATTTCTCTGGATTCTTCCGCTCATCCCGGCCCAGCCGAAGCTCGGGCCGGTCTATCGGCAGATCAGCCATTTCATCCCGTGGGAATTCCCGCTGCTGGTCATCGTGCCCGCATTCGCGATCGATCTGATCCTCCAGCGGACAACCACGTGGCGGCCGATCGTTCGCGCGCTGGCCGTGGGGGTGGCATTTCTCGCTGTCTTCATCGCGGTTCAATGGCCGTTCGCGGAGTTCCTGATGACGCCGCTCGCGCGCAACTGGGTGTTCGGCACGGGCTACATGGATTTCAGCACGCCCGCACGATCCGTGTACGCGCGGTTCGTGTTCGTTCCGCCCGAAGCCGCCATGCAGTTCTGGCGCGGGATGCTCGTGGCGACGTTCACGTCCTCGGTGATGGTATGGCTCGGGATTCACGTCGGACGGTTCATGCAAAAGGTCCAGCGGTGAACGCAAGCGGGCGCCGGCTCGCGATCGCGGCCATTGCGACGCTCGTCGCGTTGCCTCGGACTGCGTCGGCTCACGTCGGCAGCCCCGACGTGTTTCTCGACGCCCAGGCCGGGCCGTATCGCGTGTTGGTCACCGTCCGGCCCCCGCGCGTGATTCCAGGCGTCGCCGGGGTGGAAATCCTGACCTCCTCGACCGATGTCCGCGAAGTGCGGATCGTACCGATGCCATTGACCGGCCCGGGCGCGCAGTTCGCGCCGGCGCCCGACCTCGCGACACGGTCGCGCGACGATCCGAAGTTGTTCACCGGACAGCTGTGGATGATGACCGCCGGCGCCTGGCAGGTGCGCGTCGCGGTGGACGGCAGTCGCGGATCCGGCACGGTGGCCGTGCCGGTCCCGACGCTGCCGCAGGCGACGCTCGACATGAGCCCAACGCTTCGCGCGCTGCTGTCCGGGTTGATGGTCCTGCTGTGCGCCGGCTTGGTCAGCATCATCGCGGCATTGGGGCGCGAGGCCGGCCTCGCGGCGGGCGAGACCCCTGGGCCCCGTGCGCGCCGCCGCGGCAGAATTGCGGGCGCCATCGCGACGCTCGTCGTCGTCGCAGTTGTTGCTCTCGGCAACTGGTGGTGGACGGCCGAGGCGTCGAGCTACGCGCGATACGTGTACAAACCGCTGGACGTTTCAACGGCGGTGATGCCCGACGGACGCCTGACGCTGGCGGTGCGCGATCCCGGATGGATTCCCCTGCGCCGAACGGACGACTTCGTCGCCGATCACGGCCACCTGATGCATCTGTTCATCGTGTCGCCGGCGCTCGATCGCTTCTGGCATCTCCATCCCGACGAAACGGGCAACGGCGCATTCGAACAGCGGCTCCCGAATGTTCCACGAGGCGAATACGAGCTGTTTGTGGACGTGGTGCATTCGACCGGCATCTCGGAAACCGTCACCGGCCGGTTCGCCGCTTCAGAGATTCTCGGCTCTGCGTTGACGGGTGACGACAGCGCCTGGTCCGAGCCTTCGTCCGGAGTGACCTCCGGGGTCGGCATGGATGCCGCGCCGCTGCCCGACCACGGTCGGATGGTGTGGGTGCGCGACAGCCGGCCGCTCACGGTCGGTCAGCTGACGATGTTCACTTTCCGCGTCGACGATGCGGCGGGCCGGCCGGCGACCGATCTCGAGCTGTACATGGGTATGCCAGGGCACGCGATCTTCGTCAGCCGCGACCGTCGAGTGTTCGCGCACGTGCATCCGTCAGGATCGGCGCCGATGGCGGCGATGCAAATAGGTGAGCGGTCGCTTCGTGGCGCCGCACGTGCGCCAGAGCAGGATCACACGCATCGTGGCGATAGTCTACCCGCCGTCGTGTCGTTCCCGTTCGGGCTGCCGGCGCGAGGGGACTATCGGATTTTCGTGCAGGTCAAGAGGAGCGGACGCATCGACACCGGCGCGTTCGACGCTCGCGTCGAATGATCGGCCGTGTGCCCTGTCTGATGGGGCGTCCGCGGGACATCACGCCTGATGGCTAATCCTTCACCATCCTGCCATTGGAAGATCTTCCAGCCTGACCCGTCCTACCCCGCCGCCCGTGCGTCCTTGAAGGTTCAGGCCAGGATGGCGTCGAGCGTGTTCAGATGGTCCGTGTAGGCGCCGATGGTGGCATCGACGTACGGCGCGTACTCTGGCGTCATCTCATGCGTCAGCGTCAACTCACAACCGCCTTCGACCGGGACGATCTCGACGGTCACGCGATCGGGGCTCGTCGAGTAATGCGGCACGAACATCGTGAACACGAGCCGACGGGGTCGATCGAGCTCCAGAAACGTTCCGGTGTGTTCCACGTCAACGCCGTCGCGCCGATCCACGAGCACGTAAG
>JAHFUL010000078.1:3947-12030 GCA_023265155.1 Acidobacteriota bacterium
GCTCGTGTCTGGATGGACCATCATCAGCGTGCTCATGCTCATCGCCCTCGTACGCTGGTTGTCTGTCCGCTTCGCCGTCCACCCAGCCGAGCTTCGCCGTCGTCACCGCGGCAGTCGTCGCCCGAGCAACGGGGGCGGAGGCGGCGGCACGCCAATGGATGGGGACGCACAACGAATCGGCCGGCGCGACGAATCGCCGGACGGTCCAGGTCCGAGGCCGTGGGCCTCGTCCGTTTCGTAAGAGCAATGTCTGCGGGCAACCGAGCGCCCGACCTGAAGGTCGGGCCTACGAGCGGACCGAGCGCCAGTTGCAACATTCCGCTGTTCATCGAGTTCGCGGCGCCGACGTCCCTCCTGCGGGAGCACGATCGGATCTCGACGCTTCCGATTGTCGGAAACGGCCCGCCTGGCACCTTCGTCCTCTTCCCGAACGGCCTCAGAGTATCTCTGCCGACCGATCAGATCGTCTTCGCCGACGACACAGGCGGTCACGTTCGGGTCGGGTTTGGCGGAATGCGGTTCGTCGGATTGGAGCAGGGACGTCTGGTGTTCGTACGGATTCGCGACCTGTTGCCAGAGGATCAGCTCTCGCCGGCTCGCAGTCACACGATGTTGCTCGATGCGGAGTGGGTGGCCGCAATTTCAGTGGACGGGCTGCCTGTCTGGCTCCCTGGATCGTCGTCGCACTAAGACGGTTGGGAACGGTAGCTCAGGACGACCCTGAGCCTCGACGAAGGGTCCGGCGTACAAGGCGGACGCCACCGCCCGCCCTGCCCGCCCCGCCTGCCCTGCCCGCCCTGCCTGCCCCTTGTTCAGGAGCGTTGAAGCAGTCGCTCGATCGACTCCAGCTTGGAGCGAACCGCGTCTTGCCCCACCCGCAACCGATTCAATGTGACAAGCGCCCAAATGCCGGCGGCAAGTGGAATGAGCCAGAACGCAGACAGCATCAAAACGATGAGAAGTTCCGGAACGCCTACGCTATTCATTGAAGCCGCTCCTCTGTCCCAGTGTCAGTCCAACCTTGGCCGACTGCAAACACTGAAAATCGTTCCGCGTATGATGTTGGGCCTATGAAGAGAATCGTCGTCTTCAGCGGGAACGCGCACGTCCAACTGGCAACCGCGATGTGCAGGCGCCTGAAGACGCGTCTCAGTCCGTCGGTCATCGCCCGGTTCAGCAACGACTGTCTGGGCGTGCACCTCCAGGCCAATTGTCGAGAGGCAGACGTGTTCATCATCCAACCTCTGGTGCAGCCCGTGCAGGAGCACCTGATGGAGCTGCTGCTGATGCTGGACGCGGCGCGGGGGGCATCGGCTGCCCGCATCACGGCTGTGATCCCGCATTACGCGTACGCACGCTCGGACAAGAAGGACACGCCGCGCATTTCGATTGCAGCACGACTCGTGGCCGACCTGCTCGCCACGGCCGGCGCGACCCGGGTGTTGACGATGACGCTGCACTCGGAGCAGGTACACGGATTCTTCAGCGTGCCCGTCGATCACATGAACGCGCTCAAGGTGCTGGCGCAGCACTTCAGGCGGCGGCCCCTCGCGAACACGATTGTCATGTCGCCGGATCTGGGCAATGCCAAGGAGGCCAGCCACTTCGCCCGCATGCTCGAGCTGCCCGTGGCGGCTGGAAGCAAGAAGCGCCTCGGTGACGATCGTGTCGTGATCGACTCGATCGTCGGCGACGTCGACGGCAAGAACGTCATCGTCATCGACGACGAAATCGCCAATGGGGGCACCGTCGTCGAAGTGCTGCAGAAGCTCCGCGAGCGGCGGGTGAAACGGATCGTGGTCGCCTGCACGCACGGACTGTTCACGGGACCCGCCATCGCGCGCCTGCGGGAGCAGCCCGACATCGAAGAGATCGTCACCACCGACACGGTGCCCATCCCGGGGAGCAAGCGCCTCCCCAACATGACCATCCTGTCGGTCGCACCGCTTCTGGCCGAGGCGGTCCGCCGCATTCACGTCGGCGAGTCGGTGAGCGGACTGTTCGACGTGACGGACTGACCGCCAGTGATGCCGTCAGGGGTACGACGCTCAGGGCGCCTTGCACACGAAGTTCGCGGCCTCGTCGATGCTTCCCGTCCCTGTGTAGCGCGCGACCTGCGGATAGGGACAGAGGGGACGCGTGCGGTCCACTTTTCCGGCCGTGCTGTGCGACGCGACAATCCGGTCCGGCGCTTTCCCGCTCTCCACCCACGGCTCGAGCGCGCTCACCATGTCGAACGTGTTGGGTCCTTCTCCGCCGCTGCAGTGCCCCATTCCCGGCACCATGAAGAGGCGTACCCACTGTTGGGCGTTCGCGGGTGGCTTCGTCGCGTCCACCGTGCGCTTGTAATAGTTCACGCTGGCCCTCGGAGCGATGTCCTGATCGCTCCACCCGTGATACATGAGCAGCTTGCCGCCGCGTCGGGCAAACACTGTCAGATCGGGATCGATCGAGGAGAGCGTGCCCTGGCTGGCCTGGTCGGCGGTGGCGACGTCGCGTTCGAGGTCGAACGTCCGCCAATCCCAGTTCGGATTCTTGAACACGATGTACTTGAACTGATCCAGAGCGGTCGCGTACGGGTCGGGTCCTCCAAGCATGCGCCCCCAGCCAAGCTCGTTGCCGGCCTCGAAGCCAGGAAAGAGCTCAGCTCCTGTCTTGCGATCGCGCGCGGGGCTCATGACCACGCTGACTGCTTGCACCTGGGCGGGCGTGAGGCAGGCCGGTCCGTCGCCGCCTTTGCACTCGATGGTCTTCGGGGCGAAGTGGCACCGGGTGGGATCGTCGATGAGGCCGTCCTTCAGCCCGTCGAGGGCATCGCACGCGTTGAGCACCGCCTGGTGGATCACCGGAAATTTGTTCGCGGGGATGGCGCTCGCCTGATCTTTGAACATGGCCTGGGCCATCCAGATGCGCCAGCCGTCCAGATGCGTCTTCGGGTTCGCGGCGGCGCCGGCGATGATGCCGTCGTAGTCGGCGGGGAACCGCTGCGCTTCCATCAGTGCTTGCCGGCCGCCGGTCGAGCAGCCATTCCAGTACGAGAGCTTCGGACCGTTGCCATAGAAGGCGTCGATGATGGCCTTGGCCGCGACGGTCATCTCGTGTTCCGAGCGATACGCGTAGTCGACGAGCTTCTCTGGATGATCGAGCGCGAACGTCGCGGATGCACCTGTATGTCCGGTGTCGGTCGAACTGGTGGCGTAGCCGCGCCCGAGCGCCGTGCTCATGGCCGGATAACTGATCGATCCCGCCCAGCCGCCGTTCCCGACCGCCTGGAACTTGCCGTTCCAGCCCGCCGACGGAAGCCACACTTCAATCTTGATGTCTGAGTCGGGCGACGGGGCGAGCGTGGCGGCGACACGGCAAAAGGCGGGCAGGCGACTGAATGCCTGGCCGCCTGCCGGCTGGCCCGTCGTCGGGAGCGTGAATGCACCGGCGGCGACGGCCTGGGCCAGGGTGATCGTCGTGTGCGGCAGCTTCACGGACGACAAGCTCTCGCAGGATGCCGCGGCGGCGGCGGTGAGCGCGTGGC
Source organism: Acidobacteriota bacterium (assembly GCA_023265155.1). Lineage (GTDB taxonomy): Bacteria > Acidobacteriota > Vicinamibacteria > Vicinamibacterales > CAVVIG01 > JBGOTP01. The sequence goes on from JAHFUL010000078.1 coordinate 7,477, forward strand.
CTGGCGACATTGTTGACAGGGCTGACATGGCCAAGAGGGCCGGCAGTGCCGCGAGGAGAACGGTGCGCAGTCCGCCTTTCACGATTTTCATGTTCGTCATCTCCATGTGCATCACCGCAGAGCGCTTTTCACGAAGCAACCGATTCGTGCCTTCGCGATAAGCTTGTTTGTGACTAGCCAACTCGCGCCGCAGCGGCCAGTTGCGCGGCGTTCGAGAGAGTATCGATCGTCCAGCAGAGATCCATGAGTCTCCGCGCCTGGGCCGCCGGCAGCACGCCGTCGGCCAGACCCGCGAACTTCGCCTCCAGATCCGCATCGGTCATCGGCCGCTCGAGGCTGCCGACCACGTGCTCCACGAACTTCTCCAGTGTGCGGCCATCCTTCAAAGTAATGGTCGCGCGCACCTGATCTTCCTTGATCGCCGGGTCAATCGTCGTCGTCACACGATCCCGCAAGGCGGCGAGGGCCGGATTGCGGGCGTTGGCGTCGCTGAAGTCGCCCGTCCCGGCCGATCCCCGGATGATGGCGAGCGCAGCCGCGAAGTACACACTGAACTTGCTGTCCAGACCGGTCTGCGGCGTTTTCTTCCCGGTCAGTTCGAGCACGAGCGGATGAACCCGAAGGTCGATCCGCGCGATTTGATCGGCGGTCAGCGCGTGCTCGTTGCGGAGCTGGATGCACGCGTCGATGGTTGGATGGATCACGATGCCGCAGGCGAACGGTTTGTAGGTATTGAGCAGGATCTCGTAGGTCTTCCCGTGGTTCTCGGTGATCTCCGCATAGTTCCGCGTGGTGCTGAGCACGTTGGCCCAGCCACTTTTGCCCTCGATGCCCACGTCGCTCGTCGTGAAATTGCGCGAGGCCAGGAGTGCCGCCGTCAGGCCGTTCTGCGCCGCCCGGCCAGGATGGAAGCTTTTCGTCATGGACCCGAACATTTCGCGCAAGCCGACCGGCTGCGTGGCCGCGAGCCCGAGCGCCCAGACCATCTGCTGTTCGGAAAGACCGAGGACGCGGCCGCTCGCCGCCGCGGCGCCGAAGACACCGGCCGTGCCCGTGATGTGCCAGCCGCGTTCGTAGTGGGCGGGGTAGACGGCGTTGCCAATCCGGCACTCCACTTCAATCCCGAGGACCATCGCGGTGAGAAAGTCCTTGCCCGACACCGCCTGATACTCCGAGAGCGCAAGAAGCGCCGAGACGACCGGACCCGCCGGGTGAATCACGGTCTTGAGGTGCGTGTCGTCGAAGTCGAACACGTGCGAGCTGATGCCGTTCATCAGAGACGCATGCAGGATGTCCATCCGTTCGCGACGCCCCAGCACGGATGCCTGAGGCGGACCGGAGAACGGAGCGAGGGCCGAGATCGCGGCATCCAGGGTTTCGTGACGCGAGCCACCCACCGCGCAACCCATCCAGTTCAAGAGGGTGCGCCGCGCCTCCCTGCGGACGGCAGCGGGAAGGTCTTCATACGTTCCCGAGACCACATACTTCGCGATCCTGCGAGTCACATCGTCGCGAACTTCGACAGCCGCTGAATCCTGGCCGGCTGTCGTCGCGGGAGCGGAACCAGCCAGCCCGGTCAGAGGGGCCAGGCCGGCCAGCGAGAGGGCGCCCACGAAGTCACGGCGATCCAGTCTCATTTCGGAGCCCCTTGCGTCAGGTCGTTCCGAATGATCTTTCCGCCCTTCATCACGAACTTGACCCGTTGAAGCTCGGTGATGTCGGTCAGCGGGTCGCCGGACACAGCGATCAGATCAGCGTATTTGCCCTTGTCGACGGACCCGATCTGGTCCTGCCATCCCATGACTTCTGCATTGATCATCGTTCCGCCCTGGATGGCCCTTGCCGGGGTCAAGCCCGCACGCTTCACCAGCACCTCGAAATCGAGAGCCTGCGTCCCATGAGGGTAAGTTGAGCCGTCGACGCCACTGCCCACCATGATCTTGAGTCCCCTGGTGGCGGCCGCCATCGACACGGCCTTCTCGAAGATGGGGATCATCCGAAACTTGCCGCCAGTGTTCCTGGCGTCGGTATCGTCCATGTACGGCTCGGTGTAGCGCATGAGGGTCGGATCGTAGTACAGCCCCTTTGCGACCATCATGTTGGCTTGCTCTTGATCCAGGTCGAAAGCGTGCTCGATGGTATCGCAGCCAGCGACAATGGCATTTTTCTGCCCCTCACCGCCAAGGACGTGGCAGGCGGCCTTCTTGCCGAGGCGATGCGTCTCGTCAATCAGCGCTTGAAGCACAGGCAGCGGGTAGGTCACCGGATACTGGGCCTGGCCCGTGGCAGTGAAGGAGTACCCCCCGGTCGGGAACAGCTTGATCCAATCCGCACCGCGTCCAATCTGCTCGCCCACGGCCGCGCGTGCTTCTTCGACCGAGCGGACCACGGTGCTGGTCAAGGGGTTCGCCGGATTGGCTGGGTTCCGAGCTGCGGCCCCCCACACGATGCCCAGGGTCGATACTTGATACCTGGGGCCGTCGAAGCGGCCCTGGTTGATGGCATTGCGGATCTCGATATCGCCATAGCCATTGCCGTGTGAGCTCATATCACGCGCCGCGGTGAAGCCTGCCCGCAGCTCGGCTTGCGCGTTTTGTACGGCGATCAGCAGGGAGCCTTCCGTCGTTCCCCTTTGTCCGCGCGTATTGAACATGTGCGTATGCGCATCGATCAGGCCAGGCAGGACCATCGCCTGGCTGAGGTCAATCACCTGAGCTCCCGCCGGAATCCTGAGCTGAGCCTCCGGTCCAACCTCGGTGATCCGCTCGCCTGAAACAATCACGATCTGTCTCGTCAGCGTCTGGCCGGTCTTGCTGTCGAACAAGCGGCCCGCACGGACCGCGACCACCCGGGGAGGCGGAGGGCATTGATAGACGCCGCCGTCGGGCCCCACGCACGGTATCGCCCCGGCTCCGCGCCAGGGAGCTGGCGGCGCCTGAACCTGCGCCCAAAGCGGGATCGCGCTCAGGATTGTCCCGAGCGCCGCTGCCAGCACAGACTTACGTCGCATCGCGTCACCTCCCTGTCTCGAGCCCCGAACAGAACCCTCTCGATCATCGGTTCAGCTTTACCGTGTGCCCACTGTCAATTGCCCGGTCAGCAATGAAATTTGACCTGCATGGTAAACGTTGTGCCGACGAGTCCCGTGCAGCATCACATAAAACGGACCCTGTACGTGAATGGGATTTCTGTCGAGAATCGCATCATCCAGCTGCGTCACTACACGCACGAGCGCACGATTGCCCACACCAATACGCGGGCGATTCCTGCAGTCTAGTCTGCAGGCAGCACAGGCACAATCGGACTGAAAGTCCTTCTACGGACGTCGCGTCCCGTGGAACGTCGAGGGAAGGCTATTGGGTGCCCTAGCTTCCTCGCCCGAGCTGAAGCTCGGGCCTACGAAGCGGATGCCCTGCCAGACCCGCCCTGCCTCGCCTGGGCTGCCTTGCCCAGCCTGTCTTGCCTGCCCCGCCCGCCTTGCTGGCGCGTGGGCCCTCAGCCGCGTTCTCTGGCAGGGGCTGGTCGGGATCACGCCCAGCTATTCGGCCACGTTCATCGCGACCACGATTCTCCTGACGGGGGTCTCCATCGCGGGGCGTCTGCTGCCGGCCCTGCGGGCCACGCGGGTCGATCCGGTCGTCGCCCTCCGTGCGGAGTGGATTTGCCTTGCCTGCCCTGCCCGGACCGCCTGCCCTCTATAATCACCAGAGATGAATCAGGAAGTCTTCGCGGCGGTGGCTGACGCGCTCGAACGCGGTGAGGCGGCCGCTCTCGTGACGATCGTCTCCACGACCGGATCGACGCCGCAGCGCGTCGGCGCCAAGATGCTCGTGTTCGGCGACGGACGGCTCGTCGGCACCATCGGCGGAGGGTGCTACGAGAACGACGCGTTCTGGAAAGCGCGCGAAGCGATCGCCAACCGCCGGCCGCTCCTCCTCCACTATGAGCTTGCGGACGACTTCGCGCAGGAGACCGGGCTCGTCTGCGGGGGCCAGATGGACGTGTACATCGAGCCGATCGAGCCGTCGCCTGAGCTCTACGTGATTGGCGCGGGCCACGTGGGTTATCACCTCGCGCGGCTGGCCCACGACGTGGGCTTCCGCGTGCACGTGGTCGACGACCGCGAGAAGTTCGCGAATCGCGAGCGGTTTCCCGGGGCGGCGGAAGTCGTGACCGAGGACATCCCCGCCTGGATCGGACGCACGGCCCTGCCGGCGCACGCCTACGTCGTCATCGTGACGCGAGGCCACACGAACGATCTGGAAGCGCTGCGTGCGCTCGCGCCGCGCGATCTCCGGTACCTGGGGCTCATCGGCAGCCGCGCCAAGGTAGCGCGCATCTACGAGGAGCTCACGACCAATGGCACGGACGCGAACCTGCTCAAGAAGGTCCATGCGCCGATCGGACTCGACATCGGCGCCGTCACGCCCCAGGAGATCGCCGTGAGCATCCTGTCCGAGCTCATCGCGGTCAAGCACGGCAAGGCCGGAATCCGCGACGCGGCCGAGCTGTCGATGCGCTGGAACAATCTCGATTGAAGGCAGCATAGAGCCC
>JAHFUL010000078.1:12130-15222 GCA_023265155.1 Acidobacteriota bacterium
GAGATCGCCGTGAGCATCCTGTCCGAGCTCATCGCGGTCAAGCACGGCAAGGCCGGAATCCGCGACGCGGCCGAGCTGTCGATGCGCTGGAACAATCTCGATTGAAGGCAGCATAGAGCCCGCACGAAGCCGAACTACGAAGCCCAACGCCGCAGGACTGCGCGACCCTGCCCGGGTTGTATAATCGACAAGCGGTCTTCACGGTAGAGTGCCAAATGGAAACCTCGGACCGATCCCGGCGCGTGCTGGCGGCGCTCGTGCGCGAATACATCGCGTCGGGCGAGCCGGTCCCTTCGGCGCTCCTGGCGGGCGACGCCGGCCTTGGTGTGTCGTCGGCCACCGTCCGTAACATTCTCGCGCGGCTCGAAGCAGAGGGGTTCGTCCAGCAGCCGCACACCTCCGCCGGCAGGATTCCAACCGACAAGGGCTACCGCTTCTACGTCGACCTTCTGCTCGAATCAAAGCGGTCGTCGCGCACGGCACAGGTCGTCGAAGCGCGGCTGCGCCGCGAGCGTCCCGGGGCGCTCGCCGACGCCGTGCTGTCTCAGGTATCGCACGTCGTCTCGCAGGCGTCGCGGCACGTGGGCTTCGCGCTGCGTCCGACGCACGAGGCCGCGGTGTTCGACCGCGTCGAGTTCATCCCGCTCAGCTCGGCTCGCGTCCTCGTGGTCATCGTCGCGCGCGGCGGCCATGTTATTCAGAAAGCCATCGACATCGGCGAACCGCTCGATGCCGTCGAGCTCCGGCAGGCGGCGAACTATCTGAACGCGGAGTTCTCGGGCCTCCCGCTGTACCGGGCGCGCGAGGCCGTGCTCGAGCGCATGGACGAAGAGCGTCTGCTCTACGATGCGCTCGTGGCGCGCGCCATGCGGCTGGCCTCGTCCACCTTCAGCGATCTGCCAGACGTGGGCACGCTCTATGTGGATGGCGCGGCGTCTTTGCTCGGGGAGGACCGCGGGCTGACGCTGGGCACGATGCAGGCGCTCCTGCAGATGATCGAAGAAAAGCAGCGGCTCGTGCGCCTGTTGAATGAATACATGGACGGTCCGGGCCTCACGGTCGTCATCGGCGGCGAGCATCCCGACCCCCATCTGCGATCCTTCAGCCTGGTCGCGTCCACGTATGTCGATGGCGCAGGCATCGGCACCATCGGCGTGATCGGCCCCACGAGGATGCGCTATTCGCGCGCGATCGCCGTCGTCGATGGCGCTGCCCGGGCGGTGTCACGCGTGCTGCGCGATCCCAACTAGGTACAACACATGGCTGACAAGCACGTTGACGGTCCGGCGAGCGGTGCGCCGGCCGCAACCGATCCCCAAGAGGCGCCAGACGGAGGCGTGCCGCCTGAAACGGCCGAACTGCAGCAGGAGCGTGACGACATGTACGATCGCCTGTTGCGGAAGACCGCAGAGTTCGACAACTACCGGAAGCGGGTCGAACGCGAGCGGCGCGAGCAGGCCGATCAGGGGATCGCCGATCTCCTGCAGGATCTGCTCCTCGTGCTGGACGATTTCGAACTGGCGATCACGGCCGATGCGGCGAGACCCCAGGCGACGAAACAGACCGACTCTTCCTACCGGAAGGGCGTCGAGCTGATTCACGCGAAGCTGCAGGATCTGCTGCACAGGCGCGGCCTGCGGCCGGTCGTGGCGCTCGGCGCCGACTTCGACCCGAACCTCCATCAGGCGGTGTCCCACGAGGCGAGCCCGGAGCATCGCGAGGGCGAAGTGATCGGCGAAATGCGGCGGGGCTACATGATGGGCGATCGACTGCTGCGGCCCGCGATGGTGAAGGTGGCGAAGGCGTGAGCAAACGAGACTACTACGAAGTGCTCGGGGTCGGGCGAACGGTCGCCGAGGCGGAGCTGAAGAGCGCGTATCGCAAGATCGCGATGCAGTGCCACCCCGATCGGAATCCCGGCGACAAGGCGGCCGAGGAGAAGTTCAAGGAAGCGGCCGAAGCCTACGGTGTGCTCGCCGACCCCGACAAGCGCGCCGCGTACGATCGATTCGGCCACGCGGGCGTCCGGGGCGCCGGGGGCGGCGCAGGGTTCGACCCGTCCGTCTTCAACGAATTCGATTTCGCCGATGTCCTCGGCAACATGTTCGGCTTTGGTGATCTCTTCGGCGGCGGGCGGCGGCGCGGCGGCCCGCAGCGCGGCGCCGACCTTCGCTACGACCTCGAGATCTCATTCGAGGAATCGGCGAAGGGTGTTGAAACCGCGGTCCAGATCCCCCGGCAGGAAATCTGCGCGACGTGCAAAGGATCGGGCGCGGCGGATGGCTCGTCGCCGACGGGGTGCCCGCAATGCCGGGGTCAGGGCCAGGTGCGCTTCCAGCAGGGCTTCTTCACCGTGGCGCGGACGTGCCCGCAGTGCCGCGGCGCCGGCAAGGTGATCACGAAGCCCTGCCAGACGTGCCACGGCGAAGGCCGCGTGACAAGAGAGCGGAAGATCACGGTCAAGATTCCCGCGGGCGTCGCCACGGGACAGCAGCTGCGCCTGCAGGGCGAAGGAGAAGCTGGAAACGCCGGCGGCCCGCCCGGCCATCTCTATGTGGTGCTCCACGTCCAGGAGCACGAGTTCTTCCGGCGTGAAGGGCTCAACCTGTTCTGCGAGATTCCCGTGAACTTCACCACCCTCGTGCTCGGCGGCGAAGTGCTCGTACCGACGCTCGACGGTTCGGAGGCCGTCAAGGTCCCCGAAGGCACCCAGACCGGCACAACGCTTCGGGTGCGCGGCAAGGGGCTGCCTGAAGTCAGCGGCCGCGGCCGGGGCGACCTGTTCGCGACGGTGCAGGTCCAGACGCCGCGGAAACTGAACAAGGATCAACGTCACCTCTTCGAACAGCTCGCCAGAGTGCTGCCGAAGGAGAAATTCGAGCCGCGTGCGCCGAGCAGCGAGCAGGATGAGCGCAATCTGTTCGACCGTGTCAAGGACATGTTTGGGTAATCAGACGGGGTGATGGAATGACGGGGTGATGGAGTGATGGAGTGATGGGGTGATGGAGTGATGGGTGATGGGGTGATGTGTTTTACCCGGCACTAGATGTCGCTGGCGTAGACGCCGAGATCCTGTTGGCCGTCGTGGATGA
>JAHFUL010000079.1 GCA_023265155.1 Acidobacteriota bacterium
CGCTCGGGCCTACTTGTATGACCGTTGCGTCGGATGCACTTCTTCGAATTCGAGCGGCTCCTTGTGCAGCTCCGGCTGCCGGCCGACGCCCTTGAACTCCCACGCCGCGACGTAGGAGTACTGCGCGTCGTCGCGCAGCGCTTCGCCCTCGGGCGTCTGGCTCTCCTCCCGGAAATGGCCGCCCGCCGACTCCCGACGCTGCAGCGCGTCGTAGGCCAGCAGCTCCGCGAACTCCAGGTAGTCGGCGACACGCCCGGCGTACTCGAGACTCTGGTTGAGGTTATCGGGGGCGCCGGGAATCGACACGCTGTGCCAGAACTCGTCCCGCAGCTTTGGAATCGCCTCGAGAGCCCGCTTCAGGCTCGTCTCCGTCCGCGCCATCCCGACGTCGTCCCACATGACTTGTCCGAGCTCGCGGTGAATCTCACGGATGCCCCGGTTGCCCTTGACCGATAGCAGCTGATTGATCCGCGCCTGTACGCTGGCGGCCGCGTCGTTGAACGCCTCGTGCTCGGTGGTCACCTGTGGCAGGGTGTTGCTCGCCAGATAGTCACCGATCGTGTAGGGAACGATGAAGTAACCGTCGGCGAGTCCCTGCATCAGCGCGCTCGCGCCCAGGCGGTTCGCGCCGTGATCGGAGAAGTTCGCCTCGCCGAGCACATGCAGCCCGGGCAGGTTGCTCATCAGGTTGTAGTCGACCCACAACCCGCCCATGGTGTAGTGGATGGCGGGGTAGATGCGCATCGGAACTTTGTACGCATCTTCGTCGGTGATCTTCCGGTACATGTGGAAGAGGTTGCCGTACTTTTCCTGAATCGTTTCGAGCCCCAACCGCTTGATGGCATCGGCAAAGTCCAGGTACACCGCCAGCCCGCTCTCGCCCACGCCCCGGCCGTCGTCGCACGCCTGCTTGGCGTTTCGCGAGGCCACGTCGCGGGGCACCAGATTGCCGAAGCTCGGATACTTCCGCTCGAGGTAGTAGTCGCGCTCGTCCTCGGGAATCTGATCCGGCGGCCGCGTATCGTCTTTCTGTTTCGGCACCCAGACGCGCCCATCGTTGCGGAGGCTTTCGCTCATCAGCGTGAGCTTCGATTGATGGTCGCCGCTCACCGGAATGCAGGTTGGATGAATCTGGGTGAAGCACGGGTTCGCGAAAAGCGCTCCGCGCTTGTGGGCGCGCCATGCCGCGGTGACGTTGGAATTCACCGCGTTGGTCGACAGGTAGTAGAGGGTGCCGTAGCCGCCGGTGGCCAGGATTACCGCGTCGCCCGCGTAGCGTTCGATCTCGCCGGTCACGAGATTCCGGGCGATGATTCCGCGGGCCTTGCCGTCGATCGTCACCAGGTCGAGCATTTCGCGGCGCGGGAGGAGCTGCACCGTCTCCTCGTGCACCTGGCGCATGAGCGACTGGTAGGCGCCGATGAGGAGCTGCTGGCCGGTCTGTCCGCGCGCGTAGAACGTGCGCGACACCTGGGCGCCGCCAAACGATCGATTGTCGAGCAGGCCGCCGTACTCGCGGGCGAAGGGCACGCCCTGGGCGACGCACTGATCGATGATGTTGACGCTCAGCTGCGCCAGCCGGTACACGTTCGACTCGCGCGAGCGGTAGTCGCCCCCCTTGACGGTGTCGTAGAAGAGCCGGTACACGCTGTCGCCATCGTTCTGGTAGTTCTTGGCGGCGTTGATGCCGCCCTGTGCGGCAATGCTGTGCGCGCGGCGGGGGCTGTCCTGGATACAAAGAGTGACGACGTTGTAGCCGAGCTCGCCGAGCGATGCGGCAGCCGACGCCCCGGCCAGGCCGGTGCCCACGCAGATGATCGTGTGCTTCCGCTTGTTCGCGGGGTTGACCAGCTTCATCTCGAATTTGTGGCGATCCCACTTTTGCGCGATGGGGCCGGCCGGCATTCTGGCGTTCAGTTTCATGCCTGGCTCGCCACGAAGTACGCCCAGAGCGTGATGGCGATGAAGGCGCCGGCGATGAGAACGGCCAGCGTTCTGCCTGCGGCGAGAAGCCGTGGCGTCCAGCCCCCGTGGTCGACGCCGAGCGACTGGAAGGCGCTCGACGCGCCGTGCCAGAGGTGCGACCCCACCACCAGCATGCTGAGCACGTAGAAGCCCGCGACGAGCGGGTTCCTGAAGTTGTCCATCTCCAGGCGATAGAAGTCTTTTGCGTCTCCCCAGGCGTACGTGGGGCTGAACTTGAACGCCTTCACGTGGATGACGATGAACACGAGGAGCCACAGTCCCGAAAAGATCATCGTCGACGACGCGAGGCTCTTGCGGCTGGGTGCGCCGGCATCCTTCTTCTTGACGTACGCGACGGGCCGCGCCTGTTGATTGGTCAGAAACATCTCGATCGTCTTGACGACGTGCAGCAGGAAGACGAGCAGCAGGGCGATCTCGATCGCCGGCAGCAGCGGAATACGTTCGAGCACGTCGGCCACGCCGTTGAAGATCTCCGGCCCAAGAAACACCGTCGCGTTGGCGGAGACATGAATGACGAGATAGAGAAAAAGGCCGAGGCCCGTGGCCCCGATCAGCAGCTTGCCGCCGACCGAGGAGGTGAGCGCACGCGTCCGCGACGACATTCAAAGGCAGTTTACTGTTGCGCTGCAAGAACGTGCAAGTTAGCATCAGGAGTTTCGTCTCGCTATGAAAATCCACGAGTACCAAGCCAAGGCCATTCTCGCGCGTCACGGCGTCCCGGCGCCCGCCGGCGAAGTCGCGTTCAGCGCCGCGCAAGCCGGCCAGATTGCGCGCAGGCTCGGCGGGAGCGTCGTAGTCGTCAAGGCGCAGATTCATGCCGGGGGGCGAGGGAAGGGCGGCGGTGTGAAGCTCGCTCGCTCGCCCGAGGAGGCCGAGGCGATCGCGCGCGATATGATCGGCATGACCCTCGTCACGCACCAGACGGGCCCGGAAGGCCGCGTCGTGTCCCGGGTGCTCGTTGAAGAAGGCCTGCAGATGACGCGCGAGCTGTATCTGAGCATCGTGCTCGATCGCGCGTCCGGCAAGCCCGTGATGATGGCCAGCGCCGCCGGCGGGATGGACATCGAAGAAGTCGCCGCTGCGACGCCCGAGAAAATCACGAAGGTCTACATCGAGCCGGGCGTGGGCCTCATGCCGTTCGAGGCGCGCCAGCTCGCGTTCGCCATTGGCCTGGAGGGCCCGCAGGTGAACAGGGCCGTCAAACTGATGGCGGCTCTCTACGAGGCGTTTCTGGCCAATGACGCGTCCCTCATCGAGATCAATCCGTTCGTCGTGACGGCATCAGAGGACCTGCTGGCGCTCGACGCGAAGATGAACGTCGACGACAATGCGCTGTACCGCCATCCCGATATCAAGGATCTGCGCGATCTCGGTGAGGAGAACCCCCTCGAAATCGAGGCCTCGAAGTCTTCCCTGAACTACATTCACCTGGACGGCAATATCGGGTGCATGGTCAACGGCGCCGGCCTCGCGATGGCGACGATGGACATCATCAAGCTGTCTGGCGGTGAGCCGGCGAACTTCCTGGATGTGGGCGGGGGCGCCAACGCCGAGCAGATTCGCAACGCGTTCAACATCCTCATGTCGGATAAGAACGTCAAGGCCGTTCTCATCAATATTTTCGGCGGCATCCTGCGCTGCGATGTCCTGGCGCAGGGCGTCATCGCCGCGGTCAAGGAGCTGGGCGTGCCGGTGCCCATCGTGATCCGGATGGAAGGCACGAACGTCGATGAGGGCAAGCGGCTGCTGAATGAAAGCGGCATGAACTTCACGACTGCAGACTCGATGAGCGAGGCCGCGACCAAGGTCGTGCAGCTCGCGGGATAGTCATAAGAACCACGAAGAGACGTAGGCCCGACCTTCAGGTCGGGCGCTGCTGCGAGACTCACTTGTCGCCCGAGCTGAAGCTCGGGCCTACGTACCGAAGGGCTGAAGCTCGGGCCGACGTGCCGAAGAACCATTTGAGATATGTCCGTACTGATTGATAAATCGACCCGCTTGTTGGTTCAGGGTCTCACCGGCCGCGAAGGCACGTTCCACGCCAAGCAGGCGGCTGCGTACGGGACGACGGTGGTGGGCGGTGTGACGCCAGGGAAAGGGGGCACGACCCACGAAGGCTGGCCGATTTTCAATACGGTCCGCGAGGCCGTCGAGAAGGAAGGCGCAAACGCGTCGGTCATCTTCGTTCCACCGCCGTTTGCGGCCGACGCCGTCATGGAAGCCGCCGAAGCCGGGATTGGCGTCATCGTCTGCATCACCGAGGGCATCCCCACGCTCGACATGATGCGCGCGATGACGTACTTGAAATCCCGTCCTGACGTCCGGCTCGTGGGGCCCAATTGCCCAGGCGTCATTTCCGCCGGCCGCGGGAAGGCCGGCATCATCCCCGGCCACATCTGTCGCGAGGGCCGCATCGGGATCGTCTCGAAGAGCGGGACGCTCACCTACGAGGCGATCCATCAGCTCACCAGGTTGGGCCTGGGACAGACAACCTGCATCGGCATCGGCGGCGATCCGCTCATTGGCACCACACACGTCGACGCGTTGAAGCTCTTCGCGGCCGATCCGGAGACGCAGGCCGTTGTCATGATCGGAGAGATCGGGGGCAGCGCGGAGGAAGAGGCCGCTCAGTGGATCAAGGCGCACCTCCAGAAACCGGTGGTCGCCTTCATTGCGGGGCAGACGGCGCCCCCCGGGCGGCGCATGGGGCACGCGGGCGCCATCATTGCCGGCGGAAAGGGCACCGCAGCCGAGAAAATGGCCGCGCTGGCCTCTGCCGGTGTGCACGTCGTGAAGAGCCCGGCGGACATGGGGAAAGCCATCAAGGAAATCACGGGCAGCTAAACACCGTGTTTTCCGCGTGTTATACTCATTTGGATCCGCCTCCCCCCAGAGGCTTCAGGGTCTTCCTCTCTCTTCACAGGCCGTAAGGGTTTACGAATGTCACCTACAGATCTGGCAGCGCAGGAACAACGAAAGACAGCGGATAAACAGCGCGTTGTCAACGATTTCAGCATTCAGGTCGCCACCGTCAACGGCTCGGGCAGCCAGACCGCCAACATGGTGCTCCTGCGCTCCATCCTGATGATGGGCGTCCCGGTGTCGGGCAAGAACATGTTCCCGTCCAACATCGCGGGCCTGCCCACGTGGTACACGATTCGGGCCAGCAAGCGCGGATACATCGCGCGCCGCAAGGAAGTCGATTTTCTCGTCGCGATGAACGCGGAAACCGCCAAGGAAGACGTGCTGACGCTCGAGCCGGGTGCCGCGGTCGTGTACGACGAGCCGCTCAAGCTGAGCGGCCTCCGAAACGACGTGGTGTTCTATGCGGTGCCGTTTGACAAGCTGGTCGGGTCTGTCTGTCCGGACGCCAAGTTGCGCCGCCTCGTGCGTAACATGATCTACGACGGGATCCTGGCCAGGCTCCTGGGCATCGAGCTGTCGCTGATGGAGAGGGCCCTCGCCAAGCAGATGGGCAAGAAGGCGAAGGCCGTGGCGATGAACGTCGGGGCGCTCAAAGCCGGGTTCGATTACGCCCAGACCACCTTCACGAAGCACGACCCTTACGCCATCGAGCCGATGAACGAGACGGCCGGCAAGATCCTCATCGAGGGGAACGCCGCCGCCGCTATCGGCTGCATGATGGCCGGCGTCACGGTCGTTGCCTGGTACCCCATCACGCCCTCGTCGTCTCTCTGCGAATCCCTCATCGGGTACATGAAGAAATACCGGATCGACAAGGAGACCGGAAAAGCCACCTTCGCCGTCGTGCAGGCGGAAGACGAGATCGCGTCGCTCGGGATGGTAATCGGCGCGAGCTGGGCGGGCGCGCGATCGATGACTGCCACGGCGGGCCCCGGCATTTCCCTGATGGGGGAGTTCGCGGGTCTGGCCTACTACGCCGAGACGCCGGCGGTCATCTTCGATGTCCAGCGGGTCGGCCCGTCGACCGGCTTGCCCACGCGAACCGCGCAGGGCGACCTGCTGCAGGCGGCATTTCTCTCGCACGGCGACACCAAGCACATCATGCTGATGCCCGCCACGGTGGAAGAGTCCTACACCATGGCGATGCAGGCGTTCGATCTGGCTGAGCTCTTCCAGACGCCGGTCTTCGTGATGATGGACCTCGACCTCGGCATGAACAACTGGATGTCGGACGCGTTCACCTACCCCACCGGACCGATCAACCGGGGCAAGCGGCTGACCGCTGAGAAGCTGAAGGAGCTCGGCGAGTGGGGCCGGTACAAGGACGTGGACGGCGACGGCATCCCGTATCGCACCGTACCCGGCGACAACCTGCCCGCCTATTTCACGCGGGGGTCAGGCCACAACGCGAAGGGGCAATACAGCGAGCGCCCGGACGATTATGTGGAAAACATGGATCGTCTGGCACGAAAGTTCGACACCGCGAGAGCGCACGTCCCCAAGCCGGTCGTGCAGCTCAATCCCGAGGCCAGGATCGGTTTCATCGGTTTCGGCACGTCGCATTTCGCGATCGAAGAGAGCCGCGACCAGCTAGTCGAGGAAACCCGGGTCGAGACCTCGTACTTCCGGCTGCGCGGGTATCCGTTCAACGAGGATCTGCCGGCCTTCGTCGACGCGCATGAGCGCATCTACATCATCGAGCAGAACCGCGACGCCCAGATGCGGCAGCTCATGAAGCTGGAGCTTTCGCCTGAGCGTGTGTCGAAGCTGCGGAGCGTGCTCCACTACAGCGGGCTGCCGATCGACGCCCGCAGCATCACCGACGATGTGCTGGCCCAGGAAGGCTTCGAAGTGGCGAAGAAAACCGTCAGCCGCGTGAGTGCCGGGAGCGCCGGCGGCGAGTAAACGAGCTGAAAGCCGAAAACTGAAAGCTGAAAGCTGAAAACCTGGTTCAACACGCTTATGGCCCCAATCAAAGTCAACCGAATCGGTCTCGAACCCCAGGTCTACAAGGGCGGCAAGACGACGTTGTGCGCCGGGTGCGGCCACAACTCGATTTCCGAGCGCATCATCGATGCCTTCTACGAGATGGGCGTCGACCCCAAGCAAGTGGTGAAGCTGTCGGGTATCGGCTGCTCGAGCAAAAGCCCGGCCTACTTCCTCGGCAGCTCGCACGGCTTCAACGCGGTCCACGGACGCATGCCCTCGGTCGGCACCGGCGCGATGATCGCGAACCAGAAGCTGATCGCCATCGGCATCAGCGGCGACGGCGACACCGGCGCGATCGGCATCGGCCAGTTCGTGCACCTGATGCGGCGCAACCTGCCCATCATTTACATCATCGAGGACAACGGCTGTTACGGGCTCACCAAGGGCCAGTTCTCGCCCACCGCGGATGTGGGCTCGACACTCAAAACCGGGGTCGTCAACGACCTGCCGCCGATCGACACGTGTGCCCTCGCCGTTCAACTGGGCGCCACGTTCGTGGGCCGCTCGTTTTCGGGCGACAAGAAACAGCTGCTGTCGCTCCTGAAAGCGGCGCTCGCGCATCGCGGGACGGTGATGCTCGACGTCATTTCTCCCTGCGTCACCTTCAACGACCACGAAGGCTCGACGAAGAGCTACGCCTACGCCAAGGAGCACGACGATCCGGTCGAGGACATGACCTTCGTGCCGTTCTTCGAGGACATCAGCGTCGACTACGAGCCTGGTTCCTTGCAGGAAGTCACGATGCACGACGGCTCGAAGCTTCTTCTGAAGAAGCTCGAAGAGGACTACGACCCGACCGACAAGCTCAACGCCATGAAGCGGCTGCACGAGAGCGCCCGGCGCGGCGAGTTCGCCACCGGATTGATCTACATCGAGCCGGACCGCGACGATTTCCTCACCCAGCTCAACATCGTGGACGAGCCGCTGGCCGGGCTGCCGCTGGCCAGAACGCGCCCCGGCCCGGAAGCGTTGGAAGAGATTATGGAAGGGCTTCGGTAGTCGTCAGTACGGCAAATCGCAGAATGGCAAATCGCAAATCTGTGTCGCGGCGATTAACGAGAACACGGACGCTGATGGCTGTTCGCTGTCTTCACGGATGCGGTGAAGATCGCCAAAAGCTCCCTTCCTTCGGCGAGTAGAAACGTCAGCTCTTCGCCTTTTGCTATCCCGCTGCGACTGATGAACAGCAGCCAAAAGACGGTTTCGTCGGATTCCTCCAGCACAGTTCCGAGCTTCGCCGTGAATTCACGGTGCGACCGGCCGCGCCGCGAAGCTCGGTAGTTCGCGGCCATTCCGGTTGCGCTTCGAAAGAGTTGGCCAGCTACGTGACTGTTGTTCGGCGTCTCGGGTAGCGTGCGACAGAATTGTGCGACGCGCAAAGTAAAGCGCATCGTGCGCTCTTCCAGGGCTTCGGCGAGCTCGTTCACCTCTCGGCTCAAGGCACCGGCTGTGCCAATTCTGGTTCGGAGAAATCCCTAACAGATTTGCGTTGTTCGATTTGCGATTTGCAATTCCTGCTACCCCTGCGTTTCATCCACCGTCGCCCCAATTTTGTCCTCGGCGGTCGCGATGGGATCATCGGGAAGTCCGTCCGGACCGATGCCGTTGCCATGTGGGTTCGAATTCTGCTCGTCGTCGGGGCGATCGCCTTCAATCGCACCCTTGTGGAAATCCTGATCATCGCTGGTTGCGGATGGCGGTGTCGCGCTTCGCATTCGTCATGTCGTCCCCCCTCAATGGCTGAGTTGGCTCCTGCTATAATTCCTGGATGCAAGAGCGGACCCTGGCGATCATCAAGCCGGACGCGGTCGAGCGGCGGCTCACTGGCCGGATCATTCAACGAATCGAAGACGAAGGGTTCCAGATTCGTGCCATGCGCCGAATCCATCTCTCGACGCGGGAGGCCGAAGGCTTCTACGCGGTCCACCGGGAGCGGCCCTTCTTCAGCAGTCTGACGCGCTTCATGTCGTCCGGGCCGGCGATCGTCCTGGTCCTCGAAGCGCCTGACGCCATCACGAAGTGGCGCACGCTGATGGGAGCGACCGATCCCGCCAGGGCTGAGCCGGGTACGCTCCGCAAGGAATTCGCGCAGTCCATCGAACGTAACGCCACGCACGGGTCGGACGCGCCCGAGACAGCCGCCCATGAATTGGGATACTTCTTCGCCGGGATTGATCTCGTCTGAGCGTTCGGCGGTGACATGGGTAAAGTGCTCGTTCTTGTCGGCCTCGGAATCGCCGCGCTGGGTCTGCTGATGGTGCTCGGCGTCCCCTTTGGCAGGCTTCCCGGCGACATCGTGGTCCGCCGCGGAAGCTTCTCATTCCATTTTCCGTTGGCGACCTCCATCGTCCTGAGTATTCTTCTCTCGCTTCTCTTTGCCTTCTTCAGACGCTGACGCGAGCCGGCAGCCGGGGGCCGAGCGCGACTCTTCGGCAGGCTGAGGACGCCCGAACTTCGTCGAGGGGCGAACACGGTGGTGTTGTAAATGTCGATCAAAGCCGATCACTGGATCAAACGGATGGCCCTCGAACATCGGATGATCGAGCCATTCGTCGAGAGTCAGGCGCGGGACGGCGTCGTGTCCTATGGACTCTCGTCCTACGGCTACGACACCCGGGTCGCCGACGAGTTCAAGGTGTTCACGAACGTCTACAACACGGTCGTCGATCCGAAGAACTTCGACCCCAAATCGTTCGTCGACATCAAGGCCGATGTCTGCATCATCCCGCCCAATTCGTTCGCCCTGGCGCGAACCATCGAGTATTTCCGGATCCCCAGAGACGTCCTGACGGTCTGCCTCGGCAAATCGACCTATGCCCGGTGCGGAATCATCGTCAACGTCACGCCGTTCGAGCCCGAGTGGGAAGGCCACGTCACGATCGAGATTTCGAACACCACGCCGCTGCCGGCCAAGATTTACGCCAACGAAGGGATCGCCCAGGTGCTCTTCTTTCAGAGCGATGAGGTGTGCGACGTGTCGTACAAGGACAAAAAAGGCAAGTATCAGGCTCAGCAGGGAGTCACGCTGCCAAAGATCTAGCAGATTGCTGAATACAGCAAACAGCCCGAACCTCGATCCAAAACTTAGAACTTAGAACTTAGAACTACAGAACCGGGAACTGAGAACCGTCTTTCCGCCTTGACTCCGACCGAACGGCACCCCATAATCCGCCCATCTGGCGCCGCGCTTGTATCAGGGGACGGCCTGTTCACGGACTAAGGTTGTGCCCTCATATCGGCGGCCGGCGACACGTCCCGTCAACAGATCGAAGAGGGAGGGAATTGTGTCAGCACGACGACCAATCGGTCCGGCGCTCGCTATCGCCACGTTCACCTGCGTTCTTCTGAGTTCTCGCGTCGTCCTCGCCCAACAAGCAAGCGGCATAGCCGGTGTGGTGAAAGACGCCTCGGGAGGAGTGTTGCCCGGCGTGACCGTCGAGGCCGCCAGCCCTGCGCTCATCGAGCGGGTCCGTAGTGTTGTCACCGACACCGAGGGCCGCTTCACCATCGTCGATCTGCGGACCGGAACCTACAGCGTGACCTTCACGCTGCCTGGCTTCAAGACGATCAGGCGGGAGGGAATCGATATCCCGGCTGGCTTCACTGCAACGGTCAACGCCGATCTGCCTCTTGGCGCCCTGTCGGAAACCGTGACCGTCACTGGCGCGGCGCCGCTGGTTGACGTGCAAAATACTACTCAGGGGAAGGTCGTTCCGACCGAGGTACTCGACGCGCTGCCGAGCGGCGCCAAGTCGCTCCTCACGATCGTGTCGCTCACGCCGGGGTTGAACGGGGCCGCCAACGTCGGCGGTTCGGCCGGCATCTACGGCAATTCGGGCAACCTCGGCTCGTTCCACGGCAAGTCGGGCTACAAGGTCGAGATCGACGGGATGTCGGTGCTCAACACCAACTATGTCGGCGGGTCGGTGGGCGTCGTCCCCAGCGGATTCGCGATGAATGAAGTCCAGCTCGAGACGGGCGGGGCGTCGGCGGACAGCTCCGTCAACGGGGTCATGACCAACAGCGTGCCGCGGGAAGGCGCCAACCACTTTTCCGGGTTCGTCTACTCCAGCGGAACTGGAAAGAGATTCGAGAGCAACAACTTCGACAAGGACTTGGAGGCTCGCGGGTTGAGGGCCGACACGATCTCCAAGGTGCTCCAGCTGTATGACTTGAACGTCGGCATCGGCGGTCCGATCATCAAGGACAGGCTCTGGTTCTTCGATTCGTCCCGCTTCTCCGGGAGCAAGAACCAGTGGGCCGGCTCGAATTGGAACGCGACGCAGGGCACCGTTGTATACACACCGGGCGACCCGGGCTTCCGGCACGAAGACCTCGAGGACACGGCGGTGCGGCTCACCTGGCAGGTGACGACGAAGAACAAGATCGCCGCGTACATCAATCCGCAGCGGTACTTCGTGTACGGGAGCACCAACTCGATCACCAACGCGCCGGAGACGGTGGCCGCCTGGCATTTCAAGCCACAGTCGATCTATCAGGCTTCGTGGACGTCGCCGGTGACGTCGAGGCTGCTGCTCGAGGCCGGGAGCTCGACGCTCCTGGACAACTGGCGGCTGTTCCCGTCGCGCAACGAAAACAACTTCAACATGATTGCGATCACCGACTCGTCGCGGGGCTTTACCTACAACGCGCCGGGGACGACTTACGACTTGACGAACCGCTCGGATCGCTGGGCGCAGCGGGCCGCGGTGTCGTATATCACCGGCTCTCACTCCTTCAAGACAGGAATCCAGATCGAAGAGGGGCAGAACGATATCGGCTCTGCGGTCGATCACAAGATCGGCTTCAACGGCGAGTACATCCCGGGCATGATCTCGTTCACGTTCAACGGGCTGAGGCCAACCTCCATCACGGAATACAACGCGCCGTTCATCCAGAAGAGCCGGATTCTCGACCTGGGCCTTTACGCGCAGGATCGCTGGACGATGGGGCGCCTGACGCTCAACTACGGGCTGCGCTTCGATTATTTCCGTGGCTGGTACCCGGCTCAGCACCTCGACGCCAACGCCTTCGTTGTCGCACGCGACTACCCCGCCAAAACCTGCCTCCCCTGCTGGAAGGACATCGACCCGCGGGTCAACACGGCGATCGATCTGTTCGGCGATGGCAAGACCGCACTGAAGTTCGCGGTGGGCCGCTATCCGCAGCGGTATGGTGCGGATATCGTGGTCGCGCGCAATTGGCAGTCGAGCACGGTCCAGACGGTCTCGAGGCCGTGGAACGATCAAACCACCTACCCGGTTGGCGATCCGCGGAACTTCAACTACTTCCCTGATTGCGATTTGAGCAATCCGCTCCAGAACGGCGAGTGCAGTCAGATCAGCAATCTTTCGTTCGTTCAAGGCAATATCGTCGAGAGAACCACGCCCGACATCGACGAGGGATGGTTCAAGCGGCTTGCCTTCTGGGACGTGTCGGTCGAGCTGCAGCGCGAGCTCTGGCGGGGGGTTTCGGCGACGGGTGGCTACTACAGCAACTGGTGGAGCAACTTCACGGCGACCGACAACACACTCGTCGGGCCGGAAGACTACAGCCCCTTCAGCATCGTCGCTCCGGTCGATTCGAAGCTGGGGCGCTTCAGTGGCGCCACGATCACCGGTCTGTACGACATCAATCCGGATAAACGGGGGATAACCAGCACTATCACCTTCTTCGATCGGGAGCGCAAGCAGCGGAACGACTACTTCGCGGGCGGCATCAACGCCCGCTTCCGCGGGGCGCGATTGAGCGGCGGGCTCGACATCGGCCGGCGCACCGACGATAACTGCCACGTGGTCGATTCACCGGGCATCTTGAGGAACTGCCACACGGTGACGGCGTTCCGGCAGGGCGCGCAGCTGAAGTTCAACGGGAGCCTGCCGATCAAGGGCGGGATCGTCCTGAGCGCGGTGTACCAGAACGTACCGGGCCTCGCCCTCAGCGCCACGTACACGGCGCAGAACTCCGAGGTCATTGGGCTCAATCGCAACCTCTCGGCATGCCTGAACACGAACCCGTGCACGCAGACCACCAGCGTCGCGCTGATCAATCCCAACACGATGTGGGAGAACCGCCGGAGCCAGCTCGATCTGCGCACCACCAAGCTGCTGCGCATCGCGGCCAGCCGCACCCTCCGCATCAACTTCGACGCCTACAACCTCTTCAACGCCAACGACGTGCTCTCCCAGACCACGGCGTGGGGTGCGAACTGGCGGAAGCCGTCGCAGATTCTCGACGGCCGCCTGCTGACGTTCAGCGCGCAGTTTCAGTTCTGATACGGACGACCGCCTGACCCGCGCCCGGCAGGACCGCTGCCGGGCGCGCGACGACTCGTCTTGAACTCCGAAACGTGCATCACCTCGATCGTCCCGCTCGCCGATCGCGCCATCGGCTGCCTGCAGCCGTGGCTGATCGGCACCTGTCACTGAGTCCTGCGACGGCAGGACTGAAATCCTGCGCTACGAGTACGATCAACCAGTCACAGCTGCAGATCTTCCTCGACGACCCTGCCGTCGACGCGGGCGGAACAGGGTCCATCTCTTGACCGTTGAAGGACATACGTAGTAAAACTGGCGCGCCCCTCGGATCGAGGCGAGGTGTGTCATCTGATCCCGGTTAACATCTTTACATGGACAAACTTGTCGAGCGCGAAACCGCGACTCGTGCTCCTTTGGTCGTCGCCCCCGCCCTCGCCGTTCAGTTCTTCTTGATTCCGTTGGCCGTTGTCGGCATCACGGTCCTGGGGTACATGGGCTTCCGGTCGCTGCTCACCGACGACCGCCAGGCGGAAGACTACCTGACGCAGATCCGGACCGGAGGCACCGAACGGCGGTGGCCGGCGGCGTACGAGTTGTCCCGTTTGATGAGCGACCCCAGCGTGCGGGCGAATCGGGAGCTTGCGCCGATTCTGGTAGAGGCGTTCGAGCGTGCCAAAGACGACGACCCCCGGGTCCGCCGCTACCTGGCGCTGGCGATCGGGCGGCTCGATCCCCTTCCAAAGGAAGCGATTGCGGCGCTGAGCCGGTCGTTGGACGAGCCAGATGAGGGCTACAAGACCGACTGGTTCTCGCGCCTGACCGGCGGCACCGACAGCGAGGCCGGTGAAGCGCGTATCAGTACGATCTGGGCGCTCGCTTCGTCGGGCGATGAGAGCGTCGTGCCCAGGCTTCAACCTCTCTACCAGTCGCCAGATGCCGGTATTCGGAAGATGGTCGTGTACGCCCTGGGAGCATTGCCCGGCACGGCGCAGTTCGAGACGCTCGGCGCGGCGCTTCGCGATTCGGAACCAGACGTGCGCTGGAACGCCGCCATCGCGCTGGCCCGGCATGACAGCCGCGCGGGCGTGGCGGTCCTTCAGCAGATGCTCGATCGCGCCTACGTCGAGCAAACCGTGAAGCGGGAGAGCCGGCCGGACACCGATAGCGACCCCATTGCCGACGTGATGATCAGTGGTCTCCGCGCGGCCGCGGCGCTCAAGGATGCCTCCCTCAGGCCTTCGGTTGAGGTGCTGAGTCGAGAAGATCGCAGCATGAAAGTACGCCAGGCAGCGTTGGAAGCGCTCAAGACTATGGGGTGATGGGGTGATGGGGTGGGGTGATGGGGTGATGGGTGATGGAGCGGCCTTCGCCATCTTCACTCCTTCCCATCACTCCATCACTCCATCATTCCGTCACCACATCCGATTGTTGAGGCAGCATGGCTGACGAGTCGAAACCGGAAACACCAGCGGAAACATCCGGCGCAGCGGCCCCACCAGCGGCCAGACCTGCGACGAGCACACCGGCAGCCGGCACGAGTCCGGCCGCACCGGCGCATGCCGCCAAGCCGGCGGCGCCCAGACCGCCTGTCGCGGCAGTCCCTGATTTCGCGGGCAAGACGACGACAGCCGCCTCGGCGGGCGGAGCCGCCGCCAAAGCTGCAGCACCGGCGCCCGCTCCGGCGAAAGCCACCACGCGCGATCCGGACGATACCTCGCCGTTGCTCAACCGCCGCGCCTGGATGGGTCTT
>JAHFUL010000003.1:0-7814 GCA_023265155.1 Acidobacteriota bacterium
CTTCCGCGCCGGCCATCAAACGCGCGAAGTCGTACGTCACCTGTTTGGCGGCAATGGCGCCGTCCATCCCCTTGACCACCAAATCAGCAGCCTCGGTCCAGTTCATGTACCGCAGCATCATCTCGCCCGAGAGGATGACGGACCCGGGATTCACCTTGTCCAGGTTGGCGTATTTCGGCGCGGTGCCGTGCGTCGCTTCGAACACGGCGTGGCCGGTCACATAGTTGATGTTGCCTCCCGGGGCGATGCCGATCCCGCCTACCTGCGCCGCGAGCGCATCCGACAGGTAATCACCGTTCAGGTTCAGCGTCGCGAGCACGTCGAACTCCTCCGGCCGCGTCAGGACCTGCTGGAGGGTGATGTCGGCGATCGCGTCCTTGATCAGGATGCCGGCGCCCGGCCTGCCCTCGGGAATGCGGCACCACGGTCCGCCATCGACTTCGACCGCCCCGAAGAGCTCCTTCGCTACCTGATAGCCCCAGTCGCGGAAGGCGCCCTCGGTGAATTTCATGATGTTGCCCTTGTGGACGAGCGTCACGCTCTTGCGGCCGAACTTCACCGCGTAGCTGATCGCGCTATGCACGAGTCGCTCGGTGCCCAAACAGCTCACGGCCTTCAAGCCGACGCCCACTTCCACACCAGCGGGACGCGCGGGCGCGCCGATGGCCTCGAGCTCCATCTGCCACCGGCTTGCGGCCTCCGCGGTTCCAAAGCGGATCTTCTTGAATTCCTTCGGGAATTCCCTGGCGAAGAAATCCAGAACCTTCTGCGCCTCCGGTGAACCGGCCGCGTATTCGATGCCGGCATAGATGTCTTCGGTGTTCTCGCGGAAGATCACCATGTCGACTTTTTCGGGATGCTTCACGGGCGACGGCACGCCGTTGTACCAGCGCACGGGACGCAGACAGACATAAAGGTCCAGCAGCTGCCGCAGCGCCACGTTGAGCGAGCGGATGCCACCGCCCACCGGCGTCGTGAGCGGTCCTTTGATCCCGACCAGGTGCTCGCGGAAGGCGTCGACTGTTTCGTCGGGCAGCCAGTTGTTGAACTGTTTGAAGCTTTTCTCACCCGCGTACACTTCCTTCCACACGATGTGCCGCTCGCCGCGGTACGCCTTCGCCACGGCGGCGTCCAGCACGCGAACGCTCGCCCGCCAGATGTCGGGCCCCGTGCCGTCGCCTTCGATGAACGGAATGATCGGATCGTCGGGCACGACGAGCTGACCCTGGCGTCGTGAGATCGATGTGCCGGTCGTGCCGCGGTTGGATGCCATTTAGGTCAGGTCCCCCGAACTGATTCGGCGATTCTCACAGAAACTGTGGAAAACTCTGTGGAAAAAGGCGCGTGTTTACGTCGTTGTGATGAGCCTTCGGAATGTTTTAGCGATTTGCACCACAGCAGGGCGAGCGGTTGCCACACTCCCAACGACCAAAACCTCGGGATTATACTGTAGGCAGCGGGTGAGACCCCGCATGACACAACGAGGGAGGCTCGCCAGATGAAACGGACGATGTCGACAGGGACAAGATTCGCGATGCTCGTGTGCGCGGTGGCCACAGCGACATGGGTGTTGGGATTTTCGGCGGCGATCCAGGCGTCGAGGACCACGGCTCAGGATCACGATCACGCGGCCACCACCACCCAGCACGAGGAAGACGCGCACCTTCATGCCGATGCCGCGAAGCTGGTGAACCCGGTCAAGTCGACACCCGCATCGATCGCCGCGGGCAAGGGCCTGTACGAAAAGCAATGCGTGTCCTGCCACGGCGCGACCGGCAAGGGGGACGGCAAATCGGGGGCCCTGCTCACGCCCAAGCCGTCCGACCTCACCGATGCCAGCTGGAAGCATGGCCCGAGCGACGGCGAAATCTACACGCTCCTCAAGGACGGCTCCAAGAACACCGGGATGAAGGGCTTCGCAAGCAAGATGACCGCGCAGGAAATGTGGAGCGTGGTCAACTACGTGAGAACGCTGAATACCAGTAAGTAGTCAGGGAGTGGGGAGTGGGGAATAGGGATGGGGAATAGGGATTGGAGCCCAATCGCTAGTCCGCGATCCCTGATCCCGAATCGCTGATCCGGAATCGATA
Organism: Acidobacteriota bacterium; assembly: GCA_023265155.1. Lineage (GTDB taxonomy): Bacteria > Acidobacteriota > Vicinamibacteria > Vicinamibacterales > CAVVIG01 > JBGOTP01. The sequence continues at coordinate 2,091 of JAHFUL010000003.1, forward strand.
ATCCCTAATCCCTAATCCCCAATCCCTAATCCCTGATGAAGATCATAGTTGCTGACGACCTGCCGGAATCGGCTCTGGAGCTCCTGCGCGCCGAAACCGGATGGCTGGTCGACGCCAGAAGCGGCCGCAGCGCCACCGAGCTCGCGACAGACCTTGCCGACGCCGACGGACTGCTGGTGCGCAGCGCCACCAAAGTCACAGCCGATCTCTTGAAATCCGCGCTCAGGCTGCGGATCGTCGGCCGCGCCGGCACCGGGGTCGACAACATCGATGTCGCGGCGGCCAGCGGGCGCGGCATCCTGGTGGTCAACGCTCCGGGCGCCAACAGCATCAGCGTCGCCGAGCACGCCTGCGCGCTCATGCTGGCGCTGGCGCGCATGGTTCCGGCTGCCGACCGGGCCATGAAGGCGGGCAAATGGGAGAAGAAACGGTTTCTCGGCACCGAGTTGCGCGGTAAGACGCTCGGCATCCTCGGCCTCGGCCGTATCGGCCAGGAGGTCGCCCTGCGCGCGCGTTCGTTCGGCATGCGGATCGTGGCGCACGACCCGTTCATTGCGCAGGAAATCGCCGAGAGCATGGGCGTGGAACTGCTGAGCCTCGACGAGGTGTGTGCCGGCGCAGACTTCCTCACCCTGCACCTGCCCGCGACGGCGGAAACCAGGCATCTCTTCAGCGACGCGCGATTCGCGAAGGTGAAGCCCGGCCTGCGCATCATCAATACGGCGCGCGGCGAACTGATCGACGAGGCGGCACTCAAGCGGGCGATCGAAGCCGGCACCGTGGCCGCGGCGGGCCTGGACGTCTTCGAGAAAGAGCCGCCGGCCGATTGGGGACTCGCCCGTATGCCCCAGGTGGTGGCTACTCCGCACATCGCGGCGTCCACCGAGGAAGCGCAGGAGCTCGTCGGTCTGGATACGGCGGCCGCGGTGCGAGACTTTCTTCGCGACGGCGTCGTGCGCAACGCCGTCAACTTCCCAGCGATTCAGCCGGCCGAGCTGCAGAGGCTGCAGCCGTGGATTCGCCTGACCGAATCGCTGTCGGCCATCGTGACGCAGATGGGGCCCGCCCGCATTCACGCCATCGGGCTCCGCTACTACGGCGCGCTGGCGGAAAGCCGGGCAACCGACATCCTCGGCGCGAGCGCCGCGGCGGGGGTTCTGCGCCCCATTCTTTCCGGCGGCGTCTCGATCGTGAACGCGCGCGCCGCAGCGCGCGAACGCGGCATCGAGATCGTTGAAACGCGGAGCACGCGTGCGCGTCACTACACGAGCCTCGTGTCGGTCAAGCTTCACACGAGCGACGGTGAACGGTGGGCCGAAGGGACGGTGTTCGAGCCCAACAGCCCGCGGCTCGTCTCTGTGCGGGGCGTCGCGGTCGAGGCGCCTCTGGCCGGCACGATGCTGATCGTCTCCAACGACGACCAGCCAGGAGTCATCGGCGAGGTGGGAACCATCCTCGGCCGCCACCGCGTCAACATCGCGAACTTCGCGCTCGGCCGGGGCGACAGCGGCGCGATCGGCGTGGTCAACGTGGACGAAGAAGATCGTGAACCGAACACGCTCGACGAGGCGGTCGAGGCAATCCGCAACGTGCCTGCGGTGCGCGAGGCGTGGATCGTGCGGCTGCCGGCGACCAATACCTGACAGGGATCGGCACGGCAGACCTAAAGGTCCGCACTACGGCGTGCTCGGCGAGATCGGCGGTTCACGGTCTGTTCACCGCACACACACCTTCAACGCACCCGGATGCACGCGAGCGTCGAGACGGGGGCCGCCCTGCACCGGCTCGCCGTCCACGTGAAACACCATCGGCACCTCGCTCGCGATCGTGGCGCGTTCGATCTGCCGGCTCGACATGCGGCGCAGCCGCGTGACGCCACCGATGAAGAGCAGCGGGACGGCACAGACACTCCGGAACCGCGACTGTTCCTCGAAGACGACGAGATCGAGGCGGCCATCGTCGAGACGCGCAGCCGGCGCGATCCGCGCGCCGTTGCCGAACTGCGACGAATTCGCAAACGTGACCAGCAGCGTGCGACGGGTCGTCAACGTTTCGTCGATGCGGTACTGCGCGGACTGATAGGTCCACAGCTCTCGCGCGATGATCCGCACGTAGGCGGCGAACCCACGTCGCCCGGCATTCCGAACATCGCGATCAAGACAGGCCGCCACGTGGGCGTCGAAGCCGACCCCAGCCATGTTGAAGAAGAGCCGGCCGCCAAGCTCGCCGGCATCAAGCGCCCGCGGTACGGCGCCGAGCGCTTCGGCGATCGCACGCTCCGGCCGCCGGTGAATCCCCAGCGCACGCGCGAGCCCGTTTCCTGAGCCCGAAGGGACCAGGGCGAGCGGGGTCTCGCTGAAGGCAACCGCGCATCCGACTTCGTTCAACGTGCCGTCGCCGCCCCACGCGATCACGAGGCGGGAGCCTTCGGCGGCCGCCCGGCCGGCCAGCTCTCGCGCGTGACCCTTTCCTTCGGTGATGAATATCTGTGCGTCTTCCCCCGCCGACCGAATGACCGCCGACGCGAGGGCGGCGCGCTGCCGCGCAGCCTCAAGTCCGCCGCCGCCGGCGATGGGATTGATGATGACTGTGACCAAGCTGCAGCTTCGAATGAAACTCGCCCGAGCTGAAGCTCGGGCCTACGTCAGGAGCTGGACCCGCCCGAGCTGAAGCTCGAGCCTACGACGGCAGGACTGAAGTCCTGCGCTACGAGTGCGACGAACGACGTCAGGCGTCGGGCCTACTTCAGCGCGAGACGGACGGTGGTGGAATCGTTGACATCGGTGAGCTCGACGACGTCGCTCGAGATTCTGCCGACGCGATAGCGAGGCGTGACCGGCTCCCCTTCCTTCACGAGGAAGAGATCACCGAAGCCGGAGATGATCGCGGTCCGGATCACGTGTCCCCCGCCGTTCCCGTCGGCATCCTCCGCGATTCCGATGAGCTTCATCGGCGGCAGCGGCGCGGGAACCTCGATCGCGACGTCGACGACTGGCGGCGCGACTGGGGGCGGCGCCATGACGCGCGACGCCGGACCCGAGCGGAACTGAAAGAGATTGCGAACGGGCCGTTGCGGTGATGTCGTCGGGTGGAGCCGCTCGCGCAGGCGCGCGACTTCCGCGGCGAGCGCGGCCCCACTGGCTTCAGCCGCCTTCGTCTGCGCGTTGCCGCCTGTCGGCGATGTGACACGACTCCGGCCGGTTGTCGCCGCAGATGTCACGAGGGCGGCCAGGCCACCGGCGATCGCCACGAGCGTGAGGATCCGCTTCCAGTGCATCGGCGTCGGTCCTGGATCGTAGCACGCCGTGCTATGATTCGTCGTGCATCCTGCATCGACTGGTTTCGCGGTCGATCCTCCGCTGCAAGTCGTCGCCGTCATTCCCGCTCGATTCGCTTCCACCCGATTCCCCGGCAAGCCTCTGGCGCGCATCGCCGGCCGTTCGATGATCGAGCACGTCTACCGGCGGGCCGAAGCGTCCGCCGTCGTGTCGCGCGTCATTGTCGCCACCGACGATCTGCGCATTGCCACGACCGTGAGTGACTTCGGCGGCCATGTGCGCCTGACGCGTCCGGACCATCAGACCGGCACCGACCGTCTCGCCGAGGTCGCCTCCACCCTCGACTGCGACGTCATCGTCAATGTCCAGGGCGACGAGCCGCTGCTCGACTCGCGGGCGATCGGGGAAGCGGTGACGCCGTTCGCCGATCCCGCCATCCTGATGACGACGCTCTATCGACGCATCGCGCAGATCTCCGAGCTCACCGACCCGAACGTCGTGAAGATCGTGCTGGACCGCGCCGGATTCGCGCTGTATTTTTCGCGCGCACCGATTCCGTACGCGCGCGATCCCCGCGGCGGGTGGCCGCCGATGTATCGACACGTCGGCCTCTATGCCTATCGCCGCAGTGCGCTGCTCGTCATTGCCGCGCTCGAACCGACACCACTCGAGCGGGCGGAGGCGCTCGAGCAGCTGCGGGCGCTCGAGCACGGGATACGCATCAGAGCCGTCGAGACCGCGTACGATTCCATCGGCGTGGATACCCCGGAGGATCTGGAACAGGTGCGCCGGCTTCTTGCGGCGTCCGCCTCGAGTTGATGATGCCCGACACCAAGTACATTTTCGTGACCGGCGGCGTGGTTTCCTCCCTGGGCAAAGGTCTCGCGGCCGCCTCCATCGGCGCGTTGCTCGAGGGGCACGGCTACACCGTCAACATTCAGAAGTTCGATCCGTACATCAACGTGGATCCGGGGACGATGAGCCCGTATCAGCACGGCGAGGTGTACGTGACCGACGATGGCGCCGAGACCGACCTGGATTTGGGCCATTACGAGCGCTTCACCCATACCCGCACGGCGCGGGCCTCCAACTGGACGACCGGCAAGATTTACCAGACCGTCATTCAGAAGGAGCGGCGGGGCGACTACCTCGGGCGGACCGTCCAGGTCATCCCGCACATCACGAACGAAATCAAGGACGCCATCCGCGCCGCGGCCAACGGCGTGGATATCGCCCTCGTCGAGATCGGCGGCACCGTCGGCGACATCGAGAGCCTGCCGTTTCTCGAAGCCATCCGCCAGTTCCGCCAGGATATCGGGCGCGACAACTCGCTCTATATCCACTTGACGCTCGTCCCCTTCATCGGCACGGCCGGTGAGCTCAAGACCAAGCCCACCCAGCACAGCGTGCGCGACCTGCGTTCGATTGGCATTCAGCCCGACATCCTGCTCTGCCGCACGGATCGTTTTCTCGATCCCGATCTCAAGCGCAAGATCGCGCTCTTCTGCGACGTGGCGGAAGAGGCCGTCATCACCGCGAAGGACGTCTCGACCATTTACGAAGTGCCGCTGGTTCTGGCTGCAGAGGGCCTCGATCGCATCGTCCTCAAATATCTGCACCTGCCGCCGTCCGAACGGCGGATGCAGGCGTGGGAGGATCTCGTCAACCGCATCAAGAACCCGCTCGATGAGATCACGATCCACGTCGTGGGCAAGTATGTCGGATACGAAGACTCGTACAAGAGCCTCAACGAAGCCCTCTACCACGGCGGATTTGCGCACCGCCTGAAGGTCAACATCAAGTGGATCGAAGCCGAGGCCCTCGAGGAGCCGGACGGCGTGGCGCTCGTCGAGGGAGCCGACGGCATCCTCGTGCCCGGCGGATTCGGCGATCGGGGCACGCGCGGCATGATGAAGGCCGCCGAGGTTGCGCGTGAGCGCGGTATTCCGTACTTCGGGATCTGCTACGGCTTCCAGATGGCCATTGTCGACTTCGCCCGCAGCGTCGCCGGGCTGGCGGACGCAGACTCCACTGAATGTGCGCCGGATACGCCGACCAAGGTGATCTACAAGCTGCGCGATCTGCTGGGGATCGACGACCTCGGCGGAACGATGCGCCTCGGCGCGTACGCCTGCGAGCTCGCGCCCGGTTCGCTGGCCGAGCGCGTCTACGGTGTCAGCACGATCAGCGAGCGACACCGTCACCGCTTCGAGTTCAACTGCTTGTACGAGCGGCAGCTCACCGAGAAGGGGTTGCGGATTTCCGGCAGGTCGCCTGATGGAAAGTTCGTGGAGATCGCGGAGCTTCCGGGCCACCCGTGGTATCTCGCCGTCCAGTTCCATCCCGAGTTCCTGTCGAAGCCCACGCGGCCGCATCCGCTCTTTGCCGCGTTCGTCCAGGCGAGCTGCCAGCACAAGACCGCCCACGTGCCGAGGGCTGCGGCGAC
>JAHFUL010000003.1:7914-62807 GCA_023265155.1 Acidobacteriota bacterium
TGATCGCCGGGCCGTGCGTGATCGAGAGCGAGCCGCAGGCCGCCGATCTCGCCACACGGTTGACGGATCTCACCAGACGACTGCGCGTGCCCTTCATCTTCAAGGCGTCCTACGACAAGGCGAACCGGACATCGAACCGCTCGTTTCGCGGACCTGGGCTCACGGAGGGCCTGCGTGTCCTCGCCGCGATAAAGTCCCGCCTCCAGGTCCCGATCCTGACCGACATCCATGAGCCGTCCCAGGCCGCCATGGCGGCGGAGGTCGCCGACGTCCTCCAGATCCCCGCCTTTCTCTGTCGGCAGACGGATCTGCTCGTCGCGGCCGCACAAACAGGGCGCGTGGTCAACATCAAGAAGGGACAGTTCCTCGCTCCCGACGATGTCAAGCACGCGGTGGCCAAGGTGAGGGATGCCGGCAATCCGCGCGTGATCGTCACCGAACGCGGCACCAGTTTCGGCTATCACAATCTCGTGGTCGACATGCGCAGCTTTCCGATGATGCGCGAGCAGGGGTTTCCGGTCGTGTTCGATGTGACGCACAGCCTCCAGTTGCCGGGCGGCGGCGACGGCGTCACGACGGGGCTGGCCCGGTACATCGAGCCGTTGGCCTCGGCCGGTGTGGCCGCCGGCGTGGACGGCGTTTTTCTGGAAGTGCACGACGATCCGCCACGCGCGAAGAGCGATGCGCAAAACGCGCTGCGACTGGATCGACTCGAGCCGCTGCTCCGGCGGCTGATGGCACTCGATGCCATCGCGAAGGGTACGGGGGTTCATGGCTGATCTCGCGCTCGCGCGAAGGGTCCTCGAGACCGAGGCGGCCGCTATCCAGGCGCTGATACCGCGCCTGAATCACCATTTCGATCAGGCCGTCGATCTGCTCCTCAATTGCCGCGGCCGCGTCATCGTGACCGGCATGGGCAAGTCGGGCATCATCTGCCGCAAGATTGCCGCGACACTGACCAGCACCGGCACCCCGGCGCTTTTCCTGAGCCCCGCTGAAGCCGTCCACGGCGATCTCGGCGTCATCCAGGCCGACGATGTGGTGCTCGCGCTGTCGAACAGCGGCGAGACCGAGATTCTTCAACTCCTGGAGACGATCCGACGCCTGGGGACCAAACTGATCGCGATTACAGGCGGGGGCAACTCCACGCTTGCTCAGGCCGCGGACGTCGCGCTCGATTGCAGCGTGACCGAAGAAGCCTGTCCGCTGAATCTGGTTCCCACGGCAAGCACCACCGCGGCGCTCGCCATCGGAGACGCTCTGGCCGTCACCCTTGCGGCAGAAAAGGGTTTCAAGCAGGAGGACTTCGCCAACCTTCACCCTGGCGGCAAGCTGGGCAAGCGGCTCATGCGGGTGGCGCAGCTGATGCACAGCGGCAAGCAATGCCCCACCGTGCGCGCCGACACCCGCATGCGCGACGTCATCTACGAGATGTCGAGCAAGGGGCTGGGCATGACCTGCGTCGTGGACGCGGACGGGAAACTGCTCGGGATCATCACCGACGGAGACCTGCGGCGCCAGATGGAGCGGGTTTCCGACATCCTCGAGCTCAGAGCCGGCGACGCGATGACGCCGGGCCCGGTGTCCATGCCGCCCACGACGCTCGCGGTCGAAGCGCTGCACATCATGGAGCAGCGCAAGATCACGTCGATTGTCGTGATCGATCCCGGCACCGATCGGGTCTCCGGAGTGGTCCATCTCCACGACCTGTGGGACCGAAATGGTCTGATTCCGGAACCTTGAACCTTGAACCTGGAACCTGGAACCCTTGAGGCAAAAGCCGCGCGGATCAAGCTGCTGCTGTTCGATGTGGACGGCGTGCTCACCGACGGCGCGGTGATCATTCACGGCGACGGGAGCGAGAGCAAGCGCTTCGGCATCCGGGACGGCATCGCCATGGTGTGGGCGCAGCGATCCGGCCTGAAGGTGGGGCTGCTTTCGGCGCGAACCTCTGCCACGACGCCGCTACGCGCCGCGCAGCTGGGCATCACGCTCGTCCATCAGGGTGTGATGAGCAAGGCTGCCGCGTACGAGCAGATCCTCGTGGACGAGCGTCTGAGCGGCGACGAGGTCGCCTTCATGGGTGACGACATCGTCGATCTCGCAGTCCTCGAGCGGGTGGGCCTGTCGGCCGCGCCGGCGGACGCCGTCGCTGAAGTCCGGTCGCGCGTGGATTGGGTGAGCAGCGCTCCGGGCGGCAACGGCGCCGCGCGAGAGCTCGTCGAAACGATTCTGCGCGCGCAGAACCTCTGGGAGGCGGTCATGACGCGCTACCTCCGTGAAGGAGCCCTCTCATGAATTTCCTGATGGCCTTGATTGCCCTTCTGGCGGGGCTGGCGATCGGGAAAGCGTGGGAGCGCTACAAGCTGCGCGGAGGCAAATGGATCGACCGCCGGCGGGCGCGGGAATCACCTCACTACATCCTCGGCCTGAACTTCCTCGTCGCCAATCAGATTGATCTGGCGATCGAAGAATTGAGCCGGGCCGCCAGCCTCGACTCGGACGCGCTCGAAGTGCACATGATCCTGGGGAACCTGTACCGGGAAAAAGGGCAGGTCGGCAAGGCGATCACCGTGCATCAGTCGCTGTTGCAACGGTCGAGCCTGAGCCGGCTGGAGCACGCCTACGTCCTGCTGTGCCTCGGACTGGACTACAAGCGCGGCGGGTTCGTGGATCGCGCGCTCGAAGCGTTCAATGAGGTGCTGCGGCTCGATCCCAAGAACGAGTACGCGCTCATCAACCTGCAGAAGCTGCATGAAGAACAGCACGCGTGGACCGATGCGTACGACACGCGGCAGCGGCTCACAAAGCTGGCCGCCACCGACTCGCAGCCGCAGAGCCAGGCCATTCTGGCGTTCCTTGAAAACGAGATTGGCCTCGAGGCCGTGCGGCGGAAGGACTACCACGAGGCTACACGCCGGTTTCAGGCCGCCATCGACCTGGATCCGCGTGCGGTGCCGGCCTATCTCAATCTCGGCGACGTGCGCATGGCCCAGGAAAACGAAAAGGGAGCGGCGGCGATCTGGGACACGCTGGTGCAGGTCGCTCCCGATCGCGCCTATCTCGCATTCGACCGGATCGAAAAGCTCGCCGTGCTGAGCGGCAATCCGGAACGCTTCACACGGCTCTGCCAGCGGCTCATCGGAGACAATCCGCAGGACTGGCGCGCACGACTCGCGTTGTCACGCCACCTCGCCGCGAGCGGCCGGCCGCAGGAAGCCTTGGATTTGCTCTTCGCCGCCCTCGTCCAGAACCCGCACGCACTCGGTATTCACCAGGCCATCTGGCGCGCGCTGGGGCAGCTGCGTCATCCGGCGTCTCTCGTGGATCGATACGGAGAGCTGACCGAGCACGCCGTCTTCTACCTGGACCCGCACGTCTGCATGCGCTGCCGCTACCGCAGCACCGAGCTGCTGTGGCAGTGCCCGCATTGTCACGACTGGAACACGTTCGTGGAAGAACGCATCGCGCCCGCCCAGGACGCAACAGAGGTGGAGGTCTAGGGAACAGCGTGTGATGACCGGTGCCGACGGCGTTGCGACAGCAAGTCGATCGATGGGCTGAGACGTGGCTCACGGCGAAGTTCTCACCTGGCTGGCGCGCTGGCGCCCGGAGCGCACCGTTCGAGGCGGGCGAGCAGAAACAGGTGGCCGTGAAGGTCATCGACGACCGTGGCAACGAGCTGGTGGTCGTAAGGGCGCTTCAGTCAAATGGATTTCGATGTTCTGAAACGGGTGCTCGCCGCTCTCGAATCCAGGGGCGTGAAGTACGCGATCTTCGGCGCCGTCGCGTTGAACCTCCACGGTCTTGCGCGGTTTACGGAAGACCTCGACATCTTTATCGCACCCGAGGAAGCCAACATCGATCGGCTGAAACTGGCGCTGCGGGATGTCCATGACGATCCGGAGATCGAGCACATCACGGCAGGGGATCTGCTCGGCGAGTACCCGGCAGTCCAATACAATCCGCCCGGCGGCTCGTTTCATCTGGACATACTCACGCGACTGGGCGAGGCGTTTGCTTTTGCTGACCTCGAGACCGAGCGGGTGCCCTGTCAGGATCTCACCGTGACGGTCGTCACACCACGTATGCTCTACAAGATGAAGAAGGACACGATCCGGTTACAAGATCGGGCCGACGCGGAACTCCTTCGCCGCCGTTTTGACCTGGAGAAGGACTGATGCCCGTACGCAAATTTCGTTCGGTCGAAGAAATGAACCAGCCGACCTGGCGCCGGCCCGGCGATCCAGAGCTCTACCGGGCAATCGCGAGCGTTTGGGAGTTCGGCCGGCGCACGAACCCACGGCGATTTCCGCCAGGTGTTCACAAGTACCGCTCGATTGAAGAGATGAGCCGCGCACGGGACCAGTGGGAGGCCGAACACGTCGCGGCGCTTCAGCGGCAACGACACGGCGACGCATGAGCGACTTCGAAGTCCCCGAAGCGATCATCTGCTCGCCGTGCGGGGAGCCTGCGCATCAGCCCAGGGTCCGATGCCAACGGCGCCGTCTTTTCCGTATTCTCGGGTCCTGAAGCACCAGATCCTCACCTTACTTGGATCCTCAAATCCTTAGATCCTCAAATCCTTAGACCCTGACATCCTCAGATCGCTAAATTCCCGAGAATCTCCTCCACTCCGGCGTCTGTCTGGGCAAACGTCCCATCGGTGCGGATCACGAAGTCGGCGCGCGCGGCTTTTTCGTCCGCCGGCATCTGAGCGGCAAGCCGCTGGTCGGCCTCCAGTTCGGTCATTCCTCGCTTCAGGAGTCGGGCGAGCTGCATCGGCCGAGGACACACGGTCGCGATGACGCGATCGAAGTCCGCATGCCGGCCCGTTTCATACAGCAGCGGAATGTCGACGATGGCGAGCGGAGAGCCGCCGACGAGCTCGAACCCCCGCAACCCCGCGGTGATCGCGCGATAGACGGCCGGATGCACAATCGCTTCGAGGTCGCGCCTGGCGGCCGCGTCGGCGAAGACTATGGTCGCCAGCTTGCGCCGATCGACCGATCCATCGGTATCGAGGATTCCGGGACCGAACCGCTCGACAATCGCGCGCGTCCCCTCCGTGCCCGCCTCGGTGACGCCGCGGGCTAGTTCATCCGCATCGAGACAGGGCACGCCAAGGCGCCTGAATCGTTCGAGGACATAGCTCTTCCCCGTCGCGATGCCTCCGGTCAGAGCGACTCGCTTCATATAACTGGGGCTGGTTGGGCCGGTCGGCCTGGTAAGGCTGGTGGGACGGTCGGTTACTCGTAGTGCAGGACTTTTAGTCCTGCTTGAAGCAGACCTAAAGGTCCGCGCTACGAGTACCGCTTGCTTATCGTTCGTCGTACTCGTAGTGCAGGACTTTTAGTCCTGCTTGAACGGCAGACCTAAAGGTCCGCGCTACGAGTACCGCTTGCCCTACCTGGCCCACCTAGCCCCACCTGCCCCACCTGCCCTACCTGCCCTACCTGCCCCTATTCTCCAGTCGCAGTTCAGCCGCGCGCAGTGTGTTCTTCAACAACATAACGACGGTGAGCGGGCCAACTCCGCCGGGAACCGGCGTCAGCGCTCCCGCCACGTCGACGACCTCGGGGTGCACGTCGCCCACCACCAGCGACCCGCGGCGGTTGAACGTCTCGCGTCGCACGGAGCCCGCGATGTACAACCGCTCCACGGTCGCCCGATCGGTCACGTGGGTCGTCCCGACATCGATGACAGTCGCGCCGGGCTTGACGAAATCGGCGGTGACAAATCCCGGACGCCCGATAGCCGACACCAGGATGTCCGCCTGTCTCGCCACGACGGCGAGATCAGTCGTTCGCGAATGGCAGATCGTGACCGTCGCATTCCGATGCAGCAGCAGCAGCGCCATCGGCTTGCCGACGATGTCGCTCCGTCCGATGACCACGGCACGCTGACTGGCGATGCCGATGCCCGATCGCTCCAGCAGCTCGATGACCCCGGACGGTGTGCCTGCAGCGATCGTGGGCCGGTTCTGCACCAGCCGCCCGACGCTCGTCGGGTGGAACCCGTCGACGTCCTTCTCCGCGGCGATCGCGTCGAACACCCGGCGCTCGGCATCGGGACCCATGGCATCGGGCAGGGGCGATTGCACGAGAATGCCATCGTGCGCGTCGCTTCGATTGAGCCGGTCCACGACGCTCACGAGCTCGGCGAGCGACGCCGAGGCCGGCAGACGCTCCAGATCGGCGCGCAGTCCATTCTCGCCTGCAGATTTCAGTTTGAGCCGGACGTAGATCGCCGACGCCGGATCGTCGCCGACGAGGACGATGCCAAGCCCCGGTGGCCGTCCGGCGCGCGCGGTGAACGCGTCGATGGCGGGCCGCACCTCCGCCCGAATCTGGTCAGCGATGGCCTGGCCATTGAGTAGACGCGCGGCCATCAGAACGCCGGCTCCATATCGATCCTCTGCGACGCCATTCTAGTTCGATCTGGCAGCCTCATCGGCACCACGCGCGCTGTTGGCGGGGATCCAGCCACGTTGACTTTTCGCGCGACATGCCGGATTCTGCATGCGCGGCGCAGTCAGTGATAGTCTCGGGGCTGAACGGGGGTCTGACCCCTTTCTTTGCGCGAGTAGAAAAGGGGTCTGACCCCCTTGTCGGGCCAGTACGCGGAGGACATTGATGGCTAGCGGTGCGCATTCCGGACGATATCTACAGACCCGGTGGACATCCCAGATGCGGCGGATGGGTCCCTTCGTCGCAGGCGTGGTGATGCTCTCGCTGGCTGGCGCATGCGAGCGCCGGCAAGGCGCAGCAGCCGACAGCGGCGGGGAGATCGTCGTCGGGATGTACGGATCGCTGACCGGTGACGGCGCCTCCTTCGGTCAGTCGTCGAAAGAAGGCACCGAGCTTGGCGTCGAGGAAATCAACACTGCGGGGGGACTCCTCGGCGGGCGCAAGTTCAGGCTGCTCATCGAAGACGACCAGAGCAAGCCCGAAGAAGCCTCGAACGCCGTCACGAAGCTCATTTCGCAGGACAAGGTCGTGGCGGTGCTGGGCGAGGTCGCCAGTCGCCGCTCGCTGGCCGCGGCGCCCATCGCCCAGAAGTTCCAGATCCCCATGATTACGCCCTCGTCCACCAACGAGCGCGTCACCGAGGTGGGCGATTACATCTTCCGGGTCTGCTTCATCGATCCGTTCCAGGGTGAAGTTCTGGCCAAATTCGCCTTCAACGATCTCAAAGCGAAGAAGGTCGCCATCCTCAAGGATATTCAGCAGGATTACTCGGTCGGTCTCACCGACTCGATCGCGAGCCACTTCAAGGCGCTCGGCGGCGAGGTGCTCGATCCGGTCAGCTACACATCGGGCGACTCCGACTTCAAGGCGATCCTGACCCAGGTCCGCAGCCAGAAACCTGCGGCCGTTTTCGTCACCGGCTACTATCCGGAGGCGGCGATCATCACGCGTCAGGCGCGGGAGCTCGGCATGACCATGCCGATTCTCGGCGGCGACGGCTGGGTGGGAGACGCGCTCAAGAACGGCCGCGAGGCGCTCAACAACACCTATATCTCGAATCACTATTCGGCCGACAACCCCGACCCGCTCGTGCAGACGTTCGTGAAGTCGTACCGCGCAAGATACAACCGCGAGCCGGACGCGATCGCCGCGCTGGCCTACGATGCAGTGAAGGTGCTCGCCGACTCCATGACGCGGGCCGGATCGACCGAGGGCCCCAAAGTGCGCAACGCGCTGGCGTCGGCCGACCTCCCGGGCGTCACCGGCCGGCTGAAGATGAACGAGAAGCGCAACGTTGACAAGCCGGCGGTGATTCAACAGGTCACGTTCGTCAACGGCGAGGTGAAGTTCGTCTACAAGGCCACGATCAATCCGGGCTAGTCGATCGTGGAAACGTTCCTCCAGCAGCTCATCAACGGTTTTTCACTCGGCGCCATTTACGCCCTCATCGCCCTCGGGTACACGATGGTGTACGGCGTCCTGCGCCTCATCAATTTTGCTCACGGCGATGTGTACATGCTCGGGGCGTTTGCGGGATATTTCATCGCCAACGCCCTCGAGCTGGATGCCAATCCGTCGATCTTCGGGACGATCGTCGTGACGATCGGTTCCATGGGGATCTGCGCGTGCATCGGCGTGCTCATCGAGCGATTCGCCTATCGGCCGGTCCGGTCCCATTCACGCCTCACGTCGCTCATCACGGCAATCGGCGTCTCGCTGCTCCTCGAGTACGGCGGACAGGTGGTCTTCGGAGCAACGCCCCGCTTCTTTCCGCAGATGATTCGCTCCCGCACCTACGCGTTCGGGGGGGTGCAGATCACGAATCAAAGCCTGCTCATCATCATCGTCGCCGTGGTCGTGATGTTCGGCCTGGAATTCGTGGTGCACCGGACAAAGATCGGCAAGGCCATGCGGGCGACCTCCTTCAACCTCTCGGTCGCGAAGCTGATGGGCATCAACACGGATTTCGTCATCGCGTTCACCTTCGCCCTGGGGTCGGCGCTGGCGGCGGCCGGAGGTGTGATGGTGGCCCTGGCGATTCCGAGGATCGACCCGTTGATGGGCCTGATGACCGGACTGAAGGCATTCGTCGCAGCCGTGCTCGGCGGGATCGGCAGCATCCCCGGCGCGATGGTGGGCGGAGTCCTCATCGGATTGATGGAAACCTGGCTTGGCGCGACTGCGTACTCGACGTACCGCGACGCGGTGGCCTTCAGCGTGCTCATTCTCATCCTGCTGTTCAGACCTGCGGGAATCATGGGGACCGCCACGACAGAGAAGGTCTAGGTTCGTGCGCCTCTCCCGCAAACTGCTCGCCATCGGCCTCGGGACCGCAGCCCTGGTCGCGCTCAACCAGATGTTCGAGCACGGCCTCGGCAATTTTCAGATCAATCCCTACTACGCCCGCATCATCAACCTCATTGGCATCAACGTCACGCTCGCCGTGAGCCTGAACCTGATCAACGGGCTCGCCGGGCAGTTTTCGATCGGGCACGCGGGATTCATGGCCGTGGGCGGATATACCGCGACCTACCTCACCGTCTATCACGGGAAGGCGATCGCAGCGCTGGCCGGCAGCACGCTCAGTGACGGCGTGGGCGCGTCGCTCGCGATGGTCGCGAGCCTTGCGGTCGGAGCGCTCGCAGCGGCGCTGGCGGGATTGCTCGTTGGCATTCCTTCATTACGGCTCAGGGGCGACTATCTGGCGATCGTCACGCTCGGCTTCTCCGAGATCATCCGCGTCCTCATCCTCAACATCCCGGCGGTCGGCGGCGCCACCGGATTCACCGATGCGATTCCCATCACGAACTTCTTCTGGATTTTCGCCATGGCCATCCTGACGATCATGGTCGTGCGCAACATCGCGACGTCGACCTTTGGTCATGCGCTCGCGACGATCCGGGGAGACGAGATTGCCGCCGAGGCCATGGGCATCAACACGACGCGCCACAAGGTGCTCGCCTTCGTCATCAGCGCGGCCTTCGCGGGCGTGGCGGGCGGGCTGTCCGGCCAGTTGTTCGCCAATCCTCTCAATCCCCAGAACCTCAATTTCGTGAAGTCGATCGAAGTGATCGTCATGATCGTGCTGGGCGGGATCGGCTCGATTACCGGCGCGACCCTCGGAGCCACGATTCTGACCGTGCTGCCAGAAGCCCTGCGAACGTTCGATCGGCAGTTTCCCGGACTGCGGATGGTGGTGTATGCCCTGCTGCTCATTCTGATGATGATCTTCCGGCCGCAAGGCCTGCTCGGGCGGCGGGAGCTCAGCTGGAGTTGGCTGGGAGCCGGCCGCCGAACGAAGCAGCCGATCGGACGATCGGGGACTGGAGGACTGGCCAGATGATCGACGCGTCCTCACTTCTCCAGACGCGGAGCGTCACGAAGAGCTTCGGCGGGATCACGGCCGTCAAGACCTTCACGATGGACGTGGCCCGTGGCGCGCTGTACGGACTCATCGGGCCGAATGGCGCGGGCAAGACCACCGTCTTCAATCTGCTGACCGGGGTGTACGACACGACCGCGGGCGAGATCCATTTCGATGGCGCGCGCATCGATGGAAAGAAGCCCTACGCGATCACCCGGTTGGGCATCGCGCGAACGTTTCAGAACATCCGCCTCTTTCCGGACCTGACCGTGCTCGAAAACGTCATGGCGGCGCGCCATCTTCGAAGCCGCCAGACCCTTGCCGACGCGGTTTTGGGCACCACCCGCCATCACCGCGAAGAGCAGGAGTCTCGCGAGCGGGCGATGAGCCTGCTGAAACTGTTCGACCTCGACCAGCTGGCTGACGAGCGCTCCACGAGCCTCCCGTACGGCAGTCAGCGACGGCTGGAAATTGCGCGCGCCCTGGCCACCGATCCCAAGCTCCTCCTGCTCGACGAACCGGCCGCCGGCATGAACTCGCAGGAGTCGTTCGACCTCATGCACCTGATCCGGCGCCTGCGCGACGAGTTCGCGCTGACCATCCTGCTGGTCGAGCACAACATGAAAGTGGTGATGGGCATCTGCGAGACGATTCAGGTGATGGACTACGGCGAAGCGATTGCGATCGGCACGCCGCGGGAGATTCAGAAAAACCGGAAGGTCATCGAGGCGTACCTTGGAGGCGGGTAAAGGCGTGTCCTGGCTGGATCGGAACCGTCACCAAAGACGACGTACACCGCAGAACCCGCAGAGATCGCAGAGACCGGGCGGTCATGCCATCCGTACGACAGGCCTCGTCGTACTCCCTGCGCGCTCAGCGAGCTCTGCCCTTCGACCCTTCGACGAGCTCAGGGTCGCCCCGAGCCACGTCGAGGGGCGACAAGCTCAGGGCATCCCGAGCCTGCCGAGGGATGCGGTGATCGTCGACGCCAGCACTGGATCATCATCACCCGTCGATTAGGTCATGCTCACACTCGAGAACCTCAACGTCTTCTACGGCGCGATCCACGCTCTGCACGACGTGTCCCTCACGGTCAATGTCGGAGAGGTCGTCACGCTGATCGGGGCGAACGGCGCGGGCAAGTCGACGACGCTCCGCGCGATCACGGGGCTGTTGACGCCCAGGAGCGGACGGATCGTCTTCGAGGGTCAAGACATCGCCGGACTGCCAGCGCACACGCTCGTCGCCCGCGGGATCTCGATGGCGCCCGAGGGCCGCGGCATCTTCGCGAACCTCACCGTCGTCGAGAACCTGGAAATGGGCGCGTACCTGGTGAAGGACTACGCGCAAGTGAAGCGCGACATGGAGCGCGGGTTCACACTGTTCCCGCGCCTCGAGGAACGCATGAAGCAGCGGGCCGGAACGCTCTCGGGAGGCGAGCAGCAGATGCTGGCCATTGCCCGGGCGCTCATGTCGCATCCCAAGCTGCTCCTCCTCGATGAGCCGTCACTCGGCCTGGCGCCGCTCGTCTGTCACACGATCTTCACGACCATCGACGAGATCAAGGCGGCGGGCACCACCGTGCTGCTGGTCGAGCAGAATGCGAACGCTGCGCTCAAACACTCCGACCGGGGCTACGTGCTGGAGACAGGCGAGGTGAGCTTTCAGGGGACGGCGGCCGCGATCGCCGGCGATCCGCGCGTCCGCGAGGCCTATCTGGGCGAGTAGTGCGGCCCGGACTTCATGACGCCTGCTCAAGGCAATCACCCGAACAGTACGGAGTCACAAGCACGATGAGCCGAACAGGCCGGAATGCTCCCAGTGCTCCTCCGCCTTTTGTTTCGAGCAGGGTCATTCCAACATGAAGCGGCTGCTGTTCCAGATGACTGGCTCCATGCCAGCTTCCTTGATGACTTCTGCAACGCGCTCCGCCACCTTCAGGGCTTCGGAAGATGAAGATCCGCAAACACGACTGGCTCTTATCGCCTCTGCGCCGCGTAGCGTTTGGTGTATGCGGTTCGACTGTTGGTCACGGTGAAGCTTCCATCGGCCTGTGCCGACAACTTGATCCAGTTCGCCGCGCCCATGTGGACGGGCGGAGGTTGCGTGGCTGGCGCCGCGGGACGGCTGTCTTCGAGGTTCGCGATAAATGCTTCGGGCCGATTGTGCTGCTCGCCGCCAGGCACCGAGTAATGATTCTGCCAGAGGTCCTCGAGACCAGGCGACGCGCGGAGAATCTGAAAGGTCTGGATGGCGCCGCCCTTGCGCGGACCATTGTTCATGATCGCGACGCGCGGCCCAAGCGCGTGAACGAGAGCCTCCGACCCGGACGTCTCGGAACCATGATGCGATACCAAATAGACATCGACAGTGCCCACGTTGTTGTTGGGACACATGAGGTCGTGCTCCTTGTTCCACGTGAGATCGCCCATGATGACCGTCCGAAACGCGCCGTACGCGACCGAGAGGCTGACCGAGCGACTGTCCTCTGCGTCGGCCGCCCGACTGGTGATCTCCGGCCCCTGGAACGTGAAGGGGCCACACAAAGCATTCGACATGCCGGCGCCCTCGAGGGGACTCCGGAGCACTGAGCCGCCCGCCGCAATCACCCGCACGCTCAGGCCAGCGATCGGGATCTTGTCGCCGGGCTGAGCCTCGACGTGAACGCCCTGGCGACGGACCTCCGCATACGCCTGAAAGGCCGCCTGCGCGGCGTCGCCCCGATCCACGGTCGTGCCGTGGTCGATGAATCGGCGAAGCGGAAGGCGCGCAGCCAATTGCGCCGCGCCACCCATGTGGTCGGCATGGAAATGGGTCACGACCAGGTAATCGATCTGCTTGATCCCCGCCTCTCTGGCAACCACCGCGATGCGATCGGCGTCACGGCCGTCGAAACCCGGCCAGCCGGTGTCAACCAGCATCGATTCGCCCGACGGAGAAACGAAGAGCGTCGCCTCACCGCCCTCGACGTCGATCACGTACGCGTCGAGTGTTTGGGAGGGCGTCTGGGTGCGAGGGGATGAGCCCAACATACCGACGATCACGAGCGGAATCAGCAGTGAACGCATGGTGGTTTGCCCTACTTGCCAAGAAGCCGTTTGACGGTAATCAGTCAACGGCGGCGATTCTACCAAAGGGCCACGCACAATTGAGATCACACCGAATCGTTCGTCCGCGATTCGATGTGCCGCGCCGGTCGGCCTGCTCACCAGGCCGACCGCGTCGAGCGCCTGGCGATATCTCGATCCCGATTGTCACACGTCCGTCTCTGCGTGCTCGGCCGCCTCTGCGTCCCATGTCGTTGTCCTCCTCGTCTTTTGCTCCGTGTTCCTCGCTGGTGGGGCGTTGCTCTTCTGGTTGGCCCAGTGGCGAAGACTCTCAACGAACGTGTCCCCAGCGCCCCGAAATCGTCTCTGGGGTGCTCTGCGGACTCTGCGCTGTCTGTCCTCTTGCTACGCGAGCGCGGCGAGCAATGCCCTGACCCGCGCTTCCGGATTTCCGGTGGCCAGGAGATCGGAAATCACCGCCACCGCCTCTGCTCCTGCTTGGATCACCGCCGGCGCGCGCTCCAGCGTGATGCCACCAATGGCCACGAGCGGCAGCGCGCGCGCGCGCGCATGAGCCGACGCCTCGCGGACCCGATCAAGACCGATGGCGTCGTACCCCGTCTCCTTCGTGGCAGTCCCGAAGACCGGGCCAATGGCGATGTAGTTCACCGGCTCGCCGGCCCCCGCCTGTATCTGACCGACCGTGTGCGTGGAGAGTCCGACAATTGCCCCGGGACCCGCAACCGATCGCACGAGGCCTGGAGCAAGGTCGTCCTGCCCGACGTGCACACCGTCCGCGGCAGCCAGCCGCGTGATGTCGGGGCGATCGTTGACGATCACGACCGCACCCGCCGATCGGGCTCGCTCGATCACTGCAAGAGTGGTCTCGAACAGCCAGCGGCTCGACGCGTGCTTGGCCCGGATCTGCAGCACCCGAGCGCCTCCATCGAGACACGCGGAGGCGAGGTCGACGAGGGTCCATCCCGCGCGCTCGCAGGCATCGGCATCGCAGATCGCGTGAAGGGGGCTCCTCGGTAGCTTCATGAGCGCTGAATTGATGCGGAGATTGACCGGAGAGCACGTTGTTCGACAGGACGTTCGCCGCCGCGCGGACCCGAGCCGAGGTTTAGCAGTGCTACGACGGCAGGACTGAAGTCCTGCGCTACGAGTACGACGCGACTGAAGTCCTGCGCTACGAGTACGACGCGACGAGCCGTCTCGCTTGGCGGGGATCCAATTCCCAATCCCCATCCCCAATCCCTAATCCCTAATCCCTAATCCCCAATCCCTAATCCCCAATCTCCTAGACCGCTTCGGCCAGACGCCCGTCTGGACGCGGACGCGCGAGGAATCGTTCCATGAACGAGGTGCTCAGTTTGCCGGCGACGAAGTCGGGATCCACCAGGATGCGCAGGTGCATCGGGATGTTGGTCTTGATGCCTTCAACGACCGACATCTCCAGCGTCCGGCGCATGCGCGCGATCGCCTCGGACCTGTCGCGGCCGTGGGTGATGATCTTGGCGATCATCGAATCGTAGTACGGCGAGATCGTGCACTCGGAATGCGCCAGCGTCTCGACGCGCACGCCTGGGCCGCTCAGCACGCTGAACACGTGGATGAGACCCGGAGACGGCACGAACGTGTCGGGATCCTCGGCATTCACGCGGCACTCGATGGAGTGCCCGGTGAAGACCACCTCGCTCTGTTTGAACGAGAGGCGCTCGCCGGCGGCGACGCGGATCTGTTCCTTGACGATGTCGATGCCCGTCACCATCTCGGTCACCGGGTGCTCGACCTGAAGCCGTGTGTTCGCCTCCATGAAGTAGAAACGGCCGTCGGGATCCATCAGGAACTCGAACGTCCCGGCGTTCCGGTACTGCACGGCTTTGGCGGCGTCAACGACGATGCCTCCCATTCGCCGGCGAATCTTCTCGCTCAGCGCGGGCGACGGCGATTCCTCGACGAGCTTCTGATGCCTCCGCTGAATGGAACATTCGCGCTCGCCGAGGTGCACGAGGTTGCCGTAGTGATCACCGAGGACCTGGAATTCAATGTGGCGCGGCGATTCGACGTACTTTTCGACGTACACGTCGCCCACGCTGAAGGCCGCCTCTGCCTCGCGCTGTGCGGTTTTGTAGGCCTGCGGCAGCTCCCCCGCAGAGCGGACCACGCGCATGCCGCGTCCGCCCCCGCCGGCTGTCGCCTTGATGATGATCGGATAGCCGATATCCTTCGCCACCTTCAGCGCCTTCTCCTCGCTCTCGATCAGACCCTCGCTGCCGGGGAGGATGGGCACGCCGGCTTTCTTCATGACGCGGCGCGCGCGGGCTTTGTCGCCCATCAAACGGATCACCTGAGGATCGGGACCGATGAACTTGATGTGGCACGCTTCGCAGACTTCCGCGAGATACGCGCTCTCTGCGAGGAATCCGTAGCCAGGATGGATCGCGTCGGCACCGGTGACTTCGGCCGCACTGATGACCGCCGGCACATTCAGGTAACTGTCGGCGCTGCGGGCCGGGCCGATGCAGATGTCTTCATCCGCATACCGCACGTGCAGGGAATTCTCGTCCGCCTCCGAGTACACGGCGACCGTCTTGATGCCGAGCTCGCGGCACGCGAAAATGATTCGCAGGGCCACCTCGCCGCGGTTCGCAATCAGGATTTTCTTGAACATTTATTTCGTCTTGATGGCGAACAGGCGTTCTCCGTATTGCACGGGCTGTCCGTTCTCGACGTAGATGCTCATGACCTCGCCGTCGCACTCGGCATCGATTTCGTTCATCAGCTTCATCGCCTCGATGACACAGAGCACCTGCCCCTTCTTGATCATCGATCCGACGTCGACAAAGGGCGCCGCGCCCGGTTCGGGTGAGCGATAGAACGTTCCGACAATCGGCGACTTGACTACGGCCAGCTCGATTTCGTCGTCTGCCCCAGGCGCCCCAGGCGCCCCCGGGCTGGGAGCGACAGCAGCCCCACTCTGCACGGCTGACGGCGCGGCCGGCGCCGGCACAGCAGGAGCAGCGACGGGGGCCGCAAGCACCGGACCCGATCCGGCGGCCGTCACAACCTGGCCGTTGCCCTCCTTGCGGACCTTGAGCCGCAACCCCTCGTGCTCGATTTCGAACTCGGCGAAATCGTGGTCGCGCACGAGCTTGAGAATCTGGCTCAGTTGGTCAAGGTCCATCTTGTAGATGTAAGAATCTAAGGATTTGAGGATCTGGATTCCGATTCCTTTGATTCTCAGATCCTTGGATTCTTGGATTCTTTTAGATTTCCAACAGGTCAGTCGTGACGTGCGTCAGCAATTCCACTCCCGTATCGGTCACCAGCACATCGTCCTCGATTCGGACGCCCGACCAGCCCGGGAAATACGCGCCGGGCTCGATTGTGAACACCATCCCTGGCGCCACCAGGTCGTCGTGGACAGCGCCTTCCGGGCCTTCCGGGCCTTCCGCGTCCACTCCAGGCCGCCGGCGCGAAATCCGCGGCTCCTCGTGCACTTCGATCCCGAGGCCGTGCCCGGTGCCGTGGCCGAACGCCTCGGCCATCCCCGCGCCGGCGAGCGAAGCACGAGCCGCGCCGTCGATCTGGAATCTCGAGATGCCCGGCTTGACGGCCTCGATTGCCAGATCGTGCGCCTTCAGCACGGCCCCATAGACTTCTCGAGCGCGCGCCGACGCGTGTCCCACCGCCACGGTGCGGGTGAGGTCGACGCAGTATGAGTCGTACACGCCGCCAAAGTCCAGCACGACCAGGTCGCCTTCGGCTAACTTTCGCTCTCCAGGTCTCGCGTGGGGCAGCGCCGCGTTTGGTCCGGCCGCGACGATCGTCTCAAACGCCGACCGCTCGAACCCCGCGTCCCGGATGCGCCAGTCAATCGCCATCGCGACGTCGCGCTCCGTTCGGCCCGGGCGCACGTCGGCGACCATCGCCGACGCCACGCCCGAGAGCCGGCGGGCGGCTTCCCGGAGCACCATCAGCTCATAGGCATCTTTCCTGACACGCGCCCGTTCGACGACGCCTTCGGTCGGCACCAGTTCCGGAACGGTCGTCCTCGTGCCAAGGGCGGTCTGCAGCCAGCGATGCCGAGCCACTGACAGATTCGCCGCCTCGAAACCAATCCGCGCCGATGGCATTCCGGCGAGCAGGTCCGCGAGCGTCAGATCGTAGGTGCTCTCGACGGTCACGAGCTCGAGGCCGGGACATTCGTGACCCGTTCCGCGGGTTTCGGACATGGCTGAAACGTATCGGAAGTCGGTGATGAACAGCAGGCGATTGGCCGTCACGACGACGATCCCCGAACTGCCGCTGAAGTTCGTCAGGTAGAGGATGTTCGGCAGGGCGGTGACGACGAGCGCGTCGAGCGACTGCTCGGCCATCGCACGCCGAATCGTGATGTGACGCTCGTCAAGCGCGTGGCTGGGTGCGTGCGACATGGTTGGCGGCGATCGCGCTGAGCCACTGTTCGAGCGCGGCGAGGGTAAGCACCGCGCGCGCGTCGCTCTCGCGCCGACGCGCTGACTCGTGAGCCTGCAACGGATCCAAATCCGACGGCGACTGTAGCACAGTCGGCGCTGGTGGTTCCCGCGGCGTGTACGGAGCCGGCGGCGGCGTCTCGCGCAGGGTCGGCAGCGGCCCGGCGTGCGCCGACAGCTCCCGCTGCATCTCGTCGAACGAAAGGCCATCTTCCGGATCGGGCCGTCTCTGCGGCCCA
Organism: Acidobacteriota bacterium; assembly: GCA_023265155.1. Taxonomy (GTDB): domain Bacteria; phylum Acidobacteriota; class Vicinamibacteria; order Vicinamibacterales; family CAVVIG01; genus JBGOTP01. The sequence goes on from JAHFUL010000003.1 coordinate 25,516, forward strand.
AGCTTACGGGTCAGATCTGCAACGGTCTCGTCCAAGTCGGGGTCGTTGCGAGCCAGGGCGAGGGCCGCCTTGTAATACGTCAGCGCGTCTGCCAGCGATCCGCGTTCGTGGTGCACCTCGGCGAGCCCGCGGATGGCGGCAAGATTTTCGGGGGCGCTCTTGAGGACCACCTCGAGCTCGTGCTGCGCTTCGTCGAGCTGTCTCAGCTCGAGCAACGCCCGGCCGAGCGTCACGCGGGCAGACAGGTAACCCGGATGACGCGCGAGCCCCGCCCTGCAGGCCTCAATCGATTCCTGCGGCCGCCCGGCTCGGCGATATTCCTCCGCGAGCTGCGCAAACGCAATCGACGCCGGGTCCTTCTCGACCCGGCGTCGAAGGTCTTCAATGCGCGGGTTGTCAGCCATCCAGCTACGCGCGCGGTTTGACGTTCACGGTCTTCGTCGTGGTTGCGCTCTGCCCCGCTTCGTCGGTGACGGTCAGAGTAACCGTGAAGCTCCCAAGGAGGAAGTACTGGTGAGAAACGATGGCGCCCTGCCCTGGATTTGGCTGATCGAAGTCGCCAAATCCCCAGACCCAGCTGACGATCGTGTGGCCGACGCCGGGCGTGGAGGGGTGACCGTCGAATACGACCGAGCGGTGCGGCTCTGGATCTGCCGGAGAGAAACTGAAGTCCGCGGTCGGCGCAAAGCCCTCGGACACAGGAACGCTGTGAGCCGTGGTATGCGTCCGGCCGCTGCTGTTGGTCACTGTCAGGGCGACGGCGAACGTCGATGCCCCGTGGAACACATGACCGGCCGCAGCGCCCGATCCGCTCGACCCATCGCCGAAGGTCCAGTTGTAGGACGTGATCGTCGCGTTCGTATTCCCGCAGGGCGTCGTCGCATTCGGGTCGGCTGGCCCGGGGCAGCTCAAGCCGCCATTGAACTGGACGGCCGCATGCGCAGGGGGAGTCGACGGATCAAACGAGAAGCGCGCCGTGGGGCTTTGGATCGGCGGCTGGAGCGGGCCCGAGCCTTCCGACGGCCCGCTGAGGCCCGGCACATCGGAGTTGTGAACCGTGCAGGCCGACAGCAGCACGATGGCCAGCAGACCTGTTGGACGGAAGAACGCTTTGCCCATGATTAGAAATCCCCGAAGTTGCCGAAATCGACCTGAATAAGTCCGGTCACCCTTACCGCATTGCCCGCCTGATCGCTTCCGTAGAACGTGATTTCGGCGATCATCGTGACAATGGTGGGGCTCGCGACGAGGTTCACGAGGGGCGATTCCTCCTTCGCCACGATCCGCACGAGCTCGAACGGAAGCTGGGTCGATGTCCCGGCTTGAATGGTGCCGGTCGTGGCGCCATCGAACGCAAAGGGCACATCAATCCCCTCCAGGTGCCGGCCGTCGGACCTTCGATAGGCCACGTGGTAGCGCGTGATGGTCACGTCGTTGGTCGGCGTCGGCCCCGTGAGGCTCGTCGGATCCTTCAGCTCCGCGCGAAGCGTCACCCGACCGTTATCGGAGAAGACCGTCGCACAGGGAGAGGTCGTGCTGCACGGCGCGGGAGACGTGACATTGGTCACGACGTCCGACGGAACGGGATTCCCGAAGGTACCGTTCAGTCCGCCGCGCTGCCCTTGCAGCGAATCGATCACCAGGTACACCGGTGATCGGCCCTGGCGCACGACCGACCCGCAAGAAACGCTCACGGCCACGATCACCGCGAGCCCGAAGAAGTATGTTCCGCCTCGCATTCGACCCATCCCGTCCCTTCCCTACTTGATGATGCGCGGGGTAATGAAGATGAGCAGCTCTTTGTTCTGCTCACTCAGAATCTCGTTCTTGAAGAGCCAGCCGAGAATCGGTATCCGGCTCAAGCCGGGCGTACGGTTGTTCGTCGCAGCTTGGTTACCCTGATAGATGCCGGCAATGACCGTCGTCTCACCGTCATTCACGAGCACAGTCGTGTTGGCACGCTGGGTATTGATCGACACGCCGTCGGGAAAGATTTCACCAACCGAGCCGTTGTCGACCGAGATATTCATGATCACCGTGCCAGCCGTCGTAATTTGCGGCTTCACCTTCAGAATCAGCGCGGCGTCCTTGTAGCCTGTCACAACGGTGTTGTTCGCCGACGTCTGATAAGGCACTTGCACCCCCTGCGCGATTTCGGCTTCGACGTTGTTGAGGGTTGACACTTTTGGTGTCGAGAGCAGCTTCACGGTGCCCGCACGCTCGAGGGCCGTGAGCTCCACATCCAGATTGAAGGCTCCGTTCACCGATCCGAGGGCCAAGCCGACAGCGCTTGTCGCGGGAACCGCGAGGTTGACGGCGGTGCCTCCGCGCACCTCATCGGAGCCCAGTCGTCCCCCCAGACTGCCGTTGTTCGGGAACGCGAGGTTCGTCGTATTGCCAAGGGCTGCGTCGGCGCGCCCATTGAAGCCCCACCGCACGCCGAGCTGACGTGCATTGTCGGTGCTCGTCTGGATGATGCGCGCTTCGATCTCGACCTGGGGCTGCGCGCGATCAAGCTGCCCGACGAGGCTCCAGACGTTGTCGAGCCGGCCCTGCAGATCCGTGACGATCAGCGTGTTCGTCCGGTCATCAACATAGATCTGACCGCGCGTCGACAACAGATTCTTCAGCAACGGCGGCATATCGGCCGCCCTCGAGTAGCTGAGCGTCTTGTTCACGGTGACCAGCTGGCCCGACAGCGCCTGTTCATCGGCAAGCTTGCGTCGCTGAACCTGCTCGTCGGACAGCACCGAGAGCGGGGCGACGCGAACAATCGTGTCCTCGACGACGACGCCGAGCTTGGCCTGTTTGAGCACCACGTCGAGCAACTGGTCCCAGGGCACCTGGGTCAGCACCAGGCTTACCTTCCCTGATATGCCCGGGTCGAACACCATGTTGAGGCCGCTGATGTCCTGAATGAGCTTCAGTACGCCGAGCACATCGGCGTCCTCGAGACTCCAGTTGCTCAGCTCACCTGTGTATTTCTTCGGTTGATCCTGCGACGACGCGGCGACCGTTGCCGGCGGCGGCGCGGTGGGTTGCTGCTGGGAATCGAGGGTGAGCAGGGCCGCCGTTCCTGCCGGAAGGATCGGAGCGGGCGTGGAGAGGGCAAGGGCCAGAATCGCATCGACGGCCGCAACCTTCGACTTCGCCAGCGCCTGCATCGCATCCGGCGGCTTGCCGGACCCGATCGGCGCGACAGATACACTGCGGTCCGCGATCCGATCGAAGTCGACCACGATGGTGTTCCGCTCGCTTCGCACGCGGTACGCGACGGCCTCGGTAAGCGAGACGCGCACCCGCGAAACCGGCGTGCCCATGAAATCGGTGGCTTCGAGCGCGACACGCGCAATCGGACCGGTGGCGCGGGCGACCTTGTTGGCGACCCCGTCGGACGCGACGTCGCGCAGATCGAGGAGCACCGTCAGCGCGTCGGGGCGGGAGGCCACGTACGGGACCGGCTCGGTCGCTTCGATCACCAGCGAAGCGCCCTTCGCGTGGATGCGCGAGCTGATGGTCTTCAGCCGGACGCCTGAGGCGGGGCCGCCGCCGGCGGCGAATGCTGGAATACCGGTCACTGCCGCAACCGCCACGGCCGTGGACACAATGAGTACTTTGGTCGAAGTCACTGCTTTGCTTCCTCCAGCGAACGCAGGAGCTTGTGAACTTCCCGCTGCTTCGCGGTCGACAGCGGGTCGTTCACTTCCTGCGCGATCACGAGACCCTCTCGGGTGACCGATTTCACCGTTCCATCCGCCAGCTTGTCGCCTTGATGGATGTTGTAACTCCTGCCATCAGGTCCCTGAATCATCGCGACGAACCTGCCGTTGATCTGCACGACGCCCCGCACCAGGATCTCGTTCACGGCCAGTCCGGCTGCGCCTTCGCCCCGCTTCGTCGTTGCCCGCGGATCCACGGTGACGCCGCTCGTCAGCACATTGATGAACGGATCGCGGCGCCCGTCCACTTGATACACGTAGGCGTCGGGCGGCACCGCCGTTCGCGCGTCCGGGACGGCTGAACCTGTCGTGCCGGCCCCACCTCTCCCCGGCGTCTCCAGCGCCGTCGATCCGGAAGGCACGGTTTTCGCGCCCGCAGGGGCGGCGGCCCTTGGAGCGGCGGGCTCGGGCGATGCCTGGGCGCACGCCAGCAGCGGCAGCACGAGAACGAGCGCGACCAACCATGAGCACTCGCGCATGCTCAGGCCGCTTTCTTCGGAGCCGGAGCCGGCTTGGGTTTCGCCTTGGCCACGGTGAGCGGATCGAGCAACACAAACGTCGTCGCGACGCACTTCGCCGAAATGGTGGAATTGGGGGTCGGTCGACTGTTGCTTTCAATCGAGAGCCCGCTGATGTTGACGATGCGCGTGAACTTGCCGACGCGGTCGAAAAAAACCGCAAGGTTGTGGTACGTGCCGTCGAGCTCCAGTGCAATCGGCCACTCGGCGTGCAACTCCTTGGTCACAGGAGCGGACGGCTTGAACCCCTTGATCGTGAGGTTGGACTGCATCGCGACGTTCTGCATGCTGCGCAAGAGGTCGGCTGCGTCCTTCTCCTGCGGGAGGACTGCGCTGAGGTTGTTCAGGCGCGCCCCGAGGTCGTCGACCTGGGTGCGGAACTCGTCGAGCTTCTTGGCCGTGGCGAGCCCGATCGTGATGTCGGCCTGTATCTTCTTCAGCTGGTTCTGACGCGACACCATGTCGGCCCGTGCGGGCGCTTCGTAGTACGTGTAAAAGGCGAACACGCCGCCAGCGGAGAGTGCCACAAAGGCGCCGACCTGTGCGTACCACGGCAATTTCGCGAGACTGATTTCCATCGGAACAACTACTCCAGCGCCATCGGGCCTCCCCGACAGCCCTTTCGTTGACTAACCCGGTTTCGCCCCATTCGCGGCGGCTCCCAGCGTCGCCGGCGGCGCGGCGGCATCTGCTGGACGCTGAAATTGCGCGCGAATACTGAAGGAGACCATCGACCCTGGCGGGGTCGGCGTGGTGTCGGTCTGGCTGTTCACAATGTCGACGGACCGCTTGAAATAACCGGACGCCTCGAGGTTCGCGACAAAGTCGGTGAGCGAGGTGACGCTCGTGCTCTTACCGCTGATGACCACCTCATTGGGGTCGGCCGACTGTTTCAGGTCGGTCAACCAGAGCATCCCCGGCAACGCGCGGCTGATCTGATCGAGCATGTGGACCGGACCGGTCTGGTCCCTGCGGAGCTGTTCGATGAGCGTCACGCGCTGCTGGAGCTCGATTTTGCGCTGTTCGAATTGCTGAACCTGCGTGATGATCGAACGCAGCCGCACCCCTTCTTTCTGCGCCGCCGAGATCTCCTCGTCGAGCCTCACCGACTCCTGACCGACCGCCCAGTAGCGCCAGCCGACGAACAGCGCCGTAGCGATCAGCAGCACGCTGCAGCCGATGGTGATTTTCTGGCCGTCCTGAAACGCGAACTTCGCCTTCGCGACCTTCCGCTCAGGGGTCAGCAGATTGATTTTGATCATCGATCCCCCGCCCGTCTCAGCGCGAGGCCCACGGCGACTGCCGCGGTCGGCGCGAGCCGCTCAGCATCGACAACTCCGAGCTTCCTGGCATCGAACGCGATCTTCCGGAAGGGGTCGAAGACCTCCACCGGCGCGCCGAACCGCTCCGCGAGGGCTTCGGCGAAGCCGTCCACAGAGGCGGCGCCGCCGCTCAGCAGAATCCGGTCAATCCGGTCGGAGGCCGCCGTCGCCTTGAAGAAATCGAACGTCTTCTGGATTTCCAGGAGCACGTTCTCGGTCATGGAATGGAGCACGGGCCGCACGTCGTCGAAGGTGACGCTGTCGACCGGCTCGCCTTTCTTCGCCGCCTCGGCGTTGTCGTACGTGAGATTCAGCTCCTTCTGTAAGGCTTCTGTGTACGCGTTGCCGCCCATGGACACGTCGCGGGTGAACAACGACTGCCCGCCGCTCAGAATATTGATGTTGATCGCGCTCGCCCCGGCGTTGAGCAGGACGACGACCGATCCGGCCTCTGGCCCGTAGTTCATCTCGTAGGCGTTCTGCAGGGCAAAGGCATCGACGTCCACGACGACCGGCACGCGGCCCGCCTGCGAAATGACACCGGTGTAGTCGGCGATCTTCTCCTTCTTCGCCGCGACAAGGAGCACTTCCATCGTGCCGGTGGATTCGGGGCCCGTTCCGGGATCGAGAATCTGGTAGTCCAGGTTGACGTCCTGGATATCGAACGGAATGTATTGTTCGGCTTCCCAATAGATCGACTCGCCCAGCTCCGCCTCGGTCATCACCGGCAGATTGATTTTCTTGACAATCACCGCGTTCCCGGAAAGCGACGCGGCCACGTTCTTCGCTTTGAACGCCTTGTTGCCGAACAGGCGGCCGATCGCGCCGGCCACCGCTGCTCCGTCGATGATGGCGCCGTCGACGATGCTGTCGGGCGGAAGCGGTTCATGAGCAAATGCCAACACCCGGAAGCCCTTGCCGGCGGCCTTCAGCTCGACGGCCTTGAGCGCGCTCGAGCCAATGTCGAGGCCCACCACGGCTTTGTTCCGACCCAGACCAAACATTGACCTCCTCGAGACTACAAAGTGGATACCAACCTCATCCGTCGGAATTCCTGGAACAAACGGCCAATTCCCGTGTCCGATGGCGAAAATTGCGACCAGACCCGCGTCGCGCCACCATGCCGACTTCAGTTCCTTCACCGATTACAGTCCTGTAGCGTCGGCGCGGGTGCAAGCGCGAAAATAAGGCCACTTACTCTTATCGGCCAGACGGGCACGCCGCTTGACAGTGCCTACAAAGGTCCGTATGATTTGGGTTTGCCGTTGTCCGCGCCCACCGGACCGAAGGGTTCGAAGAGAGCCGCGGGCCAGACCGGATCCCCTTACAACGGTTTTTGGGAAGAATCCGGAGCGGGTCGAAGAGCCCGCCTGGAAGCGCGGGCCCGACGCTCGCCGGGACACACTCAATGTCTACGTTTATCGCCTCCGCGAAACACGTCGCGGGGAGCGCGCGCTGGCATCTCATCGACGCGGACGGCAAGGTGCTCGGCCGCCTCGCCACCGCAGCCGCGCGGCTGCTCCAGGGCAAGCACAAGCCAATCTACACGCCGTTCATCGATACCGGCGACCACGTCATCGTCGTTAACGCGGCGAAGGTGAGGCTCACGGGCCGCAAAGAAGACCAGAAAATCTATCGCCAGCATTCGGGGTATGAAGGCGGGCTGCGGGAAACCCGTGCGCGGATCGTGCGGCAGCAGCATCCCGAACGGATTGTGGAGGATGCCATTCACGGGATGCTGCCCAAGACCACGATGGGCGCGTCGATGTATCGCAAGCTGAAAGTGTACGCCGGTCCGGACCACCCGCACACGGCGCAGAAACCCTCAAAGCTCGAGGTCGCGTAAACGTGGCAGCAGTTCAGTACTACGGCACTGGTCGGCGCAAGACCTCGACCGCTCGTGTGTTTCTCCGCCCGGGAACGGGCGCCGTCAGCGTCAACGAACGCGCCTTCGACGCGTTCTTCCCCTCCAAGGCGCTCCGCACTCAGATTCGTCAGCCGCTGGTGCTCACGGAAACGGCGGACAAGTTCGACATCCTGGCGACCGTTGCCGGCGGCGGCGTATCAGGGCAGGCGGGCGCAGTGAGACTCGGAATTGCCAGGGCGCTGGTGCGGTACAACCTCGAGCTGCGCAAGCGGCTGAAGGACGACGGGCTCTTGACGCGCGACGCACGCGCGAAGGAGCGGAAGAAGTACGGAATGGCGGGCGCGCGTAAACGCTTCCAGTTCAGCAAGCGGTAAAGGGCGGCTGTCAGCCGTCAGCTATCAGCTATCCGCTGGGAACTGAACGTTGAAAGCTGAAAGCCGAAAACTGAAAGCTGAGAGCTCTGTTTGAGGAGGACTGTTTGGCAGCGATCGCGATGAAGGACTTGCTGGAGGCCGGCGTGCACTTCGGCCACCAGACGAAGCGCTGGAATCCGAAGATGAAGGAGTACATCTTCGGGGAACGAAACGGCATCTACATCATTGACCTGGGAAAGACGGTCAAGCTGTTCCGCGAGGCTGAGGAGTTCGTCAGCCGTCTCGCCGCCGAGGGCCGCACGATCTTGTTCGTCGGCACCAAACGTCAGGCGCAGGACGTCATCGCCGAAGAGGCCCAGCGCTGCGGCATGTTCTACGTCAACGAACGCTGGCTGGGCGGCCTGCTCACCAACTTCGCCACCATTCAACGCAGTCTCGGCCGGCTCCGCGACATCGAGACCATGTCGACCGACGGCCGCTATGACACGCTCTCCAAGAAAGAGATCGCCAGGAACGAAAAAGAGCGGCGGAAGCTGACGAAAAACCTCGAAGGCATCCGCGGCATGGCGCGCCTTCCCGACGCCATCTTCGTGGTCGACACCAGGAAGGAAAAGATCGCGGTCGACGAGGCGCGGAAGCTGAAGATCCCCGTGCTCGGCATCGTGGACACCAATTGCGATCCGGACGAAGTCGACTTCATCATTCCCGGCAACGACGACGCCCTGCGCTCCATCCGGCTGTTTGCCGCGCGCATCGCCGACGCCGTGATGAGCGGCCGCGGCATGAAGGAATCGGCCGAGGCGGATGAGGCGCGCGACCGCGGCCCTGGCGGTAATGACACCGGGACGCCGGGCGGTGGCGGAAAAGACGGCCCCCGTCAGCCGCCACGACCACTCCGGCGCGCGCGCGAAACGGCCCCGGCATCCGCGTAACCTGCAGTCACTGATGTTCGGACGCCGGCCTCTTGCAAGGGTCGGCGTTTTTTTCGTACCCCGCGCAGCCGTTCCTACGGAGACACCAATGGCCATCACAGCGAGCGACGTCAAGAAGCTCCGCGACCAGACCGGCGCGGGGATGATGGATTGCAAGGCCGCCCTCGAGGAAGCAGGCGGCAACTTCGACGAGGCCAACACGATTCTGCGCAAGAAAGGACTGGCGAGCGCCGCCAAGAAAATTGGACGAGTGACCAAGGAAGGCCTCATCGGCCACCTGCTGTCCCCCGATGGATCGAAAGGCATCCTGGTGGAAGTCAATTGCGAGTCTGATTTCGTGGCACGCACCGACGACTTCCAGCAGCTCCTCAAAGACATCCTCGCCCAGATCGACGAGAAGGGCGACGCTGCAGACGAGGCGTGGGTGAAGGACCCCGCCGGGCCGGTGCAACAGCGCGTGGCCGCCGCCATCGGGAAGCTGGGGGAAAACATGGCGGTGCCTCGCTTCGTCCGGTACGCGGGTCAGGGCTACATCGGCCAGTACATTCACATGGGCGGGAAGATCGGCGTCCAGGTCGAGTTCGCGGGCGTCACGCCCGCCATCGGGGCACACGAGGAATTCGTGGCGCTGGCCAAGAAGATCGCCCAGCAGGTGGCGGCGGCCAGCCCCGAGGCACCGCGCTATGTGTCGCGAGCGGCAGTGCCCGCCGACGTGCTCGAGAAAGAACGATCCATCTACCGCGCGCAGATGGAACGCTCTGGCAAGCCGGCGAGCATCATCGACAAGATCGTCGAAGGCAAGCTCGGAAGCTTCTATTCACTCGTGGTTCTCCCCGACCAAGTGTCCATCCACGATTCGAAGGTGACGGTTGCCGATTTGATCGGCGCAGCCAGCAAGGCGCTGGGATCGCCGATCACGCTGACGCGCTTCGCGCGGTTGAAAGTCGGAGAAGGTGCGCAGCCCGATCTATAATCGTTCCCCGTGGCTGCCTCTTCCCCTCCCGCCTACAAGCGCGTTCTCCTGAAGCTCTCCGGCGAGGCGCTCATGGGCGACCAAAGCTACGGCATCGATCCGGCCGTGGCCACGCAAGTCGCCAAGGACGTCGCCGAGATACAGGGGATGGGGGTGCAGACCGCGATCGTGATCGGCGGCGGCAACATCTTCCGCGGCGTTGCGGCAAGCGCCCGCGGCATGGATCGCGCAACCGCCGACTACATGGGCATGCTGGCGACGGTGATCAATGCTCTCGCGCTGCAGGATGCCCTCGAACAGCAGGGCGTGGTCACCCGCGTGGTCACCGCCATCGAAATGCGCGCGGTCGCCGAGCCGTTCATTCGTCGCCGCTCGATCCGGCATCTCGAAAAGGGCCGGGTCGTGGTCTTTGGCGCCGGCACCGGCAACCCGTACTTCAGCACCGATACGGCCGCCGCCCTGCGGGCCATGGAGATGAAGGCGGACGTCATCCTCAAGGCGACACGGGTCGACGGCATCTACGACGCCGATCCATTGCTCCACGCCGATGCGACTCGCTTCGATCGCATCTCGTATCTTCAGGTGCTCGAACAGGGCCTCAAGGTCATGGACGCCACCGCGATCTCGCTGTGCATGGACAACCGCCTGCCCATTGTCGTGTTCAACCTGCGCACGCCAGGCAATATCAAACGCGCGATCAGTGGTGAGCCCATCGGATCACTGGTCACGGCGTGAACTGAATGCAAGGATTTGAGGATTTGGGAATGTAAGAATGTGACTGACATCCTTACATCTTCACATCTTCAAATTTCACCGGAGTCCCTCCCATGGATGTGAACGACCTGAAGGGTCTGTTTGCCGAGGTCACCAAGCGGATGACCACCGCGCTCGAACATGTGCGCCATGAGCTCGGGGGCGTGCGCACCGGGCGCGCCTCGGTCACGATTCTGGACAGCGTGCACGTCATGGCCTATGGCACGAAAATGCCGCTCAATCAGCTTGCGGGTCTCTCGGTGCCGGAGCCGGCGCTCATTGTCGCGCAGCCGTTCGATCCCTCGCTGCTCGCTGCCATCGAAAAGGCCATTCGCGCGTCGGATCTCGGCCTGAACCCGGCGAACGATGGCAAGGTCGTGAGGATTCCGATTCCTTCCCTCACCGAAGAGCGTCGCAAGGAACTGTCCCGCCACGTGCACAAGCTCACCGAGGAGGGCCGCAACAGCATCCGCCAGGTTCGTCGGGACGCGAACGAACGGCTGAAGAAACTGCTGAAGGATTCGAAGATTTCCGAGGACGATGAGAAGAAGGGTCTGGATGAAGTTCAGCGCATCACCGACAACCACATCAGGCTCGTCGACGATCTGCAGAAGAAGAAGGACGCCGACCTGCTCGGGAAGTAGCTTCGGTACGTAGTGTCCGGCTTTAGCCGGACCTGCCGATAGTCCGCCTCCCAGGCAACTCCTGCTTTCTAGTCCCCGAAGGTCACCCCCAGCGCCCTCGCCGTCAGCACCAGATCGAAATCGGGCGGCACGGTCTTGGCCTTGCCGACAACGTCTTCCAGCCGCCTCGCCACGATGTCCGGCGGAGCGGAGGCCACCATCGTCCCGAAGTCGTCCTGCTTGATGAGCTCCACCGCTTTCGCTCCAAAGCGCGTGGCCAGGACGCGGTCGAAGCTCGTCGGAGCTCCTCCCCGCTGAAGATGACCGAGCACCACCGATCGCGTTTCCTTGCCGGTGACCTTCGCGAGAGCCGAACAGACTCGCGCGCCGATCCCGCCCAGCCGCTCCACGTGTCCCTGCTGCGCTTCCTCGAGGAGCTCGAGCTTCCCGCCCTTCGGAAATGCACCTTCCGCCACCACGACGATGCTGAACCGCGCGCCCCAGCGATCGCGTTCCATCAGCCGCTCGGCGAGAGCGGTCAGATCGAAGGGAATCTCCGGGATCAGAATGGCGTCGGCGCCGCCGCCCACGCCGGAGTACAGTGCGATCCAACCGGCGTAGCGCCCCATCACTTCCACGACCATGATGCGCTTGTGCGCTTCCGCGGTCGTGTGCAGCCGGTCGATGGCATCGGTGGCAAACGCAACGGCGGTATCGAAGCCGAAGCAGTTGGTCGTGCCGGCGATGTCGTTGTCGATGGTTTTCGGGACACCGACGACGGGAATGCCCAGCCTGTAGAACTGGTGAGCGATGGCCAGCGTGCCGTCCCCGCCGATGACAACCAGCGCACCGAGGCCCATCTTGTGGAACATCTCGACGACGCGATCGGAATAGTCCTTCGTTCCCTCGGACGTGACGATCGGATGGGCGAACGGGTTGCCACGGTTCGTGGTGCCCAGGATGGTGCCGCCGAGCCGCAGGATCCCGGTGACGTCGCGCGGCGTGAGTGGGCGCGAGCGGCCGGGTTCGATGAGGCCATCGAAGCTGTCCTCGAGGCCGATGCACTCGATGCCGCTGTTGCAGGCGGATTTGACGACCGCCCGGATGACGGCGTTGAGGCCTGGCGCGTCTCCACCGCCGGTGAGTACGCCGATGCGCTGGACGGTCACGGAAGGGACTATAGCAAATGGATGCGGCAGCCGCGTTGCGAGCGCGGAAACGCGCGTGCTAGACTTCTTATTCGGTCCAATGGGCGGCTAGCTCAGTTGGGAGAGCGCCGCGTTCGCAACGCGGAGGCCGCGAGTTCGAGCCTCGCGCCGTCCACCACACGTTTTCCAACCGTCCGATTTCCGTTCTGCCACATTCTGCCCATCGATGCCGCGAAGCTGTCGAGCGCGCCGATTTTCCGCTGCCCGGTCGGGTGGGTGTAGCGCTCGAGCATCCGCGTCGACGAGTGCCCCGAGATGGCGATCACCGTGTAGTCGTCGAACCCGCCCGCGATCGTCTGGCTCAGGGCCGTGTGTCGCAGGGTGTGCAGCGTGACGTCGCCGGTCGTCATGCCGGCGCGCACCACGGCCCGCTTGAACCCGTCGACCCCCTGTAGCGCTTGTCGGCATCGCCACGCGAAGTCTACGTTGCCCCGTAACGACGAGAAAAGCCTTTACAAGACCCACCGCCGGCCCCCACTATCGGGCGCGATGGGTCGAATAATTTGGGCAGGACTGGCCGTCCTCCTCGTCGGAGCCTTCCTTCGTCCTCGGGCCGTCAGCACTGAGGTGTCCGCCGCAGGAACGTGCGCCGATCTCGCGGGGATCACGATCCCGAGTGTCATCATCACTTCGGCACAGGATGTACCCGCCGGGCCGTTTACGCCGCCTGGCGGCAGTCGAGCCATGACTGTTCCGGCGTTCTGCCGTCTTGCTGCCGTCGCGACGCCGACGAGCGATTCGCGGATCGGCATCGAAGTGTGGATCCCGGCTGGGGAGGCCTGGAACGGGAAGCTGCTCGGGACGGCCAACGGAGGGTTTTCCGGCGCCATCGCCTTCGCGGCCATGGCCGCCGGCCTCACGCGCGGCTACGCGACCGTTGGCACCGACACGGGCCACAGCGGCGACGAGTTGGAGTTCGGCCGGGGACACCCGGAGAAAATCGTCGACTGGGCGTACCGATCGGTCCATGTGATGACTGAGCTCGCCAAGCTCGTCGTGCGCGATTATCGTGGACGATTCCCGGATCGCTCGTATTTCGAAGGCTGCTCGACCGGCGGCCAACAGGCCCTCAGCGAAGCACAGCGCTTTCCGCGGGATTACGACGGCATCATCGCGGGCGATCCTGGACACAATCGTACGCGCCTCATTCTGGGATTCCTGTGGTCATGGATCGCCGTCCATACGAGCGACGGACGCCCGGTCCTGCCGCCGGCCACGTTGTCGCTGCTCACGAAGGCGGCCATCGCGGCGTGCGACGCCAGCGACGGCTTGAAGGACGGTCTCGTTGACGACCCCCGCTCCTGCCGGTTCGATCCCTCCTCTCTGACCTGCCGCGGCGCTCAAAGCGAGTCGTGTTTGACCGAGGGGCAGGTCGTCGCCGTCAAGAAGGTCTACGACGGCGCCCGGAATCCCCGGACGGGCGAGCAGATCTTCCCGGGATGGGCGCGAGGCAGCGAGCAGGGATGGGGCACCTACATCCTGAATCCGTCGGAGCCGATGCGCATCGGCTTCTTTCGATACTTCACGTTCCACGATCCGAAATGGGATTGGCGCACGTTCGATTGGGATCGGGACGTGGCGTTTGTCGACGAACAGGTTCCCTTTCTCAGCGCGACCTCGCGCGACCTGCGCGCCTTCAAGTCGAATCGCGGCAAACTGATCATGTACACCGGCTGGGCCGATCCGGTCGTGCCGCCGCAGGATACGGTGACCTATTACGAGGATGTCGTGAAGGCGATGGGCGGGTCGAGGGAGACGCAGACATTCTTCAGGTTTTTCCCCGTGCCGGGCATGGGTCACTGCACGGGCGGTCCGGGGCCAAGTTCGTTCGACGCGCTGAGCGCATTGGAACGGTGGAGCGAGCACGACGTCGCGCCCGAACAGCTCATCGCTTCGCACTCGTCAAACGGCGCGGTGGATCGCACGCGGCCGCTCTGCGCGTACCCGAAGGTCGCACGCTATCGCGGCACCGGGAGTGTCGATGCGGCGGCGAGCTTTGCCTGCGTTGAGCCAACGCCGCGCGGTCGATCGGGCGGACCGGGCCGTCAGTAAACCGACGGCATGCTCGCGCTGCTTGGCCTCGCCACGGTGCTCCTCGTGCTCGCGCTCATCATGAGCCGGCTGATGTCCCCGCTGGTCGCCCTGATTGCCGTCCCGACGACGGCGGCCCTGGTTGGCGGGTTCGGCCTGGATACCGCCCCATTCATCCTGAGTGGCGTGCAGCAGACGGCCTCAGTGGCCGCGATGTTCGTCTTCGCGATTCTCTACTTCGGCATCATGACTGACGCCGGCATGCTCGATCCAATCGTCGAGCGGATTCTGCTCGCAGTCGGCATCCGGCCGACCCGCATTGTGGTCGGCTCAGCGCTGCTCGCGTTGCTCGTGCACCTCGATGGCTCGGGCGCGGTGACGTTTCTCGTGACGGTGCCCGCCATGTTGCCGCTGTTCGAGCGGCTGCGCATGGACAAGCGGATTCTCGCCTGCGTGGTGTCGATGGCCGCCGGTGTGAACTTCCTGCCGTGGACCGGGCCGATGCTTCGCGCATCCGCGGCGCTGCATATCTCGACCACCGATCTCTTCAGGCCGCTGATTCCCGTGCAGATCGTTGGCTTGACGTTTGTGTTCATCGTCGCCTATCTGCTCGGCAGGCGAGAGGAGCGGCGGCTGGGATCGTCCGCGGCCGACGCCGCTCCCGTGGCTCGGCGACAACTGACCGTTGAAGAGCAGGCAAACCGACGGCCGGGTCGATTTTGGATCAACGTGCTGCTGACGCTCTTCCTCATGGCCGTCATGGTCAGCGGCCTTGTCGACCCCGCCATCATGTTCATGACCGGCACGGCTGCGGCTCTCATGATCAACTATCCCGCGTCCGACCTGCAGCGCGCGCGGGTCGACGCCCACGCGAGGGCGGCCGTGATGATGGCGGCGATTCTGCTCGCGGCCGGCGCGTTCACCGGCATCATGAAGGGATCGGGCATGCTGGCCGCGATGGCCGCGTCGGCCGTGCACGCCGTCCCGCCGGCCATGGCGCCTCATCTTCCCTTCGCCCTCGGCCTGGCGTCGATGCCCCTGAGTCTGTTGTTCGATCCCGACTCCTTCTATCTCGGGGCCCTGCCGGTCATCGCCGAGGTCGGCAAGACCCTCGGGATTGCGCCAATTCAGATTGGCCAGGCGGCCCTGCTCGGCCAGATGACAACCGGATTTCCCGTGAGCCCGCTGACTCCCGCGACGTTTCTCGTCGTCGGCCTGACGGGCATCGATCTCGGCGAGCATCAGCGCTACACTGCGCCTCTGCTCTTCCTGGCCTCGATCGTCATGACCATCGCCTGTGTGCTGCTCGGAGTGTTTGCGCTGTGAAGACGATTCGGATCGGCTGCGGCGCGGGCTTTTCGGGCGACCGGATCGAGCCGGCGGTGGAGCTGGCGACGAAAGGCCATCTGGATTATCTGGTCTTCGAATGTCTCGCTGAACGCACGATCGCGCTGGCGCAGCAAGCCAAAGCGCGCGATCCCCGCAACGGCTACGACCCCTTGCTCGTCGAGCGGATCGAATCGGTGCTCCCGGCATGCGTCGAGCGCGACGTGACGATCATCACGAACATGGGTGCGGCCAATCCAGTGGCCGCCGCGGATGTGGTCAAGGAACTGGCCCGGAGGCTCGGTTGTCGCGGCCTGTCGATCGCCACAGTCACGGGCGACGACGTGCTCGACCTCGTCGCGGGTGGTGACTTCGCCATCGCCGAGACGGGCGCGCCGGTCGCGACACTGCGGGATCGGCTGGTGTCGGCAAACGCGTACATCGGCGCCGAGCCTATCGCGCACGCAGTTGCCGGCGGGGCAGATGTCGTGATCACCGGTCGTGCCGCAGATCCTTCGCTGTTCGTGGGTCCGTTGGCCCACGAGCTCGGCTGGTCGATGGACGACTGGCCACAGCTTGGACGCGGCACGCTCGTCGGCCACCTGCTGGAATGTGCCGGGCAGATCACCGGTGGGTACTTCGCCGA
Source organism: Acidobacteriota bacterium (assembly GCA_023265155.1). Lineage (GTDB taxonomy): Bacteria > Acidobacteriota > Vicinamibacteria > Vicinamibacterales > CAVVIG01 > JBGOTP01. The sequence continues at coordinate 41,808 of JAHFUL010000003.1, forward strand.
TCCGGGCTACAAGGACGTCGACAACCTGAGCCGCCTCGGCTTTCCGATCGCCGAAGTGCCCGAGCAAGGGCCAGCCGTGATCACCAAGGTAGCCGGGTCCGGCGGGCGGGTGACACCGGCGACCTGCAAAGAGCAACTGCTCTACGAGATCCACGATCCTGCCGCGTACATGACGCCCGACGCCATCGCCGATTTCAGCCAGGTCCGGATCACGGAGATCGATTGTGATCGCGTGGCGGTTGATGGGGCGACCGGCCGGCCGAGGCCCGGCCTGTTGAAAGTCTCGCTCGGCTACCGTGACGGCTACATCGGCGAAGGGCAGATCTCCTATGCGGGTTCTGGTGCGCTCGGACGTGCACGGTTGGCGGCGTGCGTCGTGCAGCAGCGGCTGAGCGATCTTGGAGTTCGGCCGGACGACGTACGATACGATCTCATTGGCGTGGACGCCCTGCACGGCGAGCGACTATCTGGCGCTAATCGCGAGCCCTACGAGGTGCGTGTCCGCGTTGCTGCGCGCACGCAGTCGATAGACGCTGCGCGACGAATCGGCAACGAGGTGGAAGCGCTGTACACGAACGGCCCGGCCGGCGGCGGTGGCGCGGCCAAGTCGACGCGTGAGGTGCTGTCCGTGGCGTCGACGTTCGTGCCGCGGGCACTCGTTTCCTGTACCGTCAGTTGTGAAGTCATCTGAGATGAAGCTGCGTGGCATCGGGCATTCGCGGAGCGGCGACAAGGGGACAATCGCCAACATCTCTCTTATCGCGTTCGACGAGCGCGACTATCCACGGCTCGCCCGCCACGTGACGGCCGCGCGTGTGAAAGCGCAGTTCGCAGACCTCGTCGGCGGAGACGTGATTCGATACGAGCTGCCGGCGATCGGCGCGTTGAATTTCGTGCTGCACGGCATGCTGGGCGGCGGCGTGACGCGCACGCTGGCTCTCGACGCCCACGGCAAATCGCTGAGCTCGGCGTTACTCGAGATGGAGATCCCTGATGACGATTGCTGATCCGCGCTCGTTCATGCCTGTGTTGGCCGTGGCGCTCGCGTTCTTCCTCGCCTCCGCTGCCGAGGCTCAAGTGGTGCGTGTCGAGATTGTGTCGCGGGAGGCGGCCAGCGGCGGCCAGCCGGTGGGCAAGGCGGGACCGTACGAGATCCTTCGCGGCCGAATTCACGGTGAAGTCGACCCGAGTGACCCGCACAACCGGATCATTCAAGATCTCCAGCTTGCGCCGCGCAATGTGCGCGGCAAGGTCGAATACGTGGCGACCTTCGCACTTGCCAAGCCGGTCGATCCGACCCGGTCCTCCGGCGTCCTGGTGTATCAGGTCGTCAATCGCGGCAATGGCGGCGTCACGACAAGTCCCGACGGCGACATCTCGCTCGTCAGCGGCTGGCAAGGCGACGTCACTCCAACCGCGGCCAACCAGACCATCGTCGTGCCGGTGGCGACGAACGGTGGCGGATCGGCAATCAGCGGTCCGGTGATCGCGCGGTTCTACAATGTGGCTGCAGGAACGAACACGGCTTCGATTCGTCTCAGCTCGATGGGTGCCGGCCCGCCCGTGTATCCGCCGGCGACGCTCGATCAGACGGACGCGACGCTGACCATGCACGCGTCGGAGAGTTCAACAGGGGTGAAGGGCGGGTCCGTGACCGTGCCAAGGCAAGTGTGGGCGTTCGCCGATTGCCGTACCGCGGCGTTCCCCGGCACGCCGGACCCCGCGCGCCTCTGTCTCAAGGATGGGTTCGATCCGACCAAGCTCTACGAACTGGTTTACACCGCAAAAGATCCGCTGGTGCTCGGGATCGGTCTTGCCGCGACCCGGGACATCGTCTCGTTCTTTCGATACGCCGCCAAGGATGGCGTGGGCTCGCCCAATCCCGTGGCCGGCTCGGTCAAGTACGCGATCAGCATCGGCGATTCGCAGTCCGGCAATCTCATCAAGACGTTCATTCATCTTGGATTCAACCAGGATCTCTCGCGCCGCATGGTCTGGGACGGCGTGTTTCCGCGGATTGCCGCGCGCCAGACGCCAATCAATTTCCGATTCGCGCTGCCAGGTGGCGCCGGCACGCTCTATGAGCCCGGCAGCGAGCCCGTCGTCTGGTGGGGCCGGTACGAGGACAAGGTGCGGGGCCGGCCGGCGGCGAGTCTGCTCGATCGCTGCACTGCGACCAGGACATGTCCGAAGATCATCGAGGCGTTTGGATCGACCGAGCTCTGGGGCCTGCGCATGTCGCCCGGCCTGATCGGTACCGATGCCAGGCAGGATATTCCGCTGCCGGCCACTGTTCGGCGCTACTACTATCCCGGGACCACGCACGGCGGCGGCCGCGGCGGCTTTCGCATCGACGCCGGGCCTGGGGGCCAGGGCGGCTGCGCGCTGCCGGCCAATCCCAATCCCGAAGCCGACACGACGCGCGCGCTGACGAAGGCCTTGATCGAGTGGGTCACGAAGGGCACGCTGCCGCCAGCGAGTCGCTATCCGAGGCTCGACAAGGGCGACCTGGTGCCGGCGACCAAGTCCGCGATGGGGTTTCCGGACATCCCAGGCCTGGTTTTCAAGGACTCGCCAGTCAATCCCGTGCTCGACTACGACTTCGGCCCGCGGTTCATCGCCAACGATATGTCGGGCGTGATCGCGCTGCAGCCGCCGCGAATCACGCGAGTCATTCCGACGTATGTCCCGAAGGTGAATGCCGACGGCAACGAAACCTCCGGCGTACTGTCAGTCCTGCACCAGGCGCCGCTCGGCACGTACCTTGGCTGGAATCTCACGGCCTCAGGGTTTTTCGCCGGCCAAGGCTGCGGATTCTCCGGAGGGTACGTGCCGTTCGCGAAAACGCAGGCCGACCGGATCAAGACCCGGGACCCGCGTCCATCGGTCGAGGAGCGGTACGGCACGCTCGAAGGCTACGCCTGCCTCGTCCAGCGCGCGGCCACGCAGGCGGTGACGGATCGGTTTCTCCTGCAGGACGACGCGGATCGGCTGGTTGCGCAGGCCAAAGGGAGCGGCGTGCTGCCGAAGGATGCGGACAGCACACCGCAGAACCGCGACATCGCGCGCAACCTGTGCGGCCGTGGATCGAAGTGACGGTGGATGATCGCGCGGCCCTTTCACCCCTCGACGATCTCGGCGTGCCCTGAGCTTGTCGAAGGGCAGGGCCGCGTCCGCGGAGCCGAGAGCCCCGCGCTACGAGGATTCTGAAGACCGCTCTGATGACGCTCGGTCACGGGCCGAACGGCAGCAGACGCCTGACGTAGTCGCCGAGGAACACGTAGATCGCGCAGATGCTGCCCTCCCCGATCAGAATGCCCAATAGAAACTTCTTGAAATCGACGCGCAGCGCGCCACACACATAGCAGATCAGGTCGGTCGGAGTCAGCGGAAAAAACGCCCAGCCGATGATAATCGCCATCTCGTTGCGCTGAAGAACGGTCTTCATCTGCGCGACGCGGTTCTTGTGCTTACGCTCGAACACCTCATCCAGGTGCAGGGACTCCGAGAACCAATAAATGCTCGCCGACGAGACGAGTATCCCGACGAGGGTCAGCACGAGCAACGGCACGGGCTGAAAGAGCGGGAGCGCCGCGACAATCAGGAACGCCGCCGGAATGAGGGTGAACGCCCGGATGGATCCCAGGAACAGATAGATGGCCGCGGCGGCGAGCGCGGTGGCCGACAGCGCGTCGTGCAGCTCGTTCTGCACAAGGTCCCTGCGGAAGAAATAGAAATAGAGCGCTCCCGTCACGACCACGAGCCAGATCCCGATGAACAGAGGCCGGAGCGCGCGAACACTGACCATGTGCGAAACCGCCTACGACTCTCGAGCGCGGCTCCTGCGGCGGGTCCGCCAGATTCCGAGAAGCGTCAGCAGTTCGAGGGCGATAGCCGCCACCAGGAGCCACGAGTTCGGCATCTGGACCTCGCGTCCGCCGATCGCGAGAAGGTAGAAACGCGGCCACCGCCCCACGAGCACGGCGACGATGAACCGCACGAGTGGATAACCGCCCGCGATGGCCAGAATCTTCACGGGATAGAAAGGCACGGGCGCGAGCGCCGAGCCGACGATCAACAGGAACGGCGCTTTCTCGAAGACCCGGTGCGCGATTTGATAGACGCGCGATCCGTCCAGGCGGGACCGGATCAGCCCGTGGCTCACGAACCACCCGATCAGCCAGAAATCGAGCAGCGCCGCCACCGCACACGCGGCCGCACCGACGCTGGCGACGAGTGACGGCGGATACAGTTTGGCCACGTACAACAGCGCGGGCTCGTTCGGTAGAAAGGAAATCAGCAGATGCGCCGGAATCGCGTACAGCCCGTAGCCCGCGAGCGGCCGGTACTCGGGCGCCGCCTGAAAGGCGCCCGCGGCGACCGTCGCCACGATCGCCATCGTCACGTAGGCGGCCCGTTCCAGCCACGCGGGTGCCTCGATTTGGGGAAGATCGCTCACGCGTTCCTTTTCTCGCTACCCTAACAGGCCCCGGCCGGATGGCTTGGCATAGGCAAGTACGAAGTGGGCAATCAGGAACAGCCAGATCCCCGCATACAACACTGCAAATTTCTTGCGCCGTTCCAGCATCTCCGGACGGAGGATCGGCTTTCCAGCAAACTTCCCGCGCGGCTTCGATGGGAACAGGAATGTCTTGTACGTTTCGAGCGTCGCGATGGTGTAGCCAAGCGCCGCGCAAATGATGAGCAGGAAGCTGGTGGTGAACGGGGCAAGCAGCACGCCGTAGAGCCCGGCCGCGACCGGGCTGCGGAGGAACTTCAACGTTTCAAACCCCTCGATCGGCGCGTCCTTCCACGCCCCGAGAAACGCGGAAATCCACCCGCTGATGCTGGCGACGAGGAACACGGTCAGGATCGACACGCCGTCCTGGGGCGTCACCCGACGGGAGATCCAATGGACGCCGAGAAACACGAGCACGATGAGGATCGCGAGCGGAAAGCCGATGAGCAGACGCTCGGACTTCCCATGGATGACGCGGCCGAAGACCGCGAACTGCATCGGGATGAAGTACTTGCTCTGGTCTTCATCACGAAGGAACGTCTTCCAGAACTCGATCGCGCCCCGTTCGAGCACGTACACCAGCCCAAAGAAGAGCAGAATCGGACCCGGGCGGCTCAGGTCGGGCCTGGCAACAAGATAGCAAATGAGAGCCATGACCAGGCCGAGCATCGGGCTGCGAAAGTAGCGGAACCAGGTGAATCCTTCGTGGGGGGCGTCCTTGTACATGCCCCAGGTGGCGGTATGAAGACCCGCAAGAAAGCCCAGAGCGAGAGCGATTGGAAGATGCGTCATGTCTGTTGAGAGTGTCTGTAGCGCGACCCTTTCAGGGCCGCGTCGGGGACTGTGGCGTACGCCTGTTCTATCAGCTGCAGATCGCGACGAGCCAGCGTCAGATTGTACGCGGGCGGACGGTTCTGTTCGATGGCGGCAATGAAGTCCGTCATCATCGCACGATGTCCGGCCAGATCGACGAGGCCCGGGAAACACAGCCGATGCCGCCGGCCCGCAAGCACGGCGAACACGCCATTGGTTTCGAATCGCAGCGAGCCGCCGGTGCCGTAGACGCGTGACATGCGCATCCCGTTGATGAGCCCGGGCAGATCCCACGAATACGACAACGTCGCGACCGCGCCCTCGGCGTACTCGATCGTCACAACCGCACTGCGGTCTGTGGTTGCCCCGCCGAAGCTCGCGCCGGAGTCGTGCGAGCGAATGCGGGCCTCACCCGCACCAATCGTCCCGCCAGCCACGTCCGCGCGCCCGAGCTGAAGCTCGGGCCTACGAGCGCGGTCAGCCGTGCCCGCCTCGCCTGCCCCGTGACGCGCGCGAGGGAAGGCCGCGCGCGCTCCGATGGGCGTCAGCCCGATGTTCGCCAGGAGACTCACCCAATGAATGCCACCCTCGAACAGCGCGCCGCCGCCGGCCAGCTCCGGCTGGTCTCGCCAGTCGCTCGTCTTCTGTCGCTTGAGCGCGTTGAGCTGAATGAGGAGCACGGCGCCGAGGTCGCCCTCGGCGATCGTTGTTCTGAGAAGGCGCGTCAGCGGCTTGTAGAAGTAGTTCTCCGCCACCAGGACCTGACGCCCGGCGCGCACGGCGATCGACTCGATCTCATCGAGCTCCGAAAGGGTCAGGAACGGCGGCTTCTCGACGATGACGTGCTTGCCGGCATCGAGCGCCCGCCTGGCCCACTCATGGTGAAGCGACGGCGGCAGCGCGATGATCACCGCATCGATGTCCCGGCTCGCGAGCGCCGCGTCATAGCTGCCGAAGTGCCCGGCGCCGCCAGAGCGAGCGGCGATGGCGGCTGCGCGTCCGGGGTCGCGACTCGCGTACCAGCGCGGGACCGCCGGGGCGACGGATCGAAGCGTCTTCGAGTGAATGTCTGCGGCGAAGCCCGACCCGAGGATGCCGATCCGCGGCGTCATAGCGTCGAGGCAATGCGCTCGCCCGCGCGCAGCGCGGTGGCCGCAATCGTGAGCGACGGGTTCACACCCCCGGAGCGCGGCAGGACGCTGCCGTCGGTGACGTAGAGGTTGTCGAGGCCGCGGAAGGCGCCCCACCCGTCGAGCGGCGATCGCGCGGGATCGGTTCCCATGCGGACGGTCCCCACGGCATGTGAAAACGTGTTGATCGCATCGCGAAACATCGTCAGCGCGCCTGCCTCGCGCAGAATCCTCCCGGCAGCCGAGGCCAACGCGTCGCGCGCCGCGATATCACGGGCGTCGTACTGATGCTCAATCTTCGCTTGCGGCATCCCGAATGGCGTGCTGCCGTTGGTGAGGGCCACCCGATTGGTCGCCTGGGGTCGATCTTCCGCGATCACGATGAAGCCTGTGGTGTGCGGCATGCCAAAGGGAACGAACCACGGCTTGACGGTGTGCGCGATGGTTCGCACGAGGCCGGTGTAGCGGTGATCAATCCACTGCGCCGCATGATGAACCATGTAGGCGGTCTGCGGCGTCCCGAACTGCTGGATTGATCCCAGCTTTCCGTGGGGCGTGGCAACCGACGGGTGGCCGGAGTAGTAGTCCTGGATGCCGATCTGCTTGTGAAATTCGCCGTCGGGCGCAGGCTTCTGTCGAAACACGCCCATCACCACGGCGTTGCAGTGGCGCATGAGGTAGCGGCCGATCGCGTCGCCTGCGGGATTTGAGCGGTGCAGAGCCGAGGCCATCAGGAGGTGCGGCGTCGCGAGCGCGCCTGCCGCGACGACGATGGCCTTGCCGGTGAACCGTCGCGGCTCCAGAGTCTTCCGATCCACACACGTCACTGCTGTCACGCGATGACGGTCAACGACAAACCCGACCGCGACGGTATTGGGCGCGAGCGTCATCTCGCCGCGCTGCAGTTCCGGGACGAGCGTGGTTGCGATGTCGTTTTTCGCGCCGATGGCGCAGGCGAATCCGTCGCACGTGCCGCAGCGGACGCACGGGGCACGGCCCGCACCGTTCCCGTAGTTGATCGCGAGGGGCAGCGGAAACGGGTGCAGCCCCAGACCGCGGGCCACGTCCTTCATGTGCCTCGCGATCGGCGCCAGTGGCGCCGGTGCCTGCGGATATGGAGTCGAGCGCGACGGCTCGGTCGGATCTTCACCCGCGCACCCCGCCACGCCGAGTAGCCGCTCGGCCTGCGAGTAGTAGGGTTCCAGATCGGCATAGCTGAAGGGCCACCCGGCGCCGGAGTCCAGATCGAGATTCGGATCCGGGTCGAAGTCGCGCTCGCGCAGTCGCAGCGCCACGCCTCCGTAGAACACCGATGCCCCGCCCACGCACGCAATCGTACCGAGCGTATCGGCGTTGCCGCCACGACCCACGCTGTACGGAGCTTCCGAGGAATAGGCCGAGGTGAGGCTGAAAAATCCGTCGGGTCCCCAGTTGCCGGCGCCGCGCGGCACCCAATCGCCGCGCTCGATCATCAGAACCCGCTTGCCAGCCCGAACCGCCGGCAGGGCCGCCATGGCGCCGCCAAAGCCGCTGCCGATCACAATCAGGTCGTACTCCGCATCCGTCACGATCAACCTGTCATGATCGCATTCTGTTGAGCACTTGCGCAACGGCGCGGTCGATCGCGCGAATCTCCGAACGCGGCGCGAGTTGAAGCCAGCCTCATCCAACCACTCCCGAGCCGGGCGGAAAAGAAGTCGGCGAGAACAATGCCGGTGTCGCCCACCAACCAGATCTTCGCTTGGGATATCACCTACTGGCGTGAGGCGCTTCAGCTCCTCGAAATTCGACCCGGACCCGATGACGCGGAGATCCTCCCCGACCTGGTCATCCACGCCTACAAGCCGGCCGTGGATCGGACGTTGATTGTCGAGCAGCTCCGGCGCTCCGTCGACGACCGGGTGAAAACGATGACCGCCGCCTCGCGCTTCGCGGAGGCGCTGCACGAGGCGGGCCGGCGGCGCCGCGAGACATGACCGACTTCGAGGGCTCGTTCGACTGAACGATTCGACTGAAGCGGCCGCCGGACGGCCGAAGGATCTCGAGGCGACCCCACACTCTGGCGGCGCTGCCTACATGCGGACGCACACGCGTGCCCAGCTCAAGGCTCATCGCGCCGAGCCGCGACGGCTCGGTTCCGAAGTGAAGCACTCGACGGCCCGCGCACGCGCCCTCGGATGGGCAGTGCGTTGACTTCGTTCTGGTTCGCTGTGGCGTCCGTGGATTGGCCTCCGGCCTGAGCCGGATTGCGGAGGTCGTGCCACTTAGCTAAGATAGCCATATGCAACGAGCCAAGATTGGCGAGATGAAGAACCAGCTCTCCCGGTATCTCGATCACGTCCGTGAGGGTGGCGAGGTCCTGGTCTTCGATCGCGACCGGCCGATCGCCCGCCTCGTTCCGGTGTCACGCCCCGGCCGGCTCGCCGCCGGTCCAGACGAGGCCCGAATTGCCTCCCTCGAGCGGCGAGGCCTGGTGCGCCGGGGCTCGCGTGTGGCCGGCCGCAGCAGTCTGCCGCGGCCGATCCGTCTCCGCGGAAGCCTCCTGCGCGACCTGCTCACCGAGCGCGAGACCGGCTGGTGAGATTCTGGGACACGTCGGCGCTCGTGCCCGTCTTCATCGCGGAACGCGAGACGCGGATCGCGCGCCGGTGGTTCCGGGAAGACCTCGCCGTGGTGGTCTGGTCCCTCACGCGCGTTGAATTGCTGTCGGCGCTCGCGCGCCGCCGACGCGAGGAGTCCGGCGCGGCGCGTCGTCTCGCATCGGCACGCCGGCGTGTCCTGGCCGCCTGGCCGCAGTGGACCGAAGTCGTCGCCATCGACGTCGTCCGTCGCCACGCGGAGCGCCTCGTCGAGACGCACCCGCTGCGCGCGGCCGACGCCCTTCAGCTTGCCGCCGCGCTCGTCGTCGCCGAGCAGGACCCGTCGAGCCTCACGTTCGTGACGCTCGACCAGCGTCAGGCCGATGCGGCCGAGCGAGAGGGGTTCGTGGTGCTCGGACCCGACGGCCTGTCAGGCGGCCACGACAGTCGCGAGAAACAGCCGCACCGGATCGACACATCGAAGCGTCGGACGGGCTGAGATCATCGCATCGAAACATGCGGACGGATGCCGGGCGCAATCGTTGTCGACGACCTGCCTGCGAGACGTGTTGCAAAGGCTGCTGACGACGTCGGCATCGACGCGGACGTGTCGTTCATGGTCACCGAGTTGCCCGATGGCGGCAGCTCGGTCGGTCCTCGATGACGACAAGCTTGCAATCGGACGCGTCATGTCGCGATGTCTTCGAGATCGTTCCCGTACACGTCATCAACGGCGAGACGCGCCGCGACAGCTTCGAGCACGACCGCCTGTCCCCTTCGCGCCTCGAACGTAATCCAGTCCGTCACGTCGCGGCGATGCAGCGTCAGGTACGGCTCGCGGTGCGAGACGATCAAGACCTCGCGCAGGCTCGGAATCTGCCCGTAGTGGCGGCGCTTCTCACCGCGATCGTACTCTTCGGTCGAATGGCTGGTGATCTCGACCAGCAGAACGGGATTCGTCACCGCCAGGGGATCGTCCACCGCGCGTGCGGTACGACCGCAGACCACCGCCACGTCCGGATATGTTGAGAGGCCGCTCGCGGCGATCCGGATCCGCAGGCCCGAGGTGAACGCGCGGCACCCTGGGGGCCGGGAACCCAGCAGGCGAATCACGGTCGCGGCAAGAGCCGCGTGATCGGGCGATCCGCCCGCCATGGCGTAGATCTCGCCGTCCAGATATTCGTGACGAATCGCGCTCTCTTCCTCGAGCGCGACGTACTGCTCGTAGGGGTAATGAACGCGCCGTGCTGTAGTGGACATTTCTCGTGGATTCTAATCCCTACGTCCTGACTTTCACGAAGTGCAGCCCGCACTCCGTCTTCTCACTCCCACGCCAGCGGCCCGACCGCGGGTCCTCGCCTGGCATCACGGGGCTCGTGCAGGGCACGCAGCCGATGCTCGGATAGTTCTGATCGTGAAGCGGGTTGTACGGCACGTTGTGATCGTGCACGTACGCCTTGACCTCGTCGAATTTCCAGCGCACCAGCGGATTGATCTTGATGAGTCCGAACCGGGCATCCCAGCTGACGACCGGTGCGTGGGCCCGCTCAGGCGTCTGATCGCGGCGAATCGCCGTGACCCAGGCATCGTAGTCCGAGAGCGTCGAGCGCAGGGGCTGCATTTTGCGAAGGTCGCAGCATCGATCCGGATCGCGGCCCCACAGCTCCGGGCCCTCGTGGGCGCCCTGCTCCTCGACCGTGTGTGCCGGGCTCACGCGCTTGATCGTCACGTCGTAACGCTTTTCGATTTGCTTCCACAGCGCGTAGGTCTCGGGAAACAGCAGGCCCGTGTCGAGCGTGAAGATATCGAGCGGCAGCTTGTGCCGCGCGGCCATGTCCGTGACCACGCAGTCTTCGATCCCAAGGCTCGTGGCAAACGTCAGGCGGCCGGAAAAATGGTCCGCGGCCCAGACGAGGATGTCCTCGGCCGACCTGGTTTCCAGTTCCTGCGAGGCCTGTTTGATTTCGTCGGCGGTCATATCCACTCGTTCATCGCCCGAGCTCAAGCTCGGGCCTACGAATTTGCGCCGGGCGCGTCACGCCACACTCGGAATCGACGCCTCGTAGGCCCGAGCTTCAGCTCGGGCGTCATCACGATAGCAACTCTTCCAGCGCCTTGCGGACAGCCTCGATCGCTTCAGCGTCGGACCCTGCCCCCCGCGCCAGCCGGGCGATCCGCTGTGCCGCGGTCGGTCGCGCGCTGGCCGTTTCGGGGTCGCGCGCCACCCCGGCGATCATGCCCGCGCCGGCCGTGAAGTTGGTCGACCGATCGATCAGGATGAAGCTGCCGGTCCCGCGGTTCTCGCCGTACCGGTCGAAGATGAGGGGCCGCGCCGTGGAAACCGTGACCGAACCAATCTGATTCAGCACCAGCCCATGGTCCACTTCGGCGCTCACGGTGCGCGACGTGTGCTTCAGTAGATAGACGCGGGAGGGATCCAGCGGACGCTCGTCCATCCACACCACGTCGGCTTTGAACCGCTGCCCCACCTGCGGCTCGCCGACGCCAATCATGTCCCCGCGGCTGATGTCGATCTCGTCTTCCAGCGTCAGCGTCACCGACATCGGCGAGCGGGCCACCTCGACGTCACCGTCCCAGGTCACGATGCGCGCCACGCGCGTGGTGCGTCCTGTCGGCCAGACCGTCACCGTGTCGCCCGGACGAACGGTGCCCGACACAATCTGCCCTGCGTAGCCGCGAAAGTCGTGCGCCGGGCGCAGGACGAGCTGCACCGGGAATCGAAACGGCTTCGACGAGACGTTGCGATCGACCTCGACCGTCTCGAGGAACTCCAGGAGCGACGCCCCGTCGAACCACGGCGTCCTCTCGCTTTTGGTGATGACGTTGTCGCCGTGCAGCGCGCTCAGCGGGATGGGGTGGAGCTTCGCGTTCGGCAAAATGCGGTCGAACTCATCCACGATGTCCTCGAACACGGTGCGATCGAAGTCCACGAGGTCCATCTTGTTGACGGCGAGGACGTAGTCGGTGATGCCGAGGAGCCGCGCGATCTGCGCGTGGCGCCGCGACTGCACGCGCACGCCGTGCCTCGCGTCGATGAGGAGGATGGCCACGTCCGCGGTCGAGGCGCCGGTCGCCATGTTCCGCGTGTACTGTTCATGGCCTGGCGTGTCGGCCAGGATGAACTTCCGGCGGGCGGTGGCGAAGTAGCGGTACGCGACGTCGATCGTGATCCCCTGTTCCCGCTCCGCCTTCAACCCGTCGGTGAACAGCGAGAAGTCGATCGGCCCCGCGAGGAGATTCTTCGACGCCTTCTGAACCGAGTGCACCTGGTCTTCGTACACGGAGCGCGAATCGTACAGCAGCCGGCCGATCAGCGTGCTCTTCCCATCGTCCACGCTGCCGGCGGTGCAGATGCGAAGCAGGCCGGCCATCAGAAATAGCCCTCGCGCTTCTTCAGCTCCATCGAGCCGTCCTGGTCGTGATCGATGATGCGGAGCTGACGCTCTGAGTTGCGCGCCGCGATGAGCTCGTCGATGATCTTCGGCACGGTGTCGGCGGTGGAACGGACCGCGCCGGTGCACGGTGAGCAGCCGAGCGACCGCATGCGGCACATGATCCGCTCGGGCCGCTCGCCTGGCATCAGCGGGACGAACGGCTGTTCGAGCGTGATGAGCGATTCGCCGCGCACGACCACCTCGCGCTCCTTGGCGAAGTACAGCGGCACGACGGGAATCTTCTCGACGTCGATGTAGCTCCAGACGTCGATCTCCGTCCAGTTCGACAGCGGGAACACGCGGATGCTTTCACCCTGGTGAATGCGGCTGTTCAGCAGGTTCCAGAGCTCGGGCCGCTGGTTCTTGGGGTCCCATTGCCCGTTGGCATCCCGCAGCGAGAAGATCCGCTCCTTGGCGCGGGACCGCTCCTCGTCGCGCCGGGCGCCGCCGAACGCGGCATCGAAGCCGCCCGCCTCGAGCGCGTCGAGGAGCGACTTGGTCTTCAGCGCGCCGCAACAGCGCTGCGTCCCGACCAGAAACGGCGTCGTCCCGTCGGCGATCGCCTCGGTGTTCGTGTGGACGATCAGCCGCGCGCCAATCGATTTCGCGTAGCGGTCGCGAAACTCGATCATCTCGCGGAACTTGTAGGTCGTGTCGACGTGCAGGAGAGGAAACGGGATGGGCCCGGGATAGAACGCCTTCTGCGCCAGCCGCAGCAGGACCGACGAGTCCTTGCCGATCGAGTAGAGCATCACCGGCCGCGCGAACTCGGCCACCACCTCGCGCAGGATGTGAAGGCTCTCCGCCTCGAGAGCGCGGAGGTGGTCGTAGCTCGGCGTGAGCTTCGACTCAGCCGGCTGGTCGACGCGCGTCTCATACATCTGATGCACGGTTGCTGACATAACAAACCCAACCCTCTGACGACGTTAACCGCAGAAACCGCAGAGCCCGCAGAGTTTCGTTGGAATGCCTCTGCGCACTCCGCGAATTCTGCGGTGATCGTCGGGACAACAAAAAAGCCCGGGGGTTCTCCCCGGGCTTCTCAGTCTCATTCCGCCTGTTGCGATTAGCGGATGTCCGTCGTCAATTCGGCAAGACCGGCAGCGCGGGGACCCGACGGGCCCTGGTACAACAACACGCGCACATCCGACCTGCCACGGTCATATTTCTGTATCTACTTGTAACAATTTGGCTTGCGGATGTCAACCCGCATCCCCTGGTGCGGGGGCTTCGCCGGCGGGGCGATTTCGGTCCACCGCATCAGGCGTCCCCGATAGCGCAGTTCAATCGGCCGGTCTCGTGCTTCGCGCACCACGACGGTGCTCGGCGCCGGCGCCTGGCTGCACCCAAGCCACGACATGCTCGACGGTCTGAGGCAGGGCCTCGTTAACATCTGAGAGGTGCTGCTTGGCGTGGAAGCGGTCGACGATCTGGACCGCGTCGGGGAAGTGCTCGCTGGCGAGGTTCCAGATCCAGACGGCGCCATCGCCAAGCACCGCGCGCCGGGCGGCGCGGGCGAAGCCGCGCCGCTACGCCTCGCGCTCGACCCGCGTCGCAAACGCGCTCGACCTCTCGTCGGTGTCCTGCTGCGCCGCACTCTCGATCGCCGCCGAGTAGGTCACCGAGCCCGCATCGCGCACCGGCGCGCCCTCCTTGTCGCGTCCCTCGGCGCTCCACATCGTGCACAACTTCACCTCGCGCGTCTTGGCCGCGCCGTCGGACTGCTTGCCGGCTCGGCCCAGCACGTCCGCCTTGCGCATCGGCACGCCGGTGCCGTCCATCCCCAGGTACAGCGTCGGCGCCACCGGCTCGCCGTCGGCCGGAGGCTCGACCACGTGCCGTTCATCGTCGGCGATCTTGCGCCCCAATGCCTCGGCCGCGCGCTCCACGTGCCAGGTTTGGAATGGACGAACACCTTGAAATCCTGAGGCAAGGGCTGGCCAGCGAAATGGAAATGCAGTCCACGCATTATTCGCTCGCCGGTCGCTTCGATTCGGCCGCGATTTACCTCTGCTCTGATTCCGAGTGGCTGGCCCGACCCGTCAACCAGCTCAGTGTGCTTTAGCTGGCTCTTGAAATAACTCGCATACCTTTGGGCCTGTGGACGCTGCATCGATCGGAAGACCTCTGGCAGCTTGGACACCGCGGCGGCGTTCTGCGCAGCCCGGAAGTCCAACGCCACCATGTCCCGCGTGTACTCGTCGTTGCGTTGGAATTTCTGATTGCATTCAAAGCACGCCGGGACGGTCACGGGGTTCTTCGGGTAGGGCTTCTCGATCAGCAGCTTTGGCGGCACGTGATCCGCCGTGAGCTTCCTGTCCCCGCAATACGCCGGATTCCCGGTAAACTTTGGCCGTGAATGACACTCCGGATATTCGCTAGAAACAGCGGTTGAGCCATTTCGAACGGGCTGTTGCTCTGCTTGAGGATGCCCTGAGGAAGGGTCCAGACGCTCTTTCGCTTTTGGAAAAGGAAGGAGTGGTGCAACGTTTTGAATACTCCGTCGAATTGGCGTGGAAAACCTTGAAAGATTATCTCGAAGCAAGCGGCTGGCTATTCGCGACCGTTACTCCCATAGCGGGGCTGTCTGGGGGGCCCTCGGGCCTGCGCGTCCCATAACGGGGCGATCTGTTGACCAGAGGCCTCTAATCCGGCCTATTGTCTCACCGGCCGATGAGGCGTAGAAAGGCGCGAGGATTTACGAGGCGGACACCTTCGTGCTCGTGGATAGCCAGTAGGTCTGGATCGCCGCTGACGACAAAGGCGGCCCGGCCTTCGACGGCCGCGGCGATGTACTTGTCGTCGTCTGGATCTTCGCTCACACCGCGCACTTCGTGCTCGCCCGCAACAAATTGAGCCAACACAACAATGTCCTCGAACCACAATTCCGGGTCGGCATTGCCTCGGATATGCTTACGGACCTTGGGGTAGCCCAGCGCTCGGAGGACCTCTTCGACAATTGCCGACGAGAGGACGATCTCGAACGCCGCATCGCGGAGAAACCGCTCAATGATTTGACCAGGCGGCCCCTCGGGACGGATGACGGCGCTCACGTAGACGTTGGCATCGAGGACGGCACGGAGCACCGGTCACTTCTTGGGCCGCGACTTCCCCGCTTGCTTGCGAGCCCAGCGCTGTGCCTCGCGCGCGACCTCCATGGCCTGCGCGTCGGTCAGCGGGCTGCCCCTCTGTTGCTTCACAACCTCGAGTGCGTGGCGCCGCGCGAAGCGCCTCATCTGCTCAAGCCGTTCGACTGGCACCAGTGCGGCCAGCGGTTTGCCTTTGCGCTCGATGATGAACTCATCGTGCCGCAGGGCGATGCGATTGAGCATGTCGCCAATCCGCTGACGAACATCGATGGTGGAAACCTTCTCTGACATGGGGTCCTCTTGCAACTATTATAGTTGCTCTAGATGCCATGGCAAGCGCGGTCCCTCCAAGAACGGGCACCCTTCTGGGTCTTGCAACCCACCGGGTGTTTACCGGACGTTCGGAATGAACGGTATCGGATTCAGGCAGAAAACCCCCTTGACGAAGACCAGATCTCGTCGACCCACGAAAGGGCAAGGGCAACAAAAGGGCAACACGGCCAGCGAGCCGGGCGGCCGAGAGCGAAAGTTCTCAGAATCGTTTGTGAAATCCCAAGACTAAGGTGACACATCCAGCTCTCCTCTTCTAGGCTGTTCAGCCTGGAGCGGAGGCACGATGACGTCTCCGGTGCGTTCATCCAGCAGACGCCCCGCCCCCGACGACGTCCGCTCCTCCGTCGAATCCGCCTGCGCCAGCCGCAGCGACTCCTGCGCCAGCGCCAGCGTCCACGCCGACGCAGCCTGCAGTTTCCGCACAAACTTCAGCTCCGGTGGGAGGCGAGGCGTTGCGGATTTACATGCCCGACGGCCAGCTCAAATCCCACTCGGTTCGTGTATATGTCTCACGCGACATCCTTCCGACCGAGAATCCGCGGCTCCAGTTGCTGCGGAGCCACGCCGTCACCAGGCAGGCGGTGGACGAAGCCGCGCTCCACGAGCCGGGCCTGGTCGCGCCACATCAGGAGTGGGTCGAGTCCGTCGATGGCCAGCAGGTTCGGCGGTCCGGAACCTTGCTGCTCTTCGACCTGAGCAAGATGGACGTTGATTACAAAGCGATGGTGCGCGTCACGCCGGTGGTGTCGTGGACGCACGGCGCCACGAAGGAGATCGCCATCGCCGATCGTGAGGTCAACGTCGGCAACATCGTCGCCGCCATCGGCTGGACTGTGGTCGCGGTCGGATTGGCGTTAGTGCTGGTGATTTGGCTGTCGCGCCGCAATGGTGGCAGCCCCGTGCAGCTGCTGACCGGCGTCGACGGCCATCTTGCGCTCTCGCAAACGCAGATTGCCTGTTGGACCGTCGTGGTCGGCGGCGTCGTTCTCGGCTACGGGTTGATCAAGCTCGACATTCCTGACATTCCTACCTCCTTGCTGGTCTTGATGGGCGCCTCGCTGACGACAGGCGGCGTCGGCTTTTTTCAGGACGTGCGGAATCGGAACGCGGCGGTCGCCGCCGGCGTCGCTCCCATCGCGCGCACATGGGCGCTTGGTGATCTCGTGCGCTCGTTTCCGACAGGGCAGCCGCCGGAGCTGTCGCTCGCCAAGGCGCAGATGATGTTCTGGACGCTGCTCCTGCTGGTGCTGTTCGTCTCGAAGAGCACCCTCGACGGGACGATCTGGGACATTCCGTGGCCGCTCGTCGCCCTGATGGGATTCAGCCAGGCGGGCTACCTCGCGCCGAAGCTCGCGCCGCAATCGTAGGGATCAGGCGAGCGTCAAATCCGGGATGTCGGAGAAGTCCTCAGGATTGAGCGTCCACAGGGAGGCACCGTGCTCCAGGGCGCACGCGGCAATGGCCAGGTCGATTTCCCGTCCGCGCGCACGCCGCAACTTGGCGTAGAGGCGGGACGCTCGGGTCGCCTCGGCTGTCCCGAACGCGATTGCGGTCTCGACCGGGAACAGCGCCTCCTGATCGTGAAGCTCGGCGGTGGTTCGGGGTCCGCGTAACCACTCGTAGAGCACCAGCGTGCTCAACTGAATGCGTTCGCCCTCCTCGATGGCGGCCCGGAGACGTGGCGCTGAGCGCCGGGGTCCCGTCAGCGCGTCGATGAGCACGGACGTGTCCAGGTGGACCATCGGCGCGGCTATTGGCGATGACGACGGCCGCCGGCGCGACGCGCCGCTCGGGTGTCCTTCAGTTCGCGATCGACCTCGGCTGTTGTGCGGGTCGGCCGGCGTGCGGCGATGGCATCGAGCGTCGACAGCAGGTGAAGGCGCTCGCGCTCGCTCAGGCGCCCGGCGCGGAGCGCGAAATCGTGAACCGCATCGCGGACGATCTGGCTCTGCGGCTTGTCCAGTCGCGCCGCCGTCTGACGAATGCGCGCCACCGTCTCGTCATCGAGCGTGAACGTGACCTTGACCATATCGATACCATACTACCATCCTCTGCTTGCTCCTCGCGGCCCGCGGTTCTGTCAGCCTCGAACTATTTCACATCGACGATCCCGAAATTCAAGAGGCTCTCGGCGGTGGCTGTGATGGCGTCCTCCCAGCTTCGCGGCTTCCACCCGAGCATTCGCTCGGCCTTGGCGCTCGTCGCGTTTCGCGCCGTGCCAAGCAGCGGCACCAGGGCGCGCGTCTCGACGCTGCACAGCGCGACGAGCCTAACGATGAAGCTCGGCAGCTTCCGGGTGGGAACGCGTCGTGCCCGATCGCCCAGACGGGCCCTGAGCACCTTCGCAATGTTCAGCATCGACACGGCACCGCTGTCTGCGGGGGCCTCGGGCCTAAGCGTCCCATAACGGGGCGTTCTGTTGACCAGAGGCCTCTAATCCGGCCTCAATCCGGCCTATTGTCCTGCTGGCGGCCGGCGGGTTCGCTGGCATCATGAAGGGGACAGGCATGCTGACCGCCCTGGCGACGGCGGTGGCAGGCGTGGTGCCGCCCGGCATGGCGCATCACATTCCCGTCGTGCTGGCCGTCTTCTCGATGCCCCTCAGTCTGGTGTTCGATCCCGATTCGTTCTATCTCGGGGCCCTCCCGGTGATTGCCGAAGCGGGACGCGCGCTTGGCGTGCCGCCGATCCAGGTCGCGCAGGCGGCGCTCCTCGGGCAAATGACGACGGGTTTCCCGGTGAGCCCGTTGACGCCAGCGACGTTCTTGCTGGTCGGTCTCGCGCGCCTCGACCTCGCCGAGCATCAGAAGTTCACCGCGCCGTGGCTGTTTGCCGCCACCATCGTGATGACGTTGGCGTGCATGGCGCTTGGCGTGTTCCCGCTGTGAGGGCGATCCGCACGGGCACGATGGCGATCCCCGAGCCGTACGCCTCCGGATGAGGAGACTGCCCTGATCGAAGCACCGCGAACGCGCGACTGATGCGGGTTCCCGGCTGGCGCTCACAGGCTCTGGAGGAACTGCAACACCTTCGCCTTCTCGCTCTCCGGCAGCCGTTGAAACTTCTCGGCTTCTTCGGCGGCCGTGTTCTTGTGTCGCTGAATCGCCTCCTGCAGCGTGCTGGCGCTGCCATCGTGCAGCAGGGGGACCTTGCGAAGGAGGCGTGTGCCGAGACCCCAGAGCGCCGCCGTGCGAACTTTGTGGCGGGCCTCCACAGGCATGCCTTCACGGAGGACGTCCGAGCCGGTGCCGATGTCGTGCAAGAGGAAGTCCCCGAACGGGTGAAATATCTTGTTCCCCAGTGCGTTCGGCACTCGGAATGCTCCACCGTTGACGAGCGTTCCGGACTTGCTCGTCACGAGCTGCGGCAGATGGCACGTGCCACAGCCGATGGATTCGAATGTCTTGGACCCGGCGTCGATGTTGGCGCCTGCCGATCGATCGCCTGAGGACGCGCCGGGAGGCGCGGACAACGCGCGCATGAACGCGGCGAACTTCTCGACATCCTCGCCGAACGTGCCTCCCGTATCCTCAGGATCGGCCACACCATCGTCCACGATCGCTCCGAGAAACGTATTGTCGTCCGGCATCAGGCGAGAGGTGATGCCCATCTCGTTTCGGTAGGCGTCAGCGGAGAACGAGAGCAAGCTCGCATGCTGAGCCGCCCACCCGAAGCGCCCCACCGCCTTCTTGCCCGGGGCCTCAAGCACGTCCACCTCACGAACCAGACCTCGAATCCGTCCATTGGTGCGGGCACTTTGATCCTGTGCGGTTCGCCGCAGCATCTCGTCGCTGACCGACTCCACGAATCCTGCACCGAACAGGGATGGCGTGATGAAGCGCTCGCGGACGTTCTCGCTGGCAGGCAACGCATCGACCTCGGGCGTCAGACCGGCAAGCGCTTTCAGCGTGACCAGCGTACCGCCTGGCGCCGGACTGAACGCGTTGTTGGCGCCCTCGTGGCCTGCACGAAGCTCGGTGACGTTGCTGCCGCCACCGGGCAATGCCTGGCCCGGCGCCGGGTGGCAGTTCGCACACGAGCTGTCGTTGAAATGGGCGCCGAGACCGTCGCTGGGTGTCTCGACCTCCGCAAAGGCCCCCGTCGCGCTCTCGAACTCCTCTGGAGAGAGGAGGCCGTTCTGCATCTCGAAGCTTTGAGGTGCCGGCTTGGCACAGCCTATCGCAGCGAACGCGAGAAGGCCGACCGTGAGGTTTGCAAAGAACCGAAGACGCCAGACGCACATGAGTCGCCTCCTCAGGAATACAGTGCCCCGATTATGACGGCGTTTTCCCCGGATGGCATTCGATGGTCTGTGCGGCCGAGCTTCAGACGCGCCCGAAGACGCGTGCTCTTTCCGGGAGCTGAACCTTCCTCAGTCGGAACCAGATGGCCAATGGGTTGAGGCAGCTCGATGGATGAAGCGGCTGTCGTGCCTGAGCCATCAGCGCTTTGCCACGAGCCGATCGGACGACAGAGCGAGCAGGTGCAGCACGCGTCCTGCCTCATCTCCAACCTGGAGGTGCAGCGCGCCGTTCTCCACGCGCCACCGTCCCGCCCGCTGGCGTGCCAGGTCCGTGGCGCCGGCCGTGGCCTGCGTCAGCGTGCCGTCCGGCGAGAGGCGCATGCCGTCGCGGCTACGAGAGGGGGGAAACGGATAGGACGGCGGGCGGAAGACCATTTCCGTCGCGGTGTCCTCCTCCGGCGAGCGCACCCAGCTCCCGTGCAGGGCCTCGGGATCGATGTCGGGCTTGCTCACTGACGCTCCCTTCACTCCGCTCGAGGTCTGTCAGGCTTTTCGGGGCACCCAGGACACGCCATCGAACCAGCGTGACGCCTTGTCACCCACTTCCACGGCGCGCGGCGCGGCGCGACGCCGGGCGCGCGTCGCGTTCTTGGTGGCCCTTGGCAGCCTCAGGCGCTCGCTGGCCACTGGCGTCAGGCCCTCGGAGGCGGCGAGCGAACTGCGTGGGCCCGCCAGCGTCAGGTTCATGCGATCGACCTGTCCCTTGGTGAACATGAACATGGCGTCGTCGTCGACGTAGTCCATGTAGTTCATGAACATGTCGCCGTGGGGCCCGTTGT
>JAHFUL010000003.1:62907-65917 GCA_023265155.1 Acidobacteriota bacterium
TTGTCCGACGAAAACACGCCGACGCAGTACGCGTACACCAACACCTTCGTCAGCATGACCGGGTGATACGGCGGGTAGCCCCGCTCCTCGTCTGCATACCCCGTCGTGATCGCCGACAGATCCAAGTGATCGATCAGGTCGCTCAGGAAGTACACCAGGTGATCTTCCGGCAGCCAGTCCCGCGGGCTGGGTGGCAGCAGAAACGTTTGTTCGGGCAGATAAGGACGATACGTCTTCGCCATGTCTGTAATACGATCGGCAGCTCATAGACGATTACTCGGACACGCTCCTAGAAATCAACTCGCTTTTGACGACCATCCAGCAGGGATACAGCAGCTTTTCATTAGCTCTTGTATTAAGTCCCACAACATGTTAACATCCTATGGGACTTAACTATGAGCACTCGCCGCACACACATCGTCATTTCTGAACCGCTCGTGAGCGAAATCGACCGTCTGGTCGGTAAACGGGGTCGCAGTGAATTCCTCACACACGCCGCCGAAAAGGAGCTTCGGCGGCTTCAGCAAATCAAGGCGCTAGAGGGGGCGGCGGGGACCTGGAAAGACAAAGACCATCCCGAACTCAAGAAAGGCGCGGCGCACTGGGTCCGAGAGCTCCGGAAAGAGAATGAACGACGGCTTCGCAAGACCGTCAACCGCTAAGTGGCCACCTACCTTCTTGATACCAGCGTCATCATTGACGCCCTCAACAACAAGCGCGGCCGCCGGGATCTTTTATTAAGCCTCCTCAAGCAAGGACACCTGCTCGCCTGCTGTCCGATCAATGTGATAGAGGTATATGCAGGTGTGCGCCCGAAGGAAGAGACGGCGACGGAAGAATTCCTCGAAAGTCTGGACTACTATCACGTGACCTTGCCGGTGGCTCGATTGGCTGGTCTATTGAAACGCGATTACGCCCGCAAGGGGATCACACTCAACGTCGCGGATGCCACGATCGCTGCGGTCGCCATGGCGCATGACCTGACCCTCCTGACTGACAACGTCAAGGATTTTCCAATGAAAGAACTGACACTCTACCTTCTTCCCTCCGTATAGTCGGTTCAGCCAGGCCTAGCCAGGCCATTCCCTTCAAGTCTGAAGCTCAGTGCACTATCCTCGATATTTGACCGACATCCGTCATATCCTTCAGTAAGGAACCATGAGAAAGCACTGGTATCCGCGCGGCCGGCCCGTCGAACAGACAGGTCAGCGTCCCGCTGAACTGGTTGTAACTGCGCAGTGCGTGTCAGGGCCGCGAGGCGGGAAACGCCTCAACAACGCAGGCGTGATAGGAGACGGTAGAGCAAGCACGATCTGCAGTGCTCGCGGAAGGCGGATTAGGAGCGCCACTGGACCCGCGAGCTGAAGAGAGTATCTCTCGTACGAACCCACATAGCTTATGGTGCAACGCCTTAAGATTCTGCTACTCTTCGATTAAAGGATCGGGGCACAGAGCGAGCGCAGGGGTTCCTGCTACTCATGAAGGTGCGCTTGTGTGCTTCTCTAATTTCTCGGCAGTAATCTAGCCAGGCAGACCCCATGAAGACCATGAAGACGCATGAGGATGAGCGGCTGGGTGGATGGGTGCGCCGCTTTCTGGTCGAGCACCTCGTCGTCGGTCGTCGTCGGACGCTTACTGACGGACAACCTCCTTGCGCCGTCAGCGCTCGGGAATCATCCCCTCAAGCCGTCACGCCGTTATGTGGCCATCCTCGGAGCGTGTGTCTCGACAGCACCACCCGCGATTGGCCCAGCGGCACATAACGCTGGTGGGCACAAAAGTTCGACAGCATGAAAACGGTCACGACCGGGCGCGACGTCGAAGGGCAACCGTTGTGGACGCCGGCGTTGCTGAAGTTTGCGACCGAGATCGGCTTCCATCCTGAGGTCTGTGCCCCCGGGCGAGCCCGCCCGCGCGACAGGTATCAGACGCACTCTGCCCCTCCGACGCCGTGTCGGTTCCGAAACCGGATCGGTGTCGGTTTGACAACCGGATTTTTCAAAGGTCGTCGTCGGGACCCGGGAGGCCCGACCGGGTCCGTCGGCGTCGTCGCCGATGGGGGTTCGTCACGAGGGAAGACCGAAGTGGCGAGTCGAGCCGAGGTCGGGAGTCGGACCTGCTCATAGTACTGATGAAGCGCCGAAGGAGACGAGGCGCGTGGAGGGAAGGCGCAGGCCTGAGGACGGACTCAGTGAGCGGACGGAGGACCGGACGCAGAGCCGGGAGCTCCTGCCGCCATCGCTCGCGCGAGTCCACGAGGCAGCGAGCAGAGACAAGAGGACTCGATTCACAGCGCTGCTGCATCACGTCAAGGTCGATGCGCTTGAGCGAGCGTTCGGTCGACTGAAACGGCGTGCGGCAGCGGGAGTCGACGGGGAAACGGTCACGCGACCTACGAACAGGGACTGTCGGAGAAGTTGCAGGACCTGTGTGACCGCGTGCATCGCTGTCTGGGGGGGCCCTCGGGCTGTCTGGGGGGCCTGCGCGTCCCATAACGGGGCGATCTGTTGACCAGAGGCCTCTAATCCGGCCTATTGTCCGGCCGCCCATGGTATTTGGAGAAATTCATCCTGACGGGTGATTCTTACAGCGTGGTCGCCACGTGCGGTGTGATGCGCGCTCGCCGCAGGTTCCCCTGAAATGTGTCGGTCGCGGCCTGCCACGCGAGGACGCGCACCAGCCGAACGAGCGCGGCGTCAGAGTCGGCGTTGACCGCCGACTCGCCAACGCTCGGCGCCAGCGGGAACCGGTGTTGACGACCCGCACCGCTGAACCGCTCGGGAATCCGCTGCCCGCATTCGCCACATCTCGTCATCGCTCACGACCCGTGTCAAGCGCCTCGACGGTCTTCATCGGCAAGAACAAACGCAACGGCTGGTCTGGAAACGCTGTGAATCCGTATCGCGTGTAGAACAGGACACCGTGCTCGTCCTTCGCATCCACGATCACGGCCACTGACGCCACCGACCGACTCGTCGTCAGGCTTCGCTGGAGCGCGTCGATCAAGAGG
>JAHFUL010000080.1 GCA_023265155.1 Acidobacteriota bacterium
CAGACCCTCGAGGCTCCGCCTCGCTAGACGAACGTTTTCTACAGCCCCGCTGCGCGGGGTCGTCTTGACCTGAAAACTTGACTCATTCGGTGCAAGTTTCGGGAGTCAAGACTTCTAGTATCGGGGCACAGCGGACCGCTGTCTACCGGCGGGACGTCATACACTGAAGGACGCTCGACCTGAAGGTCGGGCCTACGAGCCATGCCAGGAGTCGCAATCACAATCGAGACCGCACGTCTGATCCTGCAACCGTTGGAACTGGCAAACGCGGAGCAGATTCAAGCGCTCTTTCCGGAGATCACCGCGGACGAGTGGAATGCCCGCCGGCGCTGATGGCACACTTCCTTCTCACGCCCGTCGGCTCGAGCGGCGACGTCCACCCGTTCGTGGGTATCGGACGCGCGCTGCGGACCAGGGGGCATGACGTCACGATGCTCACGGCCGAGCCGTTCCGGCGCGCCAGCGAGGGCGCCGGCCTGCGCTTCGTGGCCACGCAGTCGCAAGAAGACTTCGACCGTCTGACGAAGAACCCCGATCTCTGGCACAGCCAGAGGGGCCTGACGCTGGTGCTTCGCACGCTGGCGTTGTATATGCGCGATCACTACGCGCGCATCGTTGAGGCGTACGAGCCGGGGCGAACGGTCCTCGTGGGGCACGCGCTCAGTCTCACCGCGCGGGTGTTCGAAGAGATTCACCGCGCACCCGCAGCGACCGTTCATCTCGCACCGTCGATCTTCCGATCGGATTATCAGCAGCCCGCGCCGATTCCCGATGTGGACATCTCGGGCCTGCCGGTGTGGCTCAAGCGGTCGATGTGGTGGCTGCTCGATCGCTGGCTCATCGATCGCCACATCCTTCCTGAATTCAATCGATGGCGGCGCGAGCTCGGCCTCGCACCCGTTTCGCGCGTCTTCAAGGAGTGGCTGCACTCCCCGCGCCGCGTGATCGGACTGTTTCCCGGCTGGTTCGCCCCCATTCAGCCGGATTGGCCGCCACAGCTCCTGCTCACGGGGTTTCCCTTGTACGACGAGCCGGACGAGCACGCGTTGAGCCCGGGCTTGCGCGCGTTTCTCGATCGAGGCGCCCCACCAATCCTCTTTACACCGGGCTCCGCGAACCGGCTGGCTTCGCCGTTCTTCGCCGCGGCTCTCGACGCGTCGCGCCGCCTGGGGCGCCGCGCCTTGTTCCTCACGACATATCCTGAGCAGCTGCCCGCGACACTTGGAACCGACGCGTGGCATGAGCTGTACGTCCCGTTTTCCCATGTGCTGCCCCGCTGCGCCGCGATCGTCCATCACGGCGGCATCGGGACGTGCGCGCAAGGGCTTGCGGCCGGCGTGCCGCAGCTGACGATGCCGATGGGGTTCGATCAACCGGACAACACGGCAAGACTGTGGCGGCTGGGGGTGGCGCGATGGGTGCGCCCGCCCAAGTTCAGAGGTGATCGTGTCGCAAAGGAAATGGCGGCACTGCTCGGCGACTCCGAGGTGAGCGAGCGCTGCGCACACTGGGCGCGGGCGATACGCCGCAGCAATGCACTGTCCGAGACGTGTGCGGCGTTGGAAGCGCTCGCTCCCTCGAGCCGCGATTCGGCGGCCGCAGGACGAAGTCCAACGCGATGAGTACCCCGCTACGAAGGCAGGACTGAAGGCCTGCGCTACGAGTGCCCTAGGCCATTGATGCGGCGGCGCGCTGGAAGTACTGTGACAGGGGACCATGGCCCGGTTTCTATTGCGCAGGCTCGTCTATCTTGTTCTGCTGGTCATCGTGTCCACCTCGGTCGCCTACCTGCTCGCCGCCACTCAACTCCACCCTCGTTCGCGCTACGAGGGGCGTAACCCGCCACCGCCGCCGGAGGTCGTGGATGCCGCGCTCGATGCTGTGAACATGAACGACAAGACGCCCGTGACCGTGCGCTTCGGCCGCTGGGTCGAGGGACTGCTCCACGCAGATCTTGGCCTCACGATCGAAAACCAGCCGGTCAACGACGAGATCGGCCGGCGCATGTGGGTCAGTTTACGGCTGCTGCTGATCGGGTCGATTGCCGGCAGCCTGCTGGGCGTGGCTGCCGGCGCGTACGGCGCCGTCAAGCAATACCGGCCCGCCGACCATGTGCTCACGATCTTCTCGTTCGTCACGCTGTCCATTCCCACCGTTGTGCTGGCGGTCCTGTTCAAGAACGCAGGCATCGGGCTGAACAACGTGCTCGGATTCACCGGAAACACCAAACTCCTGTACACCACGGGCGAGATCACACCGGGGCTGGCGATCTGGTCGTGGGAAGGTCTCATCAACCGGCTGGCCCATCTCGTCCTGCCCTCGCTCGTGCTCACCGTCATCGCGATCGCCTTCTACGGCCGGTATCAGCGCAACGCGATGCTCGACGTCCTCGGCAGCGACTTCCTGCGCACGGCGCAGGCCAAGGGCCTGCGTCGCACGCGGGCGCTGGTCACACACGGGCTCCGCACCGCGCTCATCCCGATGGCCACGTTCTTCGCGTACGAGTTCGCTCTGCTCTTCGTCGGCGCCACCTTCACCGAAAAGATCTTCGGCTGGCACGGCATGGGCGAGTACTTCGTCGATGCGGTCACCAAGAGCGATGTGAATTCGGTGGCCGGCGTCACCCTGTTCGTTGCCGTGCTCGTGCTCATCGCCGGATTTCTCTCCGATGTGGCGTACGCGGCGCTCGATCCCCGGGTCCGCGTGTCGTGACCGTGCCGACCGATCCGGACCCGCTCCGCGAAGCGCAGGACACCGGGCCCCTGGCCAGTCGGTCGCCGATCCCGCTGGATGCTATCGGCACCGAGGCGGCATCCCGCGGGCGGCTGGTGGTCCGGCGGTTCCTCCACAAGCGCCTCGCCATCGGCGGCCTCGTCGCCGTGCTGCTGCTTTTCGCGTGCGCGTACGCCAGCCCGCACCTCGTCACGTGGCAGTACAACGAGCTCGACACCAGCGCCTTCCTCTCCTCGCCGACGATCGATCACTGGTTCGGCACGACGCAGAACGGGTTCGACATGTTCGCGTTGACGATGCGCGGGATGCAGAAGTCGTTGATCATCGGGCTGCTGGGCGCGCTGCTCTCCACGACCCTCGCGGCGGTGGTCGGCGCGTTCGCCGGCTACTTTGGCGGCGTCCTGAACGCCGTGCTGTTGACCTTCATCGATCTGCTCCTGGTCCTGCCGTCCTTTCTCATCATCGCGATCCTCTCTCCGACGTTCCGGGGCCGGACGTGGCTGATCTTCGTGTTGCTCCTGGCCGCGTTCCAGTGGATGATCACGGCGCGGATCGTGCGGGGCCTGACGCTGTCGCTCAAGGAGCGCGAATTCGTTCAGGCGGCCCGTTTCATGGGCGTCCCCGGGTGGCGAATCATCTTCCGGCACATTCTGCCCAACATGTCGTCCCTCCTCATCATCGATGCGACGGTCAATGTGAGCTCGCTCATCCTGGCCGAAGTCGGCCTCTCGTTCTTCGGCTTCGGCGTGCAGCCGCCCGACGTCTCGCTCGGCACGCTGATTGGCGACTACGCGGGGGCGGCGCTCACCTATCCGTGGCAGTTCTATTTTCCGGCTGGTTGTCTCGTCGCGCTGGTGCTGGCGATCAATCTGGTCGGCGACGGATTGCGCGACGCCTTCGACCCCAATGCCGGGATCCGGATCACCTGAGATGGAGTGCGCCTGTGTCAGGTCGCACGCTTCTCGAACGATCGGCGCGTAATCTGCTTTGATGACACGGTACGGTTCGGCTCACGGGACTCTGGATGCGAAGGCCGCGACGGAAATCACGGAAGGAACAGGCTGATGCGAGTCCCACCACGCCCGCGCGAGCTCCGGGGTCCATGCGCCGGTGTCGGGCACCGCCTCGAGCCGGCGCCGCAGCTCGCGCGCGGTCTGCGGTCGGTCCGAGGGATCCTTGGCCAGGCACGCGAGCACGATCTCATCGAGCTCCTTCGGAATCGACAATTCTGTCCGAGCGGACGGCGGCTTCGGCGCCGCCTGCGCGTGCTGGATGATGAGCTGCAGCGGCGTGTCGCCGGTGAACACGAGCTGACCCGTGAGCAGCCAGTACGTGAGACACCCGGCGGCGTAGATGTCGGCGCGGTTGTCCACAAGCGGTCCACCGAGCGCCTGCTCGGGCGCGATGAACGCCGGCGTACCCTGCACGACGTGCTCAACGGTGAGGGCCGTGAGCGTCGGCGCCGCTGCGGCAGTGCCTGGCTCGTGGATCGCCTTGACGATGCCGAAGTCGAGCACCTTCACGAAATCGCAGTCTTCGCCGTAGCGGCACAAGACGATGTTGGCCGGCTTGATGTCGCGGTGTACCAGCCCGATCGATTCCGCTTCCGAAAGTGCATGACACACCTGGCCGATCAGGTGAATCACGCGCCCCGCCGGCATCGGACCGAACTTTTTCACGATCCGCTCGGCATCCAGTCCTTCGAGAAGCTCCATCACGTAGTAGAACGTCCCATCGTCCGCGATGCCGAAGTCGAAGAGGTTCACGATGTGCGGCGATCGCAGGCTCGCGATCGCTTGCGCCTCGCGCTCGAACCGGCGCCTCGTGACTTCGGATCCGATGATCGAAGCTACGGCCAGCGGACGAATGAGCTTGATCGCCGCCGGCCTCGCCAGCAGGCGATGACGCGCGCGCCACACTTCTCCCATCCCGCCCTGGCCGAGCCGCTCGAGGAGACGGTAGCTGCCCAGCTCTCGGGCCTTTCGGACCTCGTTGCCGAGCGCAAAGAGCACGCGCGCACCGACGTACGCCATCACGACGACCAGGAGGTACGGAAACACGAAGAGGAAGAAGAACTGCCCGGCGTTCAGCAGCACTGGAGGCGGATACGCCGCGAACGACACGGCGGCCATCACGGGCACGCCGCTCGATGCGGCGAGCCCCGCGAGCACCGACCGGCGCGGCGACGAGGGAACGACGATGGTGAAGAGCAGCGTCCAGACGGCCACCCACGAGAGCCCGATCCACGTGGCGTTCCGAAAGTCGAGGCTTCGCGGCTGGAGCAGCTCCGCGGCGGCGATGCCGTAGCTGCTGGCGATTTCAAAGAGGATGGTGATCGCGGCCGCGACCCGGGGCGACAGGCGAGGGTTGGTGATGACGGCTGCGACCCAGAGTGCGACGGCGATGGAGATCGTGCCAGGGAGCCATTGCACGACGGCACCGAAGAGGATGGCGCGGTCGGCCTCCGAGATGAGCGACGGGAAGAAGCCAGCCAGGAAAAAGACGCCCGCGTACAGGAGCGCCATCACGCGAAGCCGTCCCGTGGCCTGCTGAATCAGGTCGCGCGGCAGCCCTTGCGAGCCCGGGATTGACGCCGATGCCCGGTGTGCTTGGTCGGGAAGAAGGAGCCTGGGGCTGCTGGTTTCCGGGATCATCCGCACTGATTCTACGTCCGCCGGTCGTTCCCTATTGTCTAATGACGCCATTGGAACGCATGCGCCACGGACTGGCAGGCCATTGAAGATCGTGAACACTGAACCGCCCACCCCGGCGCGCGATGCGACAGTGGCTCCAGCCGGTACGCCCGCGGCGCCGCTGCTTCAGGTCGCGGATCTGTCCGTCACGTTCAGCACCGATGCCGGACCGATCACGGCGGTTCGCTCGTTGAGCTATCAGGTCCAGCCTGGCGAGGTCCTCGGCATCGTCGGCGAGTCGGGTTCGGGGAAGACCGTCTCCTCGCTGGCCGTCATGGCGCTGCTGCCGCCCCATGCGCGGGTCTCGGGCTCGGTGCGGTTTCAGGGCCGGGAGATCCTCGGCCAGTCGGACAAGGATCTTTCGGCCATCCGGGGCCGCAGGATCGCGATGATCTTTCAGGATCCCCTCTCGGCGCTCACGCCGGTCTATACGGTTGGCGATCAGATCGAGGAAGCCATCCTCGTGCATGCCGATCGCGGCGGAGGCGGCCGGACGGCCGCGCGCGCCCGCGCGATCGAGCTCCTCGCGCTCGTGGGGATCCCGAACCCGCGACAGCGGGCGGCGGCGTTCCCGCACGAGTTCTCGGGCGGCATGCGCCAGCGCGCGATGATCGCGATGGCCATCGCGAACAACCCGGACCTCATCATCGCCGACGAGCCGACCACGGCACTCGACGTGACGATTCAGGCGCAGATCCTCGAGGTGCTGCGCACGGCTCAGCAGGCCACGGGCGCGGCGATCATTCTGATCACGCACGACCTCGGCGTGGTGGCCGGCTTCGCCGACCGCGTCGCCGTGATGTACGCCGGAAAGCTCGTCGAAGCGGGAGCCGTAGACGACCTCTTCTATCGCGCACGGATGCCGTACACGCTTGGTTTGCTTGGCTCGATTCCCCGACTGGACATCGGTCGGCGCCAGCCGCTCACCCCAATCGAAGGCAACCCCCCGTCGCTGGTCAACCTGCCTCTCGGCTGCCCCTTCGTGCCCCGGTGCCCTATGCGCGTCGAGAAGTGCATCGAGGTCGAGCCCGACCTGCTGCCCCTCGCGGCCTCGGGCCAGGCCCACGCTGCCGCCTGCCACCGCAGCGACGAGATCGAGCGTCTCAACATGACGAGCGTCGACGTGTTTCCCGCGCCCGCGAGACCGGCGGCGAGCGGCGTTCGCGTGCCCCGCGAGAAGCGCGGGTCCCTGCTGGACGTGCGGGACCTCGTGAAGGAATACCCGCTCATCAAGGGCGCCGTGATGCGCCGGCGGATCGGCACCGTCCACGCCGTCGACGGAATCAGCTTCGACATCCGCGAAAGCGAAACGCTCGGGCTGGTCGGCGAGTCGGGCTGCGGGAAGACGACCGCCATCATTGAAATCCTCAACCTGGTGAAGCCGATGTCCGGCACGATCGTCGTCCTCGGCAAGGACACGGCGGCCATGACGCCGGAGGAGCGCTTCGCGATCCGGCGGGATCTGCAGGTCGTGTTTCAGGACCCGATGGCCTCGCTCGACCCGAGGCTGCCGGTTGGCGACATCCTCGCCGAGCCGATGCACGCGCACGGGGTCCCCGCCACCGACCGTGGGAACCGGGTGCGGGAGCTGCTGCAGCTTGTCGGGCTGCAACCGGAACACGCGAACCGGTATCCCCAGGCGTTTTCCGGCGGTCAGCGGCAGCGAATCGGCATTGCGCGGGCGCTGGCGCTCCAACCGAGGGTGCTCGTCCTCGACGAGCCGGTCTCCGCGCTCGATGTCTCGATCCGCGCGGGCGTGATCAATCTGCTCGAACATCTCAGGGCCGCCCTGGGTCTGTCGTATCTGTTCGTCGCGCACGATCTGTCGGTCGTGCGCCACATCGCCGATCGCGTGGCGGTGATGTACCTCGGCCGCCTGGTGGAAATCGGAGACATCGACGAGGTGTTCGATCATCCGGCGCACCCGTATACGCAGGCGCTGCTTTCGGCGATCCCGCTGCCCGATCCGCAGAAGGAGCGACGGCGGCGCCGGATCGTGCTCCAGGGCGACCTGCCGAGCCCGGCGGATCCGCCCTCGGGCTGCCGATTCCGGACGCGCTGTCAGAAGTTCGCCCACGAGCTCGACGAGCGGATGCGTCAGCGGTGCATCGATGAAGCGCCGGCGCTCATCGATCGCACCGGCAGCCAGGATCGTCTGGACGCGTGTCACTACGCCACGCCGTCCTCGGTCTTGTGAGCCCTTCAGCGGCAGCGCGGGTTCATTGAGATGCGTCTCACGACGAGACCGGAGCCACGAAGGCCACGAAAACACCAGAAGCTCCTTGTGCGTTGTTTCGAGGTTCGTATTTCGTGGCTTTGTTTCGTGCTCTTCGTGATTTCGTGGCATGTAGAGAACGGCTTCAGCGCAGAATAGTACGTGAGGCCCAGCTTCAGCCGGACCTTTACTGGAGGCCTTGTGAAACGCAGATCGTCGGGGAACACTCTCGTCGTCGCGGCGCTCATGCTCGTGGCCCTTATCATGTCGGCCTGCGGCGGCGGGAGCGAAGGCACGGCGGGCGCGTCAACACCCACAGCTCCGCCGTCCGCCACGTCGAATCAGCTCAACCCGGTGCCGCGCGACCAGGTTCAGGACGGCGGCACGTTCACCTGGGCCCTCGACCAGCTGCCACCGAACTTCAACTACAACGAGCTCGACGGCACCCTCCAGGACAATGCCTACGTCATCAGCGCGCTCATCCCGACGACGTACACCAACGATGCCGTGGGCACGCCCATCTGGAACAAGGACTACCTGGCGTCCGAGCCGAGGCTGACCACGGAGCCCAAACAGGTGGTCACGTTCGAGATCAACCCGAGGGCCGTCTGGTACGACGGGACGCCGATCACCTGGGAGGATTTCTTCTGGCAATGGAAGGCCAACAACGGCAGCGATAAAGCGTACCGAATCTCGTCAGCGAGCGGATACGAGGACATCGAGAGCGTTCAGAAAGGCAAGGACGACCGGGAGGTCATCGTCACGTTCAAGCACAAATACGCCGACTGGGCCGCGGTGTTCAATCTGTTCTACCCCGCCTCGACCAACAGGGATCCGAAGATCTTCAACGATGGGTGGAAGGACCGGTTTCTAACGACAGCCGGGCCGTTCAAGGTCAGCGCCGTCGATCACACGGCGAAGACCATTACGCTCGTCCGCAACGAAAAGTGGTGGGGTGACCCGGCCAAACTCGACACCATCGTCTTCAGAGTCATCGAAGCCGACGCCCAAATCGACGCGCTGGCCAACGGCGAGATCGACGCCATGGATGTTGGTCCCGATGCGAACAAATACAACAGGGCGAAAAACATTGCGAACACGGAGTTGCGGGTCGCCGGTGGACCGAACTTCCGACACCTGACGATCAACGGCACCAGCCCGCACCTTCAGGACGTCAAGGTCCGACAGGCGCTGGCGATGGCGATCGACCGCAACACGATTGCCAGGGCGCTGCTCGGTCCGCTGGGCATCAACCCGCAGCCGCTCAACAACCACATCTTCATGGCGAATCAGGAAGGCTATCAGGACAACTCCGGCGAGGTCGGTAAGTACAACCCCGATCGGGCGAGGCAACTGCTCGACGAAGCGGGCTGGAAGCTCGAAGGGAACGTTCGCCGGAAGGACGGCAAGCCGCTCGAGATCACCTGCATCATCCCGACCGGTGTCGCGACTTCCAAGCAGGAAACCGAGCTCATTCAGAACATGCTCGGCCAGATCGGCGTGATGATGACGATCAACACCGTGCCGTCAGACGCCCTGTTCGACAAGTACATCACGCCCGGCCAGTTCGACTTCACGGTCTTCTCGTGGCTGGGAACCGCGTATCCGATCAGCTCGTCGAAGTCGATCTATGCCAAGCCGCGCAGGAACGCCAAGGGCGAGCTGGACATCCAGCAGAACTACGGCCGCATCGGGACGGACGACATCGATCAGCTTTTCAACCAGGCGACCCAGGAGCTTGATCGCAAGAAAGCCATCGAGATCGCCAACCGCATTGATTCGCTGATCTGGCAGGAGGTGCACTCGCTCACCAACTACCAGCGGCCGGAGCTGGTGGTGTGTAAGAAGAACCTCGCCAACTTCGGCGCGTACGGGTTCGCCAGTCCCTGGACCTACCAGGACATTGGGTGGACGAAGCGGTGAAGTTAGCTTTGTGCTTTCAGGTTTCAGCTCTCAGCTTTCAGCTGTCAGCTGTCAGCTGTCAGATTTCAGCGCGGCGAGTCAGGGCTGAAGGCTGATGCTGAGGCTTCGGACCGAGCGCTGAGAGCTGAGAGCTGACTTACGGTTTCTTCGGCTGAGCGGCAGCGATGGCCGCGGGCTGAAGGTCGGATCGCCACCAAACCTCTGAACCGGCACGCTGTGCCTGGTCCACACCGACCACGACCACGTCTGTCGGCTCGATCGGCGAACCATCGAGGACCATCGTTGAGTACTTCGTGCTGCGCGCTTCCAGCGTGCGCCGGCCGGGCGCCAGCTGCTTCGCCTTCAGCCTGCCGTCCGCAGCGAAGACAAACGCCATCACCGTGAACTGCTCGAGCTCCTCATCGGTCCGGTTCGTCGCCGCATAGAGCAAGACGGGCGGACCGTCGGCCCCACTGAGGATCGTGGCTCGTTCCAGTCGCACCGGCGAATCCGGAGCCTGCACCACGATGGCCGGCCTCTCGGCGAGTGCGCCTGCCAAAAGGATCACCGCTGCGGAAAGTAAACTCATCATCTCCTCATCCTTCGACCGTCACCGACAGCGTAGCCGTACGTGCGCGATTCTGCACGGCCGCGCAGCCGCGAGAATGAAATCCATTGACTCGGCCAATCCGATCGGCGATTCTGGCCTCTCCTCTGACAAGTGTCTTGAACGGTCTGGTCGCGCACCGAGCCTCATGAGTGCGCGCGGAGTAGTGGTGCGAAAGATCATTCTTGCAGCGGTTCTTGCGGCGATCGGCGGGCTCGATCAGACGACCGCCTCCATTCAGTTGGTTCCGACGTTCAGGTCCGGTGTGGATGTCGTGCCGATCAGCGCCACCGTGCGCGATCGCCGCGGACGCATGGTCACGACGCTGACCTCGGCAGACTTCGAGGTGCTCGACAAGGGCGAACGGCGGCCCATCATCAATTTCCAGGTCGACCAATCGGGTCCGATTACGATTGCCGTGCTGCTCGATGTCAGCGGCAGCATGCGCATCGGCCCAAAGATGGCGCTCGCCGGCCAGGTCGTCAAACGTCTCACCGCCGCGCTCCAGGACGGGCGCAGTGAGATCGGCCTGTTCACGTTCGATGCGGCGCTGCACGAGAAGCAGCCGTTTACTGTGCTGCCAACGGGAATAGACGGAGCGCTGACCAGCGCCCGCCCGTTCGGCTCGACCTCGCTCTACGACGCCATCGCGGACACCGCACGCCGACTCGAGGCCCGATCCTCGCCGCGACGGGCGATTGTCGTGCTCACCGACGGCGTCGACACCAGCAGCACGCTGACGCCGCCCGAGGTGTCCGCGCTCGCCAGCTCCATCGACGTTCCCGTCTACGTCGTCGTCACGGTGCCGCCGATTGATCGTGTCTACCAGCTCGATGCTGCGGAGGACCGAACGGGAGCGCCTTCCGCCGATCTCCGCGAGCTGGCGGTCTGGACCGGTGGCGACCTGCTGTGGGCCACCGCGGAGACAGACACCGCGCCGCGTGCGGATCAGATTCTGTCGGAGCTTCGGCATCAGTATCTGATCGCGATCGCATCGGCCACCGAGCGCGAATGGCGGCCGATCGACGTCCGCGTCCGTGATCGGGGCATGACGGTGCGCGCACGCAGCGGCTATTTCAGTCGCCAGAGTGCGTCGATAACCGGCGCGGGAAGTCGGTAGAGTAGCACAACGTTTCCCGCCCGGGCCCGCGACGCTCAGGAACCGGCGATGCGGAGGTTGAGCGGCGGAGGCGGTGCCGCGCTCAGCCTGTACTCATCGGCGCCCACGTCGGCCGCAGGCCCCTGCGGTCTCGAGTCGCCCTCCCAGTCGGTTTGACAGTTCGCCACGACTGCGACTCTATCGATCGCCGCACTGGCGGTCGCCTTCAGTCGCAGATCTCCGGCTGCGGGATCGAGAAACATCGCGGGCGAGGCGGACGTCACGTTTCCCGCCACCACACCGCTCGCGCCGTCCCTGGCCAGAATGGCGCCATCGAGCAGATTATTGGTGATGAGCACGCCGGTCGCGTTCACGAATCGATACTCGATGGCTGACCCGTAGGTTCCCGACATGAGGACCGTGTTGTGCAGGACCTGGGTATTCGGCGAATCGAAGACGCCGATGGCGGCGTCCCCGGCGATCGACGCGGCCCGATAGACGAAGTTATTGCGGACCATTCCGCCGGTGTGATCGTTCGGCGTTCTCTCGATCAGACCGAACGCGATCTCGCGCTGACAATTGATGAACGTGTTCCCTTCCGCGATCGTCCCAGAGGAGGCATTCCACATCAGAATGGCCGGTCCCGCCAGCTGTCCTTGCGGGGCGCGAATGTTTCGAAAGAGATTGTGACGGATGATCCAGTTGCGTCCGGTGTGCACATCGACGCCGTTCGTGTAGTCATCGCGGCTCGTCGTGTCGTACTCGATGATGGCGTATTCGACGATGCCATTGTCGACCCCGCCGCCAGTCGGGTTCGGATTGGACTTGATGAACTGCTGGCCGGCATTGATCAGGTGGACGTTGTGAAGCAGTGGAGACTGCGTGCCTGCGTTCAGGATGATCGGGTGGTAGAACACATCGCGAATCGTGAGGTTGGCGATCGTGATCCCCTGGACGTTGCCGCCGACCCAGATGCCAAATGGCACGGACGCATTTGCGACACCCGAGCCTACGAGCACCACATCGTCCGAGTTGCCCGTCGCGCCACGAATGCCGACATTGGTGAAGGTGCCATTCACGTAGAGCGCATCCAGCAGGTGGTACGTGCCTGGCGCCATCACGATCGTTCTGTTCGACGTCAGCGAAGAGACAGCCGCGCGCAACTGGCTTTCGGTCGAGACATTGACGATCGTGCCAGAAGGCGCGGGTAGCGGTGGAGCCGGGCGCGCCGGCGCCGCCTGTAGCGGCCCGGCGAACGAGAGCCAGGCGGCAAGCGCCAGGCCAAAAAAATCCACGCTCGATGGTTTGCCAGACATTGTCGCGGACTGACGCCCTGCGACGCATGATTCGTACCGCACCCGAAGGAGGGATCCGAAAGGGAGTAGACCCCTGCGTGGAACAGAATTGTCCGGCGGATCACAACGGCGGTTCGGCTGACCAGGGGCGTTAGACTCCGCGCTGTCGGGGCTGTCCGAGATTTGGCGCTGCCGTCCTGCCCTGTTCAGGAATCCGGCAATCGTAGCGTCACCGCTGATGGCCAACGCGCTCGAACCGGATCGTGCCAGCTTCGCTCCCGGGACCAGCCGCCACGAAGCCGCAACGCCGCAGCACGCCGATCGACGCTGGATTCGTCTCCGTCGTCTCGGCAGTCACCTTCGTCACCTGCTCGTAGTCGAACGCTCGATCGAGGAGCGCCTGCACCATCTCGGTCGCGTAGCCCATGCGCCGCCACTCTGGAAGGACGGAGTATCCGATCGCGACCACGCCTTCCGCATCCGGCGGGCCGAGATACCCGCCCGCGCCAACGAGAGCGCGTGGACCCGCCTCGTCGGCGTTTCGAATTGCGTACCAGCCGTACCAGCCCTCGACCTCGTTGCCACCTTCCTCCAGTCTGGCGCGGAAGAACTCCATCGCATCGCGGTCGTATTCACCGGTGGGCCACTCGGGCGAGACCTGGGCATGCAGGAGGACGCTCAGTTGCTCAGGAGCCTCCAGCTCGACGCGAACGTGTTCGAGCGTGGCCGCCGTGATCGTGAGGCGTCTGGTATGAAGTTGAACGTCGCTCGTCATGGCGAGCGGCGGACTTCGCGAAATTGAACCACATTGCCTTCGGGATCGTGATCATCGCAGACCTTGTGATCCTGGAAGAGCCACTCTCGCTCGACGGGATTCAGGGCGCCCCCGAGCGCTGCTGCCCTTTCTCGAACGGCGGCAATGCTGGCAACGAAGAAGACGAGCTTGATCGGCGATTCCACACGCCGTACCGGCGGTCTCGTGATCTCGACGGTGGAAGCAATGGCATTCGACACCTGAAGCACGACGAGCGGAAACTGGGACGACTCAACCACCGCCTGGCCGTCAGCTGTCTGAACCTCCAGGCCGGGGACGCGGGCGTAAAACGCGGCGACGCGGGCGAGGTCCTTCACGTAGAGCACAGCGTCGGCTTTTCCCGCGTGGGTCACTCATGCCCCCGCGGCGCGGGCTGAAATGCTGATGCCCGTAAGGACGTCAAGCCGTACAGCCCGACTGCGGCCAGGAGCAGTGCGAGTCCGCCGAAAAACGCCGATCATGCCCAACGGAATCACCACATCCGAAAGGCGACCGGCGACCGGGCCCAGGAACCCCTCCGGCAGGACCGCAACGATCGAGTAACCCACGCGATCGATGCTCAACGTACGGCCGACCACGTCCCCGGCGCCGGCGAACCGGCGTTGCCAGAGGCGATGGCTGATGACGGCCACCGGACCCGCGGGTCCGCCACCGCGCTGATCGTCGGCTGCGGTGAATGCGCGACCCAGGCGCATCGTAGTCCCCAGCGTGTCGAAGAAGCCGCCATTCGCGCGGAGGCCGTCCACCACGTCGCGCTCGCCGCCCGAAGCGAGATTGAAGCGCGGCGAACTCGCAAGCGGCTCAGGTTTCCTCGAGTACCTGCCCCATCGCCGCAACGATCCGCTGCCACTGCCGCTTCTCGGCCGAGAGCTGCCGCCGGCCGGCGGCCGTCAGCTTGTAGGATTTCACTCGACGCTCGCCCTCGGTGGTGGACCACTCTCCGGCAATCCACGCCTCCTGCTCAAGCCGGTGGAGCGCGGGAAACAGCGAGCCGGCCTGCACGACGAAGGTGCCGTTGGTCATCTGACGAATCCGCTCCGCCACGGCAACGCCGTGGAGCGGCTGCAGCTCCAGCGTCCGGAGGATGAGCAAATCGAGCGTCCCGCGCATCAATTCGGTTTTCTGTTCTCGACGCGCCATCTCGGCGCTCCAGCCTGATATAGATTTTCGATATTGAAACGGTACATTAGCACAGGTGGCGGCACGGCAGACCTGAAGGTCCGCGCTACGAGTACCAACGGGTCTCGCGCACGGCAGACCTGAAGGTCCGCGCTACGAGTACCAACGGGTCTCGCGCACGGCAGACCTGAAGGTCCGCGCTACGAGTACCAACGGGTCTCGCGCACGGCAGACCTAAAGGTCCGCGCTACGAGTACCAACGGGTCTCGCGCACGGCAGACCTAAAGGTCCGCGCTACGAGTACCAACGGGTCTCGCGCACGGCAGACCTGAAGGTCCGC
>JAHFUL010000004.1:0-19371 GCA_023265155.1 Acidobacteriota bacterium
GCTCGCTCGTGCTCGCCTCGGCCGCCGCGGCGCAGGAGACCGGCTCAGTTTCGGGCGGCGTCTTTGACCTGACGGGCGCGCCGGTGGCAGGCGCCACGGTCCAGATCACCGGCAACGCCATTCGGGCGGCGCGCAGCATCGTCACCTCCGACAAGGGTCTCTTCGTCATCCTGCTGCCCCCCGGCGAGTTCACGGCGGTGGCCGAGAAGACGGCTGTCGGGAAAATGTCGCGCGCGATCGTCGTCGATGCCGGCTTGAACACCCGCTGCGATTTCATCCTCGGCACGCTGACGGCCGAACCTGTGATCGTCACCGCGGTGGCGATGCCCGAGGTGGATCTGAAATCCACCGAGGTGACCTTCAGCTATCGCCGGGCGCTTGTGCAGAACCTGCCCCTCGATCGCAGTTACCTCGGGCTCATGCAGCTCATTCCCGGCGTGGCCGACAACGGCGGCGTGGAGCCGAACGGAGGCGGCAGCCACCAGGACAACACGTTCCTGCTGGACGGCGTCAACATCACGAATCCGTTCTTCGGGTACCTGTCCACCGAAATCAACGAGCTGGACATCGCGCAGCTGGATGTCAAGCGTGGTGCGATCCGGCCGGAGTTCGGCCGCTCCATTGGACTGGTCAGCAACGCCGTCATCAAGTCCGGGACGAACGTCTTCACCGGGAACTACCGGTTCGAGGCAATCCCGGGCCAATGGATCGCGACATCGACCAAATCCGTACGCACTCCGACGAGCCGCTGGGACAACGCCGTCGGCGTCGGTGGGCCGGTGGTGAAAGACCGGCTCTTCTTCTACACCTCGGCGCACGCGGTGCGATCGGCGTCGCTTGGGGCCGTCAACAGCTTCGGCCCGATTCCCAACCGCGTCGAAAAAACGAACGAGCTCTTCGGCAAGCTCACCGCGCGGACGGGGATGCACGTCGTCAATGCCGGCTATCGCGCCCGGTCAACCACGGTCGCGTTTGCGGGCCTCGGAGCGCACGACGCGCCGGACGTGGCGTCCAACGTCAAGGTCACCGGCCGCGTGGCCAGCGTCACCGACGACTGGTTTGCCGGCACCCGGACGATGTTGTCGATCATGTACGCGCATGTCGGCGAGCGGAACGAGAGTGCGGCCGTCAAGGATCTTGGGTATCAGCCGCCGTTCGAGGAAGACAACCTCTCCGCGCTCGGCCGCTTCGTGATCGGCGGCATCTCGGTCGGGGGCGCCAGCCTGAAGCTCGCCCGGCAGAACTATGCGCGCGACGAGATCAAAGCCGTCGCCTCGTACTATTTCGATGTTCGCCGGACGTCGCACCATTTCAAGGCCGGCCTTGGTTGGGACGAAGGGGTCGAGGATCTCACGCGCCAGAGCAACGGGTGGGGCGACATCAGCTTCGTCGTCATTGACGGCCAGCTTCGAGTCCGCGGAACGAGCTATCCGGAACAGCCTTCCCAGCGCAGCACCGGTCGCACGTACTCTCTGTTTGTGCAGGACGACGTCACGCTGGGGGCGCGGGTCACGACCAACGTCGGTGTGCTGCTCAACCGGGACGCGTTCGTACAGGCGACGGGTTCAGCCCGCTCGGGGTTCCCGACGTTTGGGTTTGGCGACGAGCTTCAGCCGCGGCTGGGCGTCACGGTCCAGCTCCGGCCCGGCAAGGGCGACAAGGCCTACTTCAATTGGGGCCGTTACTTTGGGCTGGATCAGAAAAGCGGCGCCCGCGCGGTCGCGGCGGGCCGGCTGTACACCCAGGATACGGACTTCGATGCGGTGACGGGCGCGATCGTCGCGCAGGTGGTCACCGCGAGTACCGGGCCCAAGAGCGTCGCGGCAGGCCTCGAGCCGCCCGTGACCAATGAGATCGTGGCAGGCTACGGGACGCCGCTCAGAGGCGAATGGACGCTTGACGCCTTCTTTCTTTCGCGCCACACCGATCGCTTCATCGAGGACGCCCCGGCGGTGCTGCCGTTCACGGGCTTTCAGTTTCAGAACGACCCCTTTGCGGAGCGCAGATACCGCACCGCAGCTGTCGAACTGCGGCGCCATCTGCAGGATCAGTGGTCGGTGAATCTCAGCTACGCGTGGAGCCGGCTGAACGGCAGCTATGATCAGGATTATTCAGAGGATTTCACCGGTGCGCCGGTCTTCCCCACCTCCTCCCTCATCGACGACGGCCCGGGCGCATTCACCAGCGATCGGTTTCGGTACGGCGTGCTCAGTCAGGACCGGACGCACGTGTACAAGGTCCTGGCAACATGGGTGCCCGCACGCGTCGAGCCTCTGAGCATCGGCCTCTTCGTTCGGGGCCAAAGCGGCACGCCGTGGGAGGCGCGCGGTCTCCCGTGGAACAGCAGCGTGACCTACCTGCGCCTGCTCGAGCCGGCCGGCACGCACCGCACGCCGTTCTGGACCAACGTGGACCTGCTGCTCAAGTACACGCTGAACCGGGCACACCGCGGCGCGGTTCACATCGAGGGCCGGGTCTTGAATCTGTTCAACCGGGAGACCGTCCTGCAGGTCGATCAGCGAAAGTATCTCGACCCGCGCAATCTGGCCGTGATCGGGTCGCCAACGCCGGGCTGCTGGAGCTGCTTCACCGAGGCGTTTGTCCAGGGCGTCACGCAGCCGAATCAGAATTTCGGTCAACCCATCGCCTACGCCCAGCCGCGCCGGCTGCTTGTGTCGGTGCTGGTGGATTTCTAGCGAGGCTGCGCCTCAGACCCTCGAGGCTCCGCCTCGCTAGACGAACGTTTTTTACGGCCCCGCTGCGCGGGGTCGTCTTGACCTGAAAACTTGACTCATTCGGTGCAAGTTTTCGGGAGTCAAGACTTCTAGTGACACTGCGCTGAGCCCGAGTCGGTCCCACCGCCGCTGTCGATGGGCTTGAACTCCCACGCGTAGCCCCCTTCGAGCAGCGTGAACACCGCCACGCCCCAGTAACTGATGCGGACCTGGCTGTTCCGCTTGATGATGAGCGGCACATACAGGCTGGCGCCGCCCGTGCCAACGGTGAACTGCTGGATGCCTCTGGGATCCGAATTGCCGTTGGAGTCCTGAGGGTCGAAGCGTTCGTACATGTGGTCGTGACCGTTGACCACAACATCCACGTTCAGGTCGTAGAGAGCCTGCCAGAGGTCCCGCATGTCGGGATTGTTGCCGTGGAGACCGGAGGAGAACAGCGGGCGGTGCCAGATCGCGATGGTGCAGGCCGTCGGATGAGCGGCAAGTTCGGAGCGCAGCCATTGAACCTGCACGGACGTCGCGCGCGCGTCGATTTCGCTGTTGAGCCCGACAAACGTCCACGAGCCGAGGGTGCGCCGGTAGTAGCCGAGTCCGTTGGACCCAGCCGCATCGCCGAAGTAGCCGTAATAGCCTGACGCTCCCGGCGTCTCGTACTCATGGTTACCGGGAACCGGCCACGTGCGGCCCTTGTGCCTGCCCCAAGAGGGATCGTAGCAGTTACGGTACTCGGCCGCGCTACCGGTAAAGTACGCGTTGTCCCCCGCCGTAAACACGGTCCCCGAAAGCCCATCCAGCATCCTGGCCGTCGCCACCGTACCGGCCGAGGCGCCGCTGGGATCGCATACGGCGATGTCGCCGGCGCCCACCAGCACGGCCGTGCCGCCTGGCGGCGGACCACCGCCGTCGCCGCATGTCGGGCACGGCGCCGTCGCGCAGGAGAACCCCGCCGCGGCAGCCACCAGCAGGATCGCCGCGACGCGCCAGCCCCCGGGAGGCCGGCGCGTGACGACCGCCCAAGCAGACGCCGTGTCCATGTCTTTAGTGTCCCGAATTGCCCCGGCGCTGACAAATTGTGCGTCGGCCGCGCCTACTGGGAGCCGCGGCGTGCTCTGGCGACTTCCTGGAGCACGAAGGCCGGCCGCACGCCGGCAAATCCCATCAGCCCCTGGGTCTCGGCATCGTATTCGGCGTCGGTGAAGTGCTTCTTCGTGTCCTGGTAGGCCGCCGCGGCGATGACCGACACGCTGCGCGCGACGGTCGTCCGGAACCAGTCATCCTGAACCGCGGCCTGCGCGCACTGTTCGAGCACGGTCAGGTAGAGGTCGCGCAGATCGCTGTAGGCTATCGCGCGATGAAACAGGACGTTGTCGTCCGTGCGCTCAAAAATCGACATGTCGCCGGTCATCTGCGTCATCGCGCGATCGCGGTCCCAGGGCAGGAACAGTTGAACGCTCGAGCCCGCGCGGCGATAGAGATAGAAGTTGTTCATCGCCCAATTGCCCGTCAGGCCGTCCCATTCCGACAAATATACCTCGATGGCGACCAACGTGATGAACTGCCGCAGATCGAGCAGGCGCTCGACCCGATCGCGCCACACGGTGTCATCGGCGCCATTGATCTCGAGGAAGAGATCCCGGATCGACGAATACAACTGCGTGTCCGACTCCAGAGCGTGCGTCCGTGGCTCGAACCGCGGCTTGTAGGCGGCCAGGTCGTCCCCGAGGTACTCGCCGTGCCAGAAATCCTGCCAGTGGAACTCGAACAGGTATCCGGTGTTCTCGCCGAGTGTCCGCGTCACGTAGTCCTCATCGATGTTTTCGACGATGCCATAGACGCCCTGATACTCATTGTTGATGTAGACGCGGCCGAAGGACTCGCGCGACGCGGGCTGGCCCATGCGATTGAAGAACGCCATCGCGACCTGATCCCGGATCAACGTGGGGTCCTGCCATTCGTTCTTGAGCACGAGGGACCGCAGGCCGAGGAACCGCTGGCCGGTCGTGTAGTGATCGAACTCGATGTGCAGGCCGAGTTTCGTCGGGTTGCGGCTGCCGAAACCACGTGAGCGCACGGAAA
This sequence comes from Acidobacteriota bacterium, assembly GCA_023265155.1. Lineage (GTDB taxonomy): Bacteria > Acidobacteriota > Vicinamibacteria > Vicinamibacterales > CAVVIG01 > JBGOTP01. Next base: position 4,812 of record JAHFUL010000004.1, read on the forward strand.
TATTGCGAACGCGGAGATTGCGCCAGAGGAGGTCCGCCGGGTACTTGGTGTTGAGGCCGTAGTTCTGGCGCAGCAGCGCGAGATCCCTGGAATTGACGAGGAGGCGGATTTCCTGCAGGGTCCCGACGTCGAAGAGGTCCGTGGCGGTTTGCGCACAGGCGCTGCGAACTGCGCCGGCCATCAGCACGGCCATGCACGCAAGGACGAGGACGAAGTGTGGGCGCGGCATGAGACGTCGTCAGAAGCCGAGTTGCAGACGAATGACGCGGCTCCAGAACGACGAGGTGCCGGGCAAAGGACCTTGACTCGGATCGGTCAACTGCTCCTTGATCACGTTGAACTGAAGCTTGAGGTACCGGTTCGGGTACCAGTTTACCCCGAGGGTGAGCGCGCGATCGCTGTTGCCGAGCACGACATCGGCGCGCGGGCTCGTCGATCCGGTTTCCCCCGGGGCGGCGAAACTCGCCTCGCTGCCGAACGAGAGCTGCTCGAGACGCACGGCCACTTCGAGCGCGCCGATGCCGCCCCGCGCCAGCGGGCGGATCGGCTCGGTCAAGCCGTCGGATTTCGTCTCGCCGGTGACCGCCCAGGTGCCACTCATGTACCAGCCCTCCGCCACGAGCGGCGACAGCGCGGTGTCCTCAACGCCTTCGCCCAGCCGCTCCTCGGTGACGCGGATGAATTCCGACTTCAGGGAGAAGGGGCCCGGCCGGAAACGCAGCTCGTAGCTGGTGCGACGGCGCGCGCCATTGACCAGGAAGTGCGAAGCGTAGAAATCTTCGCCGAGCACCGTCTGGCCCTTGATGCTGGAAAACCCCTCGACGAGATCGCTCGTGGTGGACCCGTAGCCCACTTCCAGATCGGTCCACTTGGACTTGATACGTCTGAGCGGCTGGGAGGTCAGGCGCCACGCGGTCGTGGAGGCGCCCGTGACGCGGCCCGGATTGTTCGTGTACGCGTTGTGGCCGTCGTGATCGAACACGCCGTACTCGTAGCCGAGGGCGTGATTGAAGACCTGCCCGTGCAGCATCCATCCGCGGGCTCGGCCGGGCGCAAGGGCGTTGGCGGCCAGCGACCGGGACGCGAAGTCCTGGTTGGTCGCGCCGGTGTTTTCATCGACGCTGAAAGGCAGCTTGAAGAGGCCCCATTGGGCTCGCGCGAACGTGAACTGCTCGTAGTCCACCCACGCCTCGCGCCACGGATCGGTGCCGGTCGTTTCCCGGCTGACCTGGAAGGCCACGGCCTTCAGGAGCTCTCCTTCGATCCCGACCCGCCGGCGCTCCAGGTCAAGCCGCGATTGATCGGCGGACGCCGCGTCGGATCGATTGGCTTCTCCGCGCACACGCGCTCGAAAGTCCACTTGCACCTGCTTGCCGACCCGAAGCGATGGGTGGGGCACGAACAGGAACTGGACGGCGCCTTTCTTTTTCTTTTCCTTCGGCGGCTTCTCTTCCTTCTGGGGCTTATCGTCCTTCGGTTTCTTTTCCGTCGTCGCGTTCGACTGGCTCGAGGCGGGGTCCTGCGGGGCGAATCGAGGCGCGGTGATTCCGCCCTCCGGGGCCTCCCGGGCAGCCGCGGACACGACCGGCGCGGAGACGAGCGTCATCCCGGCCGCGAGGACCAGGCTCCATCCGGCCCCCGCGCAGAACGGCCGGCTCAGACGGCATTTCTGCAGCCGAGACAGGCCGCTAGTCGTCATCGGCCTGCTCATCCTCGAGCTGCACTTTCTGCACGCCGTCCACGCGATTGAGCGCCTTCACGAGGCCCTCGGCGGATCCATCCCGGCGGAACACGACCTCGTAGGACGCATCGAAGGCCGTCTCGTTGCGCGTCGTTCCCATCGATGCGAGGCGATACGTGCTGAGATGGGCGGCAAACGGCGCCTTCACCAGCGCGTCCACGTCGATGCCCAAGCCGACGCGGACGGTGAGCAGATACTCGACCGGCGCGGCAGGAGCCGGCACGGCCCGCATGCGCGGTCGCATCACGAACGCGGCGGTGCTCACCACGCCCAGGCCAATGACGGCCATCCACGGGGCGTTCGCGCCCGCCGCCATGCCCATCACGACCGCGAAGATCACGAACGCGGTGTCCTCGGTGTCCTGCACGACCGTGCGGAACCGGATGATCGACAGCGCGCCCACGAGGCTGAACGCGCGCGCAGGGCTCTCGCCCACCACCTGCGTCACCGTGGCGATCAAGATCGACAACAGCACGAGCGTTGCCTGGAGCGACGAGCCGGCTTTCGACTCCGGACGGGTGCGGCGATAGACCCACGCGACAATCCAACCCAGCACGAACGCGCCCACCAGGCGCAGCAGCACGTCTCGCGCCGGGACCGGTGGCGTGACTATCGTTCTCAGGAAGTCAAACACTCGTCATACCCTCTTAGCTGAATCAGCCCCGCGCGGTACTTGGACACGGGCTGCCTCTCCAGCTGGAATTGCTCGATGACCTGTTTGAACACCGCGGGCAGCGCCACTCGGTACTTCATCTCGATGACGTTCCGTCCTTCGAGGAGCGGCAGCCCGACGCCGGGGATGAACGCGCGGTCCGGGAGCGGCAGGACCCGCAGATCGAAATCGATCGTCATCCTGACGGGCCCGGTGGTCGAGGTGCCCAGACGCGCCGTCCGGATGTAGGAAAGCTGCACGAGCGGCCGCAGACGCCGCACGAGAACCCGGCGATGGAACCAGCACCCCGCCCACCCTGCGTCGGGCGTATCGCCTTCCAAGTGCTCGAACTCGGTAATCGGGACGGTGGTGCGCCGCTTGGCGAGAAGTTTGTCCGTCCTGAATTTTCGCTCGAGAAACATGACCGGACTGAGACCATAGCGGCGAATGCGGTACTTGCTGCGGCCGTACGACCCCCGGCGATTGAAGACATCCAACGCCTCGGTGTCGAAATACAGGCTGGAGGTCGCGTACTGGTCGCGGAAGGGCCCGTCGCCGTTGGCATCAGGCTCGAGGTTGGCGCGCATCCATTCCTGGATGCGGGGCGCCATACTCGTATCGATCAGAAACTTGATTTCCCGGGCGTTCAGCCGGGTTTCCCGAGAGTGCACGCTTTCGAGGTTGGCCACCGTGCTGCTCCTTGCGTGTTGCGAGCATTGGTGTATCACACTACGCTGCCGCTGCACACCAAATGTATGGCTCGCTGCTGCCCCGACTGCCCTTGTGATCGTCAGCCCTTGACCACAAACCCCTTCATGCGCAGGCATGCTCGAACCCGCTCGCGAAGGTCGCCCTGGAGCTCGACGGCGCCCTCCACGACGGCTCCGCCAGTGCCACAGGCACGCTTGAGCTCCTGGGACAGAGCTTTCAAAAACGCGGCGTTTCGGGGCAAGCCGTCGACAACGGTGACGCTCTTGCCGCCGCGTCCTTTTTTCTCGATGCGGAGTTTCGCAACGATCCGGGAAGGGATCGGGGCGGTTTCGCTGGACTGACGACATTTGCAATCGGTCGCTGGCCAGCCGCAGGTGGGACACACTCTGCCGACGTCAGTGGAATAGACGATGCGGCCACGATCCGCCATCGCGCGATCATGTGCGAGAGGAGGGCCGCCCGCAAGTTGCGAACACGAGGAGCCTGGCTGCCGTGCCCCCCCCTGCCTGCCCTGCCTGCCCTGCCTGCCCTGCCTGCCCTGCCTGCCTTGCCCGCCCTGCCGTGCCTGCCGTGCCTGCCGTGCCTGCTCGCCCCTGCCCCGCCTCCGCTCGCGGGAGGTTCTGCGAGCGACGGCGAGCCTCGCCGGAGCCCCGTTGGGCGAAGGCGGCTGCCCTGCCTGCCCTCCGCAGATGCGACAAGCCTGTCGCTCTTCATGATCGCGCGATCGACGATTCTGTCGGTGCTCGCAGTGAGATTTCACGGCGTCAACGGACGGTTACAATGTGTGGGTCATGCCGGAATTGCCTGCGATGATCTGTCCGAAGTGCCGGGGCGCGCTCGAGTATCACGCGACGATCGAGATGCTCAATCCGCCCGTCGGAAAGATCGACACCGGTTATTGTCCGGCGTGCGCGTGGCTGTTCGAGCGTATTCGGGAGACCGGCACGTTCTACGACTCCACGCGATGGCCGCCCCTTTGCCGCGTGTGCCGGCAGCCCGTCGCATTCGTCAGCCTGTGGGCCGGAGAAGATCAGAACGAATTGCTGCGCTATGAATGCCGCGACCATTCCGCCGAAGCGTGGATCTTGACGCGCAACAGCGATCACTGGTCGCGAACCGACTGAAGGGCACACGGAACCAGTGAACCTTGTGAACCCGTGAACCTTGTGAACCTTGTGAACCCCGTGAACCTTGTGAACCCACTGAACCTTGTGAACCCCGTGAACCTTGTGAACCTTGTGAACCCAAGATCACCATCAAACCAATGATCGTCTTGCGCATAGTTGGCGGCAACTATAAGGTGTCTCCATGCTGAAACTCTTCGCCATCGCGTTTTCGGGTTGCCTCGTGCTTTCGCTCTGTGCGGCAACCCTCGCTGCGCCCGCGCAGCAGGATCGGCCTGGCATCGTGCTGCAGCCCAGGGTCATCGTAGAGAACCGCGGCAGGAATCAAGCCATCCCGGTCATCGTGCAGGAATGGGCCACCGGAGAACGGCCCGTGACCGTGCAGGTCGTCGGGAGGCCAACAGTGGAAACCCGTCGCGTTCTGCAGGCCTGGTCGTACCGGACGATCACGGTGCCGGCGGGCCAAGACATGGCCACCGCGCTCACCGCGGCCGGCGACGATGGCTGGGAGGTGACCGGCGTGCAGGTGACCGACTCATCCGGTACGAGCCTGCTTTTGAAGCGACCCCGATAGCCGGTCCTCAGAAGCTCTCACGCTTTTCGAGATTGGCCTCGATCTCTTTTTTTCGCGCCACACCGGGTGGAGCGTTTTCTGCACCATGAGCGGACATCAGATCCGCCTTGCGCCGGGTCCGAAAGGACCCGGCCGACGTACTGTCTCTAGAAGTCGTACTGACCGCCAATCTTGAACATCCGCGCCTGCAGCACCTGCGCCGGGCGGAGCCAGGTCGACGAGATCGCGTAGTTGGTGCCCAGGGTGTTGTTCTGTGTGTAGACCCAGGCGCTGTTGAACACGTTGTAGAGATCAACGTTGACCAGCAGCCGCTTCCCTCCGCTCATGCTGATGCGCTTCGACAGCCTGAGGTCGAGCTGGTTCAGCGGATCCTCGAGCTTCTGCGCGGTCTGCATCAAGCTGAAGCTGGTCGTTGCGTTCGTGATCTGAGCCGCCGTGGACCCGGGGGCGGTGGTAATGGTCCACCCGTTCTGATTCGCACCTGCCTGGTTGATCGTCCACGTCGCCAGGCGCGACGGACCCGGCGTCCGCTGGAAGGTGCCCGACAGATTCAGGCCCCACCACGGCAGCGACTGCGCGGCAATGAACTTCCAGTCTGGCCGGAACGGCGTCACGGTGTGGCAGTAGGAGTTGCCAGTCATCGGGTTCTTCTGCAACGTCTGCGGCGTCGAGAGCGCCGACTGATAGCAGTTGTCGCTGATCGCCCGATCGGCGTTGAGCCCGCCCTGGACGGTCGTCCCGTGCGGCGTGTGCGCATTGACCGTCAGGTCGTACCCGTGGTTGTAGACGATCGGCTTCAAAGACGACCCCGCTTTGGCGAGGTGACTCCTGGTGAAGTCCTGGACGTTCTGCTGCGGAATCAAGAACGCCTCGGGCGCCAGCTGATAGATGTCGCACAGCTGCCATCCGCCACCCTGCGGGAGACGAGCGTCAGTCGGGACCGTCGCGCAGTACGGACCGATGTAGTTCGACGGACCGAGGTTGGCGTTGTCGGTGATGACCTGGTTGCCGGCCGTCAGTCGACGGTAGTAGTTGAAGCTCACCGACACGCGCGGCAGCAGCTCGTGCTGGACGCCGCCGGAGAACTCCCAGGCGTAGCCGCGGTGGCCGAAGCCGGTCGTCACGGCGGAAGCGGTCGTCGTGTTGCTCGTAACCAGCTGACCGAAGGTGGAGCTGCCGAGCGGCGCGAGCTCGTCCTGCTGAAAGCCGGTGGCAGGATCGATCGGAGCGTTCGGGTTGAAGTCCTTGTCCTGGACCGAGCCATCCGGGTTGAAGATGGTGAAGTCCCTGCTGTTGTCCGTCCAGGTGGGGCTGAAGGTCGTCGTCAGTCTGCCCACGTCGTTGAGGGTCCCGGCGGTGTTCACGGTCTCCGCGTTGAGGTACTTCGACGCGCCAACCTTCAACGCGGTCTTTCCGTTGCCGAACAGGTCGTAGGCAAAGCCCAGGCGGGGGCTCAGATCCGTCCAGCTCGGCGCGTGCTGCTCAGGCCGGTCGTTGGCGTAGGTGATCTCCGGCGTCCACTTGTTCGGGAGAACAGCCGACCTGGCCGGCGCTGCCTTGAACCAGTCGAACCGCAGGCCGGCCGTAATCGTCGCCCGCTTGTAGGTCATCCGGTCTGTCGCCCAGAATCCGTTGTCGCCCTTGATCCTGTTGAAGTTGTCCGTCGGAAGAGCCAGCGTGACCTGATTCGGACCGTAGCCGTTCGCGTCGGCGTTGGCGCCGTTCACAGTGATGTTCCCGAACCGCATCTGCGAAACGCCGCCGTTGCCGCGCGTCGTGATGACGTCATACGATCCCAGGTTGCCGTTGAGACCGCCGCTCAGGCTGTGCGTCCCGGTGACCCACGTCAGCTTGGCCGTGTAGCTGTGCAGGCTGGAGATGTTCCGCTGCTGCGACGCGGGCGCGTTGAAGCTTCGTCCCGTCGTCTGATCGTTGATGCGGAAGGCGGTGATCGGCGTTTCTTTCTGGTTGGTGTAGTCCCACTCGACGTTGTAGAGGCCCCAGCCGGCTTCGAGCAGCAGCCGCTGGGTGAACGTCGACGTCCATTTCATGTTGCCCACCCACTGATAGGGCAGACACTGGCACTGCGAGGCCTCCGGCAAGTTCGTCGAGCTCACGGCAATGTGGCCGATGAACTTCGTCTGCTTGTCGATGTAGCCGGTCAGCTTGTTCTTCTCGCTCACCTTCCACGTCAGACGATTCTGGAAGCTGGTCTGCCGGCTGTCATCGAACCCCGGGCGATTCGGATCGGGCGAGTACTTGTAGGGGTTGGGATCGGCATCGTAGAAAGTGTCCGTGACGGTCTTAGTGACGCCCAGCCAGCGAGGTGTGGTGAGGAACCAGAGACGATCCCGCTTGATGGGTCCGCCGAACACTGGATTGAAGTCGTAGACGTGCAGGATCCTGCTCACGGCCGTGATGTTATAGTCCTTGAGCTGCTGGCTCAGGTTCAGCGCATTCCAGGCGTCCGCGCCGGTGAAGTTGCTGGAAATCGTGCCCTTGAAGCTATTGCCGCCTTCGCGGGGGACGACGTTGACTCGGAGTCCCGCCTGTCCCATTTCGGCCGAGTCGGCGCCGGTGTTGTAGCTGATTTCCTGGGCGCCGCCATCGTTCTGGAAGAGACCGTACTGCCCCGACGCCACGACGACGCTGACGCGCATCCCGTCCACCGATGTCACGGACGCTGTCGAACCTCGATAGGTGAGGGGATACTGGTCGCCCTGCGACGACCCGCCGACGTCTCGCACCACGGCCTGCGCCGACCCCTGCAACGAGGTGCCAGGAATGAGGATGCCGATCGTTTGCAGGTTCTTCGAAATCGGCGCGACATCCAGGATCTCGCGCGTCATGACCGTGACGGACGAGACCGTCTGCATGTCGACCACCGGCGAGGCGCCGGAGACCGTCACCGTCTCTGAAAGAGCGCCGACGCGCATTTCGGCGTTGACCGGCAGCGTGGTCTCGGCGTTCAGCACGATGCCGGTCCGCTCCACTTTACTGAAGCCCTCGAGCGAGAACGTGACCGTATAGGTGCCGGGCACGAGCTGGATAATCTTGTACTGCCCCGACCCGTCGGTGACGGAGGTCCGGCTCTTCTCAATCAGCGAAGGACTCGACGCTTCGACCGTGACACCGGGAACGACGGCCCCGCTCGAATCCTTGACGACTCCGGCGATCGCCGTCTCCTGAGCCAAGGCGATCGCCGACGAGCCAAGCACCAAACAGGCAACGAACACGAGCAAGCGATAGGCACGCATGGACAGTCTCCTTGGAAAACGGATCCCTCTTCGTAAACGAAAGATGAAAACGGCCTGCTTGATTGGGGTCAGTCTCGTTCGGGACGGCAGGTAAGTCAATACGAAATCAGGAAGGGTTTGTCGGAGCAATACCCAGTTCAGGCGGCAATTCTCTTCTTTGGATCCTGTGGCGGCAATCAGAATGTCACGCGATGATCGCGTCGCCTTGCGGATGGCTTCATTTTTGCCGAGGCGCAGGCCTAATCGAACGCCAGTCTCTGTGCATCAACTGGCGGTCTGACAGTTTCCTTGACTGCCGGCCTGATCCAGTCTGGAGGCGATGACACCTATCCCGCGACCCCGTTCAGGGTTTTTGATTCGCCGCGAAGGTGCTGAGATCTCGATTCCTCTCCTGTACCGTGCCGGGAATCCCGAGCCTTGTATTGGCGCCGAGCCTCTTGATGAACTCCGCCGTTTCCGGATACGCCTGGAATTGGAAGGACTGTTTCGAACCCTCGGCAAGGCGATATGGGGTTCGGCCCCTGTAGTCGCGTGCATTGATGTTCGCGCCCCGTTCGACCAGGATCTGAATCACTTCGTCAAGGCCGCGGAACGCGGCACCGTGAATCGCCTGGAAGTCGCCCTCATTGACCGCATTGACATCCGCGCCGGCGTCGATGAGGAACTTGACCATCTCCTCGGCGCCCTGGGCTCGCCGCCCTCGCTGGAGACCAGGCTGGAACGTCGCACGACCCAACCCGGCAGCCGCCATCAGCGGTGTCGTCCCATCGTCCGTGGTCAAACGGAGATCGGCACCACCCGCGAGGAGGGCCCTTGCGATCGCCGTGCTGTCGTTGCCGCCACCGCCTATGCCTCCCCGGCCGCCGGCACCAGCTCCGGCCGCGCCACGACCACTGCCCGGTTGCGCAGCGACGGGCGCGACGTTGTTGCCAGCGGCGGCAGCTGCAGCAGCCGCCGCCACAGCCGCTGGCGCCGCCTCGACATCAACAACGAAGCCGCCGACCGACGAACCGTTGGCGTCGTACGCGGCTATCCAGAGCGCCGTCGCGCCGCGAAGGTCGCCCGTGCCCGTCGAGAACCCTTCGAAAGCGCCCTTGGTCGGGAAGCCGATATAGCTCATGAACATGGCAGACGAGGTCGTTCGCGCGTTCGGATCGGCGCCCTTCGCGATGAGCGCGTTGACCAGCGTCACGCGGTCGGCTGCTGTCATCCTGCCTCCGCCTCCGAACAGCGGGCCGCCACCACCCAACGTGCCGCCGCCGCCCCCATGCCTGCGGCTCCAATCGGCCAGCCACGTGCTCGCGTTGCCGGCTGCGAGGTGCATGGCGCGCACGCCGCCCATCTCACCGTTCGGATCCGCACCCTGGTCGAGAAGGAAGAGTGCGAACTGCGGCTGGCCGCTCTGAATCGCGAACGGCAAGGGGTGCGTGCGATCCGAGCCCATTTCGTTCACGCCGACTCCTGCGGCAAGGAGGCTCTTCGCCATCTCGATGTCGCCGTTGCGCGCCGCAAACATCAACGGCGTGAGTCCCGACGCCGACGAAGCGTGGATGTCGGCATGGGTCGCGAGAAGCGCGCGCGCAATCTCCGAGCGGCTCTCGCCGATCGCCCACATGAGGGCGGTGTCTCCGGTCTTGGTGGTCGCGCGGTTCACGTCGGCGCCGCGCGCCAGCAGCTTCTTCACGATGTCGAGGCTGCCTGTGTGCACCGCCATCATCAGCGGCGTCAACCCGCTGCTCTGCGTCAGGTTGGGATCGGCGCCGGCCGCCAGCAGCTTGTCCACGACGCCCGGGTTGAGGTTCTCACACGCCTGCGCGAGGGGCGTCAGGCCGTGATCGTCCGCGGCGTTCACCTTGGCGCCGGCGGCCAGCAGCAGACTGGTGACTTCGGCGTCGTTGAGATGGACTGCCCAGAGAAGCGGCGTCACGCCGTCGGCGCGCGCCGTATTCACATCGACGTGCTGCTGGATGAGCGCTCGGATGAGGACCTTGTCCTGATGCTGAACGGCCTCGAGCAGGCGGAGATCGGGCCCGGCGCCCCTCACACCGGCGGGGGCAGCCAGGACGAGGATACTCAAACCGACGAGTCCGATGAATTTTGTCGTCGTCATGATCACTCTCCGAGACGCTCTGGTTCGTGTCGATGGACGTCCGAAAATCTCGAGACGATTTACGCGATTATCGAGTGGCGTCCGACTTCACTCGATATGCCTTGGTCACAGGATCCTGCTCGCGATACACCTGATGACACGCCTGACAGCCGGCCCCGATCCGCGTCGCGATCGCGCTCACTGCCGCCTGATCGACGTTCTCGGCCGACAGTGCGTCGTCGAGCGCATCCATCTCCGCCAGCACGTTTCGCAGCATCTTGATCGCATCATCCCGGCGCCGGTCGCGCCAGAACGTAATCGTCGTCGCGAGCCGGTCGCGCGAAATCGCCAGGTACGCCTTCGCGTCGCCGACGTCCTTGTTCGGTAGCGACGCGTTCACGGCGTTGGACGCCTGCCCGACGGTCTTCATGGCGGCCACGAAATGGTCCAGCGTGAAGATCGGGTACGGCTTCTTCTCCTGTGCACTCAGGATGACGCCTGCGACGAGTGCCACGCTGACGAAAGCGACCACGCGGCGACCCACGATATTACCCACGGAGCGTCGTCACCGGGCCGGTGCTGTCACCGAACTTCTCGACCGGGACGCCGAGGTTGCCCAGGATCGACACGTAGAGATTCGTGAGCGGTGTCCCTTTCGGATGCCTGACATAGCGTCCGCCGACGATGCCGGCGTTCTTGCCGCCGACGAGCGCGATCGGCAAGTCGTCGTGGAAGTGCGTGTTGCTGTCGCTGATGCCGGTGCCGTACAGGAACAGCGTGTAGTCGAGCATCGTGCCGTCGCCCTCCGGGAGGCTCGCCAGCTTCTTGACCAGATACGCGAATTGCTGGAAGTGATACTCGTTGATCTTGTGCAGGCGATCGAGCTTCGCCGCCTCGTCCTGATGGTGCGACAGCGGATGATGCGAGTCCGACACGCCGATTTCCGGGTATGAGTGAGCGCTCACCTCGCGCGCGAGCATGAACGTGCTGATGCGCGTCATGTCGGTCTGATAGGCGAGCGCCAGCAGGTCCATCATGAGCTTGGCGTGCTCGGCGTAGTCGGTCGGGACGCCGGTCGGTTGATCGAACACCGGAAGCTCCCGGGTGTTCTGCGCCTCGGCCATTTGAATCCGCCGCTCGATGTCGCGGACCGCCTCGACGTACTCGTCGATCTTCACTTTGTCGCGAGGACCGACGACTCGTCCCAGACGGCTGATCTCGGCGCTCATGTAGTCGAGAATGCTCTTGTCACGCGTCATCCGATCGAGCCGAGCCGCCTTGTCCGTGCTGCCGCTTGTGCCAAACAGCCGCTCGAACACCGCCCGCGGATCGTTCTCAATGGGCAGCGGCGTCGTGGGCGTGCGCCAGGCGATCGTGTTCGTGTACGCGCAGCTCGCGCCGCCGTCGCAGGCGCCCAGCATCGCGTTCGATTCGATGCCGAGCTCGAGCGAGGCGAGCTGTGTTTCCTTCGATAGCTCCTGAGCGGCGATCTGGTCCATCGAGATGGACGCCTGCGCGTCAGCGCCTCCGGTGAACTTGAACGGAACGCCCGTCAGGAACGTTCCGGCGGACCGCGCGTGGTCGCCTCCACCCCTGACCAGGTTCGCTGACTCGTCGGCGAGGCCGCCGAGCAGCAGGACCCGGTCCTTGAGCTCGGCGAGCGACCGCAAGGTCGGGGGCAATTCGGCGAGCGGACCCTCCGCCTTCGGGAACCAGTACGGCATCGACATGCCGTTGGGCACATAGAAAACGCCCAGCCGTCTGACCGGCGCCGCCGCGGTGTTGCCGAGCGCCGTGAGCGCCGGAACCATGCTGTCGAGCAGCGGCAGCGCCAGCGTGGCGCCGAGGCCACGCAGCATCGTGCGACGGGATAAGTGCATCTTCCTGATGATCATGCTGTCTCCCTCGAGTGCGCAGCCAACGCCTACTGGCCCTGCCCGGTCTTCGCCGGCACGGTTCCGTCCAGCCCGAGTGCCCGTCGCATCTGAAACGGCTCGCTCGCGACGATGCTCGAAATCAGCGACGACCAGCGGTAGCCATTCGCGGTCAGATCGCTGACGAGCCGACGCACGGTAGGCGCGTCGTAGTATTCCAGGCCCCGGCCGAGCGCATACGTCAACAGCTTCTCGGCGACCGTCCGCACGTACTGGTTGCCCTGGCCGAGCAGCGCCTCGCGAAACGCTTTCGGACTATCGATCGTCTTGCCACTGAGCGCAATCGTCGAATTGATCTCGGCGCCCCTGTCAGTGTCGCGCCACTTGCCGATCGCGTCGAAGTGCTCCAGGGCGAAGCCCAGCGGATCCAGCTGTGCGTGACAACTCGCGCAGGTCGGATTCGCGCGATGCTGCTCCATCCGCTCGCGCAGCGCCGTCGGCCGGGCTCCCGGCGTGTTTTCCTTGAGAGGCGGGACGTTGGCCGGCGGCGGCGGCGGTGGCGCGCCCAGAAGGGTCTCCAGCACCCACTTGCCGCGCAGCACCACCGACGTCCTGTCCGCGTACGACGTTTCGGTGAGAATGCTCGCCTGACCCAGCAGTCCGAAGCGCCGCTCGTCGGTCAGCGTCACGCGCCGGAAATGGCTGCCGTATACGTCGTCGATCCCGTAGTGGGCCGCGAGCCGCTCGTTCAGGAACGTGTAATTGGCGCGCAGCAGATCCTGCACGGGCCGATCCTCGCGTACCTGACTCTGGAAGAAGAGCTCGGTCTCACGCGCCATCGCGTCCCGCAGGGTCGGGTCGAATGCGCCGACCTGCTGATCGACGTCGTGCGCGCGCAGGTTGCGCACCTGCAGCCACTGCTCGACGAAGTCGTCCACGAACCGCTCCGCGCGCCGATCGGCGAGCATCCGCTTCACCTGCTCCGCGAGAACGGCTGGCCGCTTCAGGATTCCTCGGGCCGCGACACTCAGCAACTCCTCGTCGGGCACGCTCCTCCATAGGAAGAACGACAGGCGTGAGGCCAGCTCTTCATCGTTCAACCGGTACACCGTGCCAGGCTTGCTGCCGGCAGGCTCGCGCTCGACGCGGAGCAGGAAGCTCGGCGATGACAAGAGCGCTTCGAGCGCCCGCTCGATGCCGGAATCGAACGTCCGATCGCGCCGGCCTTCGGTATAGATGGCGACGAGCGGCTCGATGTCGGCGCTGGTGACGGAACGGCGGTAGGCGTGGCGAGCGAGGTTGGTGATGATTTTGCGCGCGCACGGATCCTCGTCCCGGCTGCTCGCCGGACGGCACACGAACACCTGTTGGCGGCTCGGCGAGTCCGACGCGGTTTTACCGCCGAACGGACCAGAGATGTAGAACATGTCCACACCGGGCTGAATCCCGAACAAGCCGACGCCTCCGCTGCTGCCGCCACGGCCGCGTCCCCCTCCCAGCTTCTCGGGGGAGGGCAGCGAATCGGTAAACGACACCGTCACCAGCCGCGTGCCCGCCTGGACCGGCACCCGGATTTCCAGCGCCTTGTCGGCGTTCACCCGGTAGTCGTGCACTTTCTGGCCGTCGATGTCGTCTTCGGGGACGGCGATGAGCACGCCCGGATCGGGCCCGCGGAACTTGGCGCCGATCGTGAACCGCTTCACCAGCGCATGGTCGATCCGAAGCTCGACTTCGTGCTCGGTTTCCTCGATGCCGTTGATCGTGCTCACGGTCCCGTCGCGCTGCAGACGGACCGCGAAGCCGTACTCGCCATCGAGTGGGAACGTGTGGTGGACCGCGAGGCCGCCGTGGGTGCCAAGCGGCATCTCATCGTTCATCCGCGCATCCTGCCGCGTCCCGAACTCTACCTTGTACATCTGCGTGATCGTCCGGTTGTCGGGGCTCGAGACCGCGAGTCGGCTGATCTTGGTGGCCGCCGCCATGTAGCGCGACATCAGGGCGGGGGTGATGGCCAGGACGTCGGCGTTGTTGTCGAACCCGAACCCCGCCATGTCCGATGACAACAGCTCGGCGCCGTCGACGTCGAGCGCCAGCAGATCGTGAATCGCGTTCACGTATTCGGCGCGGTTCAGCCGGTGAGACGCGACGCGGCCGGGATTGGGCGACAGCGACGCCGCATGGTCGAGCGAGTTTTCGACGCCCTTCAGGAACGTCTCGAGCGTCGCCTCGTCAGGCCGGGGTCGACCCTCCGGGGGCATCTGGCCATTGCGGAGTTTTCGGACGACCCGCTCGAGTAACTCGGTATTGGACGCGACATTCGCGATGTTGACCGTGTCGAGCACGAGGTCGGCAGTCTTCAACCTCTGGTTGTGACAGGTGATACAGTACTTGTCGAGGAGTGCCCGATCAGGCGGTGCGACGGCGGCCGTGGCCTTGACTTGCCGAGCGCCGGCGGCAGCGACCGTTTTCGGCGACTCAATATACAGGCTGGCGACCAGCGACAGCCCGGCGCACAGAACGAAAGCTCCAAACCTTGAT
>JAHFUL010000004.1:19471-29289 GCA_023265155.1 Acidobacteriota bacterium
ATGCCATTGTCTTGCGACTCCGAGGACTCGTTCGCGATTACGCCACGACGGTTCGCATCAGCGATCGGCTGCCTGCCATGCGTGACTTTGCGTTCGGCGCTTTCGGCGGGACGTGCGCGCGTTCGGGCCTGACGACGCGGTCGACGCGGTCGACGCCGTCCACAGCGGCAAGAACTGCAGCCGCGCAGGCGGCCTCCGGGTCGCTCCGAAGTCGAGCGTGCAGATCACAGACACGGTCGCATTTCCATGGATCTTGCAACCCCTCCTGCGCGGATCCATGCGGCACGACCCGACCACACCCCACGCCGTCGCGAGAGACGCTGAACGCGCCGCGTCGTGTGAGTCAGTTTAGCGAATAGATGGGCCCTTTACAATCGAGATCGCATCCTCGCCGGGAGCTTTCGGCAAGGGCAATGAATGCTGGTCCAAGCCTGCAACGTTCGCGAGAGACGGCGACGATCGTGGCAACGTGCCACCGGCCAGACGATTGCCTCCCCGCTGCACGCGGCAGCGGACGGCGGCGGCAGCGCCGGCAAATCATGGCAGAATCACGTCCTGTGAACTGACGCAGAATTGAGATGCTGTCCGACACCATCGCGGGGGCCGTTGGCCGTCTTGCAGCGCTTGCACTTGTCGCGCTCCTTGCCCTCGGCCTGCTCGTCAGCACGGCCGCCTGCACCGAGTCTCGCCTGAAGAGCGTTCGTCAACGTGGATTCCTGGTATGCGGGATTTGGCCCGTCGCCGGGTTCGCCCATGGCGACGGCCAGGGTCGCTACGCCGGGTTCGATGTCGACGTATGCCGCGCCATGTCAGCGGCCATCTTCGGGTCGGCTGAACAGATCCGCTACGTCGAAGTGGCGTCGGCTGCGCAGTTTCTTCGCTCGAACGAGATCGATGTCGTCGCACGACGGCTGACCTGGTCACTTCAGCGCGAAGGGCTCGGCCTGCTGTTCGGTCCAGTGACGTTCTATGACGGTCAGGGCTTCCTGATTTCTCGAAGGCGTCAGGTCAGTCACATCGATCGGCTCCCACACCCGCGTATCTGTGTAATCCCCGGCAACATCAATCAAGTCAACCTGGACGCGTACATTCAAACGCGGCATCTCGCCGCCCAGACGGTCTTCCTTCAGTCGCTGGCGGAGGTGGAAGACACGCTCTCGTCGGGGCGCTGTGATGCGTTTACGGCCGACGTGTCGGAGCTGGGAGCGGTCCGCAGCACCATGCACAGCCCTGACGATTTCGAGATTCTTCCCGAGCAAGTCTCGAAGGAACCGATGGGGGCCGTGGTGCGCCAGGGTGATGATCAGTTCTTCAGCATCCTGCGCTGGACCGTTTTCGCGATGATCACCGCCGAGGAGCTCGGCGTCACCTCTGCCAACGTGACAGAAAAGCTTCGCAGCGACGACCTCGACGTCAAGCGTCTGCTGGGTGTGCTGCCGGGCAACGGCCGGGCGCTTGGTCTGGACGAGAACTGGGCCTACAACATCATCAAGACGGTAGGCAATTACGCGGAGGTCTACGAACGCAACGTCGGCATGCAGAGCCCGCTTCGGCTCGCACGCGGACTCAACTCGCTGTGGACTGACGGGGGACTAATGTACGCGCCGCTAGTCCGGCAATAATCGTGGCCACGACCCCGATCAGCGTCCAGGTGCCCCCGCCGTTCTTTGAGTCTTCAGACGCCGACGCCCACCCCGAGAAAGCCGGATCTCTTTCCAGTTTGAAATCCAACGAGACAAGGCCCGACTTCTTGCGTGGAAGGGTTTTGAGGAACTGTGTCTTATAGCCCTCGGCTGAAACCTGAATTTCCAGCTGACCGGGCGTGACGGCCGCTCCGCCGAGCTCCTCGATCGCCCCGAGATCAGGCCCCCGATAGTGACCAGGCGAATCGTTCGTGAAGGGAAAAGACAGGCCGCTCGTGCGGTCCGTGATCATCACGTAGATAGTGGCCCGAACCGGACGGCGTGTCTGGCTGTCTCTGATTTGGCCCGTGTAGGCCAGTCGAACCGGCCGATCAGTAGCGGCCGGAGCAAAGAAGTCTTCGCCGTTGGCCCAGGCCGTGCTCGCGACGGCCACCGTGAGCACGACGGCCGCCGTCAGATGCCGGGTGAGGTATCGCTTCATCACGCCCTCCTCAACGACCCCTTCCCCCTGCCGCGCAAGCCGCCTCTTGCGGGAGGGGAGTTAGAAGAACCACTGCTTCTCGTAAATGAACATCGCGACGATGAGAACGAGCGAGATTTCCCAAATCCATTCATTCGGGATGCGCTCCGCCAGACGTCGCGGCACGACCAGGGCCGCCGCGGCACTCACGATGGCGGCCGCGGCGAGCCACCCGTACCAGAGTATCGCCGGGCCGTTATCGGGGTGGTTCTTCAGGTAGAACGTCTGCGTCTCCGGGTAGTACCTGAAAATCGCCCACTCCATGTAGAATACTACAAGGTACACGAGCCCAAACAGCAGGGAAAAAATCTTGAGCGAGGGACCATTCACGGGAGCAGTCCTTTGATGTTGTTCAGCACGTGGCCGACCAGGAATCCCCACCACACCACGAACGCCAGCAGCCACGTGACATAGCGGCGCGACCGCGCCCCCTCCGTCGAGGGCGGCGCCTGCCACAGCAGCCAGTAGCCGGGAAGCAGGCCGAGTCCCAGGGCGACCAGATGCTCCTTGATCTCGAAGACGCCGTTGGCGGCGCGCAGCTGGAGATCTTCAAGGGTGGTGCGTACATCGATTCGGTACCGGGGGTACAGCAGGCCTCCGCAAAGAGCCGTGAGCACGAACAGGACGACGATGGGGCGCGCGTACGCCGCGGCATTCACCTGCCGAAATCTCGCGAAAAATGAACGGCGCCCGGGCGCGGGCGCTGCGACGCTGAAAGCCTGATGGGTGATGGCACCGAGAAGCGTCACGGCCATGAGGCCGTGAACGATCAGCAATACCGTGATCATCGCCTATCGCTCACTTCCCTGCGCGGCCCTGTTCGCGTCCGTGTCCGCCCGTGTTCCGACGGCCGAGAATTTTTTCGAGCTGGATTATGGGCCAACGGGTGCGTCCGAGCCAAAATCGATGATGTCCTGTGCTGGTGCGTGCGGCACAACAGGACGAAGGTACGGCTTCCCGGATGCCTTGTGGCAGGCATAGCATCCCTCGAGCGCCCCTTTGTAGGCGGCGGCGAACTTGACGGGATCCCGCTGCATGAGTGCGATTTTGACCGCCGCCATGGTCGTGGAATCAACGGCGTCGAAGAGCGCTTTCAGATCGACGTCACGCTGGTCGAGGTCTTTTCGGATAGGACGGATGCGGATGGTCCACAGAATGTGCTGCCGCGCTTCGTTGAAATAAAACTCCGCCAGCGGCCAGTTCCTCTTTTCACCAGCGAACCACAAATTCGTCCAGTGGTAGCCCACGTCGGCCATTGAGTGCGACTGCGAAGCAACGAGACTCTCCAGCCGCTCGATCGCGCTCCCGTTGGGCACTGTTCCTTCTGCTGCCGTTGAGGTCGACGCCCGGGTGCTGTGCCAGTACTCCACACCGGCGGCGCCCGCCGCGGCGCCACCTGCGAGCAGCGCAAGCACAAGCAGGCGTGGAATTCGGGACTGTTGCGACACGATTGACCTCGACAGGTTTGGACACCGTACTCGCCCGAGGGCGATTTGTTGAGCTCCCTCCCGTCGATTCTAGTCGTGGGTCAGGCGCAGGGGCATATAAGAGTGTTCAATAATTGGGAAGCAATTCATCAAACATGTCGCGCCGCTGGGGTCGGGTTGCGATACGATACATGCGGGAACGAGCCGACGCAATAGCAAGGTGGTCGAGTGCAAGGTGGTCGAGCATGTATAATGCACGCCCCACCATTCCTTTAGAGCATTCTTGCGGAGGAGCGATGAAGGCACGAACTCACGTTCGAATCGCGGCCGTGGCGGCGGCGCTGGTCGCCTCGATGGCTGCGTGGGTCAGCGTCGGCGCGCAGCAGCGCGGCGGCGCCGCTACGGTGGCCATCGACGCCGATGATATCGGCGGCGTCGTCACCAGCTCGAAAGGACCGGAAGCCGGGGTGTGGGTGATCGCCGAAACCACGGACTTGCCGACGAAATTTGCGAAGATCGCCGTCACCGACGATCAGGGTCGTTACGTCGTACCCGATCTGCCCGGCAATGCCAGCTACGATGTGTTCGTTCGCGGGTACGGGCTCGTCGATTCACCTCGGCAAAAAGCCAAGCCCGGGCAGCGCCTCAACATCACGGCGCCGATCGCGCCGGACGCCAAGTCGGCGGCTCAGATCTATCCGGCCGCCTGGTGGCTCGCCATGATCACGCCGCCGGCGGCGCCCGATCAGCAAAGGGCCTTCCAGCGGAACTTGAAAGAGTGCCTCGATTGTCACCAGCTCGGTAGCAAGGCCACGAGGGAACTCCAGCCGTATGTGTCCGGGGCCAACACGCTCGAGAAGTGGGATACGCGAACGAAGTACGGGCCGTCGGGACCCTCGATGGGGAACTTCTTCCAGAATTGGGGCGAGAATCGCAAGCTCTTCGCGGACTGGACGGACCGGATCGCCAGGGGCGAGGCGCCCAAGGTCGCTCCGCCGCGACCGAGCGGTGTCGAGCGGAATCTCGTGCTCACACTCTGGGATTGGGGAACACAGATTGATGGGCGTGCCGACAACGCGGCATCGGATGCCCGCAATCCGCGCATCAACGCGAACGGGCCGATCTACGGCGTGTCGCAAATGAACGACGCCCTGAACGTGCTGAATCCGCTGGAGAACACGGCGACGATCATCAAGACGCCGACCAACGCGCCGGCGATGCAATCGGGATTCAACGCCTCGCCGACGCCGTCGCCCAATTTCGGCACCGACATGTGGAAGCGGTCTGGCGACCCCCGCAGCGTCGCGATCGACGAAAACGGAGACGTGTGGTTCACGCTTCGGACGAGGACCGGCCAGCAACCCGGATTCTGTACGGGGGCGAACGGGAACAAGTTCGGGCAGTGGTCCCCGCTGAATAACGCCGGCAAGGGGGTGTCGGTCTACCGTGTCAAGACCAAAACGTTCGAGAACGTCGATACCTGTTTCACAGTCGACCACAATCAGCTGGACAAGCAGGGCCGCATGTTCTTCGGCGCCGCCGGCGGCGTGGGCTGGGTCGACACGGCTGCGTGGAACAGGACGCACGATTCCGAGCAGTCGCAGGGTTGGTGCCCGGCGGTCGTCGACACCAACGGCGACGGCAAGATCTCGGCGGGGTGGACGCAGCCGAACCAGCCGGTGGATCCGACCAAAGACCATCGGATTCAGTTCGGGTGCTATTCGCTGGCCGTCAATCCCAAGGATGGCAGCCTGTGGTGTTCGGGAATCGGCAGTGGCGATACAAGCCTCGTCCGGATTGAAACAGGTACAAACCCGCCAGAAACGTGTCGAGCGGAAATCTACCGCCCGCCGACCGGCCAGAACCCGGAGCTGATTGGCACAGGTGGCGTCGAGATCGATACCAACGGCGTCGTCTGGCAAGGATGGCGTGTCAGCGGTCATATGACGGCCTTCGATCGGAGCAAGTGCAAGACCACCAAAGATCCGACCGCCGAGGGAAAAAGCTGTCCGGAGGGGTATGCGATCTATCGCAACAACAATATTCCGACCTTTACGAACGGCATTTACCAACCGGCGGAACATTACCTCATGCACATGGATGGTCCCGGCGTGCTGGATCTCGGACCGGAATCCCCCGTGTACGGATCGATCAACACCGATTCGCTCGAGGCGTTCTCGACGAAAACCAAGCAGTTCGTCACGCTGCGCGTGCCTTACGCGATGGGATTCTTCAACCGTTCGGGAACTTCTCGCATCGACAATCCGAATACCGGCTGGAAGGGCAAGGCCTTCTGGTCGAGTTATGCGACCTACGCGTCATGGCATCTCGAAGGCGGAAAAGCTGAAGGCGGAAAAGGAACGCTGCCGAAGGCTGTGAAGTTCCAGATGCGTCCGAATCCGCTCGCGAAGTAGTTTCGAAGGACCGAGCCGTGCCAGGAACGAGGCGGACATCCCGCGTGGGTCTCCGCCTCGTTGCATGTTGGGGTCGAATCGGCGAATTGGATCAAGGAGGCCGCATGCGCGCTCTAGTCATAGCCGTCTTCATTGCCCTGATGGGAGTTGCCGCCGCGGGTCTTCGCGCACAACAGCAGTTCTCCTTCTTCGCAAGCTTCACAGACGCAGCCTTCGGCCAGCCGGTCACCACAGTCGCCCAGGATCAGCTCGAGGTGCGGGAGAACAACGTCGCCGGCAGAATCGTCCGCATGGAACCGATCAACTGGCCGGTCAAGGTGGAGCTCCTGCTCGACAACGGCATTGGCATCGGGGTCAACAACCTGATTCACCTGCGCAACGGCGTCCGCGCGTTCATGGAGGCGCTGCCGTCGGACGTGGAGGTCGCGTTCGTCACCACGGCGCCGCAGCCTCGCAACGTGATCCGTCCGACCGCCGATCGCCAGGCGCTGCTGAGGGCCCCGGATCTGTTGACGCTGGACACCGCGGCGGGCCGCTTCGTCGACGCGCTCATCGAAGTGGCCGCGCGAATCGACAAGGCACGTGCGGATAGACAACAGGGCAATTTCTTCCCTGTGGTCGTCGTGCTGGGGTCTACCGCGGCCGAGGGGAGCATGTTCGGACAGCGCGATGTCGATCTGCTCCTGCGACGGTTGCAACAGCGTGGAGCGACCGTCCACGTCATCATGCTGAGCAGCGGCGCCAGCGGACCCGGGACCGGCGGCTGGGTCCAGACAGAGCTTGGCCAGGCGGTCACCCGGCTGACCGGCGGGCGCTACGACAACATCGCCGCGCCGAGCCGCATCGCAACCTTGCTCCCGGAGATTGGCCAACAGATCGCGAAGAGCCACGCGAAGCAAAGCCAGCAGTTCCGCATCACGTTCGAACGGCCTCTCGGAGCATCAGGGCAGATCGGGCAGCTCACCATGGCCGGCCCGTCGAACGTCGTGGTGCAGCTGTCACTCGACGGACACCTCCCGAAATAGAAGCGGTCACACCGGGTGAGCCGGCGCCTCGCGGATGAAGGGTGGACGACCCTTCGTCCACGCGCGTTCATCACGCGTCGATTCGTTATGGGGACACGACCGTCGTGCACGGTGGACGAACATCGGGAAGTCTTGCGCCTGAGGGACAACCGTGATCGCGCCGGGCAGGCCGCGTACCCCCCGTGTGGCGTCAATCGCCACCGACGGCAGAGCCACGCCATGTCGCGCCTCGGCGGGGCGTTTTCAACGCGTCACCGGTTGGAAGTACGCTGGAAGATCCTTCTTGGTGCCGCGCAGGATGTCGACGATGGCCCGGCGGTCCGCGAGGGAGAGCGAGGCGTAGATCTTGTCCGTGTCGTGTCCCGAGAGGACCGCCCACATCCGCTCGTAGACGGCGTTCTTCGCCGCGGGCGGCAGCGCGTCGAACGCGGCGGTGTAGATCATGTAGCTGCACGGATAGCGGAGGAGGCGGCGAGTGAGATCGAGCTCCCGAAGCGACTGCCCTTTGCTGTCGCGCGGCCCCTTCGCCGAAAACTCCTGCGCGAACCCCGACGATCCTCGAACGGGAGACGGCAGCGACGCTTCGTCCACGAACAGCAAATAGTCCACGACGTCGCGCGCCAGCGCCAGTACAGCGGGCGGCAAGCCAGCCGCCGGCGCATCATGGGTGGCGATGCGCGCTTCCCAGCCAAGACGCGTCAGCAGGTTGGTCATGTGAACCTGATGATTCAGGACCAGCAGCGCCGTCACATCGCTGTGCGGTGTGAGGTAAGGGCTCGTATCGAACGCGCCTTCTCCCGTTGGAAGCTTGGGGGCGACACCGGCGCGGACATACGAGCGCGGGACGTGCGCGACCGGCACGTTCCCCAGGTGGCGGATCGGAACCTGTGCGCCGGTGACGTACCACCCTCCCCACCTGTCTTCGATCGGAGTCCGGTGGTCGGTCGCCCATCCCTGCGCGTAGTCGTTCTTGTCGTCCGAGAGCGGCAGCACACTCATCGCGAAGAGCCCCGGCACGCCGCTCGTCTCGGCCGTCTGATGACATTCGAGGCACGTGGCGCCGCGCACGAACTGCGGAGCAGGCCGCTGCTTCTGCGCCATCGAATAGAAGACGACGCCTTGGGTCGGGTCGAGCGCTGCGGCTTCGAACGAGTCGGCTCCCTTCGCCCAGGCGACGGCAGCGGTGTCGTTGAAGTACACCGCTCTCGGCGTGGCACGGCTGACATGCTCGCGCTGCAGGCTGTTTGCGGAAAAGACGAGCGTTTGCGACGAGCGCGGGATGTCGAGCGCGGCGAGCACCGACTCGAGATAGCCCCGTGACCCGTCGAATGCGAGCCGAAGCTCACCCTTCCTGATACGCTGGTTCAGCAGGGTGACCACATCGTGTGGCTGACGCGTCGAATACTGAATGGCGGCGTGATCGCGCGACGCCCGAAACATGGCGCTCTGCGCGAAGACGAGCACCGTCCCCAGAGCCACCCAGACAACCACGAAGCTGGTCGATTGGCGCATCCTATCTAAGTCTGATCTCCTCAGTCGGGCAGGGCAAACGCTACCATGTCGTGCCCGGAGGCGACGGCGACGAACTGCTTCCCGTTCACCTGGTAGGTGATCGGCCCGGCGACGATCTGGCCTCCCGTGTTGGCTTTCCATAAGAGCGCGCCGGTGCGCGCATCGAGCGCCTGGAAGTAGCCCTCCCGCCCCCCGGTAAAGACGAGATCCGACGCCGTAGTCAGAATGCCGCTGTCGGTCACGTCGGTCATCTCGTACTTCCACTTCCGTTCGCCGGTGCGCGGGTCGAGAGCGACCACGGCGCCGTTCCCGACGGCTTCTGTCCAATTGTTGATGGCGCCGCGCCTGAGTGTCGGCACGCCGGGAGCTCCAGGGACCGGCACGAACGGTCTCGCCCCGCCGCCACCAAACACCTGGCCCGCCCGGTACTCCTGCGCCACCTGGCGATAGAGGCTCCCATAGTTGTCCCACACGGGGATGTAAAACAGACCGGTGCGCGGGCTGTAGGACGGCGAATACCAATTCGTGCCGCCCTGATTCCCCGGGAACGTCGGCATGTTTTCCGGCTGCGGCGTCTGGATCGGCCGGCCGCTCGGCGTGAACCCGCTCATCCAGTTCACCCTTACGAACGGCTTGCCCAGCAGGAACTGGCCATTGGTCCGATCCAGGACATAAAAGTTCCCGTTGCGGTTCGCCCACATCATCAGCTTGCGAGGGCTGCCCTGCCACGGCATGTCGACGAGCACCGGAATCTGCACCGAGTCGTAGTCATACCCGTCGTTAGGCGTGAACTGATAATGCCATTTGAGCTTGCCGGTGTCGGCGTCGAGCGCGACGACTGAATCCGAATAGAGATTGTCGCCCTCTCGCATTTTCGGGTTCCAATCCGGCCCGGGATTGCCGACACCCCAGTACGTGAGATTGAGATCGGGGTCGTACGAGCCGGTGACCCAGACGGGCCCGCCCCCGGTTTCCGAAGATTTGTCGGGCCAGCTTTCGTATCCCGGCTCACCAGGATGGGGGATCGTGTTGAACCGCCAGATCTCTTTTCCGTTCGTCGGATCGAACGCCGCGATGTAGCCCTTGATCCCGTACTCGCCGCCGGCCACGCCGACGATCACCTTGTTCTTGACCACGAGCGGCGCCATCGTCAGCGAATAGCCGGACGCATAGTTGGGCGCCACCTCGGTCATCCAGACTTGCCGGCCGCTTCTGGCATCGAGCGCGATCAACTGGCCATCGAGCGTTCCGAGGAACAACGTATCGCCGAGGATCGC
>JAHFUL010000004.1:29389-33876 GCA_023265155.1 Acidobacteriota bacterium
CTCCCGGCGGCCCACCACCTCCGGGTGCCCCGCCGCGTCCCCCTGCCCCGCCACGACCCGCCGCTCTCAGGGAACCGAGATACGCGACGACGTCGGCGATTTCCTGGGGACTGAGCTTGTCTTTATAGGATGGCATCGACGATGTCGTGAGAATCTCGTAGCTGCGGACATCGGCTTTCGAAACCGACAGCAGCCGTTCCTGGTCGGTCATCAGCTGGACCGTGTACGTGTCTTCATTCAGCCGGCGGCCGTTAATCGTACGGCCGTCCTTGGTGACGAGGCGCACAGGCCTGTTGATCGGCATCATCGAGCTACTCGGATCGAGCAGAGACTGCTGCAGCGCCGCCGCATTGCGCGAACTCCCGACTTCGGTCAGATCTGGTGCGACAGTCGAGCCCCTTCCGGCGACGCTATGGCAACTCGTGCAGCGGCCGGTCCCTTCGAACACCGACCGTCCCCGGGCAACGTCACCGGCGGCGACGGACGCCGAATTGAAGTCGCGCATGTTGCGGATGAACGCGATGATGGCCGTGAGCTGGGCAGGATCCAGTGGCCGGGCTGGCATCGACGTGCCAGGAAGGCCGTTGGTGATGACCCGACGCAGATCGTCGTCGCTCGTCGCGTTGCGAAAGCGGCCGCTCCGAAGGTCGACGCCGGAGATCTGATCGCCCGTTGGACCATGGCACAGGGAGCACTGCGCCCCATAGACGACGGACCCGGCCTGAATGTCGGCTGAACTGTACACGCCCGCGTGCTGGTCGGAGGCCGGTGCCTGCTGGGCCTGCCGGGCCGAGAGTTGACCGGCCAGCATCAGGAGACTGAGGCCCGCGGCAGTCATCAACCGTCTTTGGATCGCCTGCGCTCGCATCGCCCATCCTCCCTGAAAAACCGGCCGAAACATAGCACAGAAACCCCCTGCGTGTGTGCGGCCGCCGAAGTTCACGAAGCTCGAACTTCAGACCATGGAAACCCTCTATTTCATCTCGATCAATTCGAGCGCCAGACCGTCGAGGTCCTCGATGAGGATCGCCCGCGTGTCGCCGAACTTGTACGGCCCTTTCAGAATCGGCACGCCGCCTGCGCGCAAATGTGCGATCACCGGCTCGAGATCGGGGTAGGTGAGCGCAACGTGATCCACCACCTGTCCCGTCGAGCGCACGAGCGGCTTGTCGTTTCCGGCGCCGCAGCGTCCATCGCGGCACTGCCGCGTGTACCACTGCCAGCTTCCGTTCGCGAATCGGACGTTGCCAATAGGGATGCGCAGCTGCCCCTGTGGCATGAAGCTCGGATACCCGACCTCGCCTATCGGCACATCGCACGGTTCAACGCGATCGCGAGATCCCGTCGTGCCGGTCTGCGCGTTCCGGCTGGAAGGAAGCTGCATCCCGAGGTGCTCGACATACCAGTTCGCCGCGCAGAGCGGCCTCTCGTGCCAGAAGTGATTGTGCGCCCAGAAATGGTCTTCCGTCGCTGAATTGAATTCCACGAGCATGCCATCGGGGTCGACCAGGTACCCGAAATCCTGATTGCCGGGCCGAGGCGCCTGCGGAGCGTTGCGATCGCGCGCGGCCCGTTCTCGCAGCTGCGACACGGTGAGGAGCTGATCGCCCTGCGGCGCCAGGGCCGAACGGATGACCCCTGTCTTGTCATCGGGCCCTGCGTATACAGGCAGGAACTGAAACTGTTTCGGATCGAGCTTCGTCAGCCGGTCGACGAGGCCGACCGTATCGACCACGCCGGATCCGAACGTCCAGAATGGGCTCTGCGGCGCGGAGCGATGCAGCCTCTTGTCAAACGCGCCGGGGGCTTGACGATCGACCTTGTTGTACAGAAGCGAGAGCCCGTTGCCGCCTTCAAACGCCAGGAAGCCCGCCACGGTCACCTTCTTGCCGTTCGGCCAGTACTTCGCGTACCAGTCGAGCGACCGGCGCGGATCGACGGAGTTCAGGTGAATGTGGTGGTACTTCGGCATCGGGAGCGCGCCGGCGGCGCTTTGGGCCGATCGCGCCTTGTACTCTTTGCGGAAGTCGTTGCGGGAGTTCGTGACCACGAAGCTGCCGTCAGGACGCGCCGAGACCTTGATGTAGTACACCGGCGTGTGCGCAGCCGCTTCATCGAGGTTGGCGATGAACGATTCCGCGGTATTCAGGGCTGGCCCGCCGGGGTTCACCTTCTCGTAGTAGCTCGTGTTGGGCGCGCGCGGCACGGAGTAATGGAGCTGCCAGATGTCTTCGAGACCGGGTGACGACCGCAACATGGCGAGCGTTTCAGCCGCGGCCCCCTTCCTCGGTCCGTTGTTCATGATCGCGACGCGAGGCTTCACCGCGTGCACGAGCGCGGGTGGACCGGAGAGGTTCAGGCCGTGGTGCGTGGTGAGGTACACGTCGACCGTCCCGATCAAGTTGTTCGGGCACACCAGATCGTGCTCCTTGTTCCACGTCAGGTCACCGAGATCCAGCATCCGAAACTGCTCGTACCGGAACATGAATCCGAGCGAAAACGAGTTTTCGGAGTGGTCGACGTCGTGAGGCTCGTACGCCGCACAGAGCGGATTCGGAGCGCCGGCGCCGCCGAGCGGCTGAGCGATCGCGGAGCGTCCGCCCGCGAGCACGCGGACGTCGAGCCCGCTCACCGGAATCGTATCGCCAGGCTTGACCACCATGTGCTGCCCGGTGGCGACCGCCTCCGCATATGCCGCGTCCGTCCGGTCGATGTTCGCTCGAAGCGGCGGGCTCATCGGCTGCTCCGGGTCTTCAATCCGCGGGCCGTGATCCACGAACGTGCGAACCGGAATTCGCGTCGAGACGTCCTTGACGCCGCCATGGTGATCCGAGTCGTAGTGCGTCGTCATCATGAAGTCAATCCGGCTCACGCCGGCTTCCTTCGCCACGGCTGCGATCCGGCCGGCGTCGCGGTCGCCGGGATTGCCCGCGTCGACCAGCAGCGATTGACCCGATGGCGCGACGAACAGCGTCGCCTGGCCGCCTTCGACGTCGATGAAGTACATGTCGAACGTTCGTGGCGACTGGGTGCGAACGATCGCGTTGGAGGTGAGCGCCACCGCCGCGAGCACGGGAGCGAGCACGATCAGCGTGCGACGCAGGGTCGGAGGCACGAGTGCTGTAGATCGCATAAAACACCGCCTCAAGGTCGGTGGACACTGATGATGATAGCCGCCAGCGCGCGTGATACGCGGGTTGATGCTGATGCTAACATTCTCTCCGCCAGAAGTGTCCAGGCCGCTCCGCCATATCGTCGGTGGTGCCCTCGCGGCAATCGTGATGGCTTTGATGCTCATTCCAAGCATCGGTGGGATCAGTTCCTGGAAAATCCTGCTGGCCCTGTTCGGTCTTGCGCTGTGGTTCCTGGCCGAGAAGTGAGGGGGGGATGGGATGAGGGGGTGATGGGATGAGGGGATGAGGGGATGAGGGAAAGGATTCTAGGTTCCCATCACCCGATCATCCCATCACGCCTTCATCCCATGATCTCTACGGGCCCTTCGGTATACCGGTCAGATTCCCGTAGATGTCGCGATCGACGTACAGCAGCCGGGTCACCGCGTCTATCCGGTCATCGACGTCTATAAACCAGTTCGGATGCTCCGGGACGCCCACGAACACGCCTCGGATGAACCGTCCCGTTCGCGGGAACATGTCGAATACTGAGGCTGGGAGCGGGTCGTCGGGCCGAATGCCGAAAATCGGCCACCTCCATGGCCCGGTGAACTCCATGAAGCCAAGTCCGCGACTCTCATGAATCCGCAGCCTCACACCGAAGGGGTAGGTCAGTTCGGTCATCGTTGAGCTGCCATCGGCGGCAAGTGTTGCGGCAGAATAGGACCGCCCCAGCGCCATCTCGACACTCTTCAAACGCGCCCCGGGCAACGGAAGGCCTTCCGGCCAATCGCGTGGAACCGTCGGTTTCGGAACCGCGAACACCTGAGTGTAGCTGCCTGGCTTGACGCCGCTCAAGGCCGCTCGGAACTCCGGTCGGAGGTCGGCCACAGAAAAGCGGCCGAATTCGCCGCCTGTGACCGCCGTCGGGTGTGTGGAATGCTGGCTGGCAAGGGCCTCGAACGGCGCTCCAGATTCGAGCATCCTCCGAACGGACTCGGCCTCGGCCGCCGTCTCCACGACGATGATCGCCAGGCGAACGTTCGACGGCGTGAGGTCGGCACACTTCAAGATGACGAAGTCTGCCGCCGGCAGACCGGGCTGTCCTTGTAACGTGGTCGTCATGCCGGCCACCAGACCGGCAAGGACGGAGCCAATCAAGATGACGCGTCGATGCACCAGGTCGACCTCCTCGTCGGAATATATCCTGAAAGCTCGAGGCCAGAACGCGTTGGGCTGTGGCCGTTACTTCGAGTGGCTATCGGAATGGCGCCTGCGACACGGCGCAGGCCCCGCTCGTGAAACGAGCTTACGGGCTCGATGTGATACGTGTTGATCTTCGCGCACTTGGCCAGTTTGACCGGATCGTTCTGG
>JAHFUL010000004.1:33976-37420 GCA_023265155.1 Acidobacteriota bacterium
GATAGGCGGTCCTCAGAAGCTCTCGCGCTTTTCGAGATTGGCCTCGACCTCCGCCTTTTCGCGCCAGACCGGATGGAGTGTTTTCTGCACCATGAGCGGCAGCTGGTCTTCGAGATGCGGCGACCCGGGCTGCGACGCATTGCCGTAGCCGAGCGTGCATCCTGCCTGCTGGATCTTCCCGAACTCGATCGCGCACACGATCGTCTCGCCGCTGGCCGCGTAGTACTTGTTGCCGACTCTGCGCGAATAGCTGATCGTCCGGAACAGACCCGACGCGCCTGCACCGCCGTTCCCCGGCAGATCGGCGTTCCCGCTCGCAAATCGATACACATCGCCCCATTTGACCTCGAGCGATCCGTACAGGTTCAGACACTCCTCGGCGGCCGCCGTAAGAGCCGTGAGCGCTGCCGCCGGGTCGGAGAGGCCATAGGCGGAGTCGAGCGGATGTGCCGGATCGTACTTGACGCGCATCTTGCCCGCCATGCCCTGCCCCAGGTACCTGCTCACGAAGATCTGGAACAGCACGGCCCCCCGGCTGTCGATGTCGGTATTGCGATCCCACTCGTCGAGCACGAGTGCCGCCGGCGTCACGTCGGCGGCGTTCGCGTTCCTGGCCGCCTCCAGGAGATCGGGCAGCACCTTGTCGGCCAGTTCCATCCGCGTCGAATGCTTCTTCGCAATCAGCTGTTCGTAGCTGATCTTCGGATCCTCGGTGATCATCCGGAGCGAACGAAGGGTTCGCATCTGCGGCTGCGATTCGCCGGTCGGCGCGACGTATGGCGCGTACAGGCTCGGATCGAGAGGAGGGAGCGTGGACAGCCAGGGCGGCTCGTTCGTGTTCTGGTTCCAACCGCTCGGAGGATCGATCGACTTGGGCAGCTCGTCGAACGTCAGATAGGTCGTCCACAGCGTCTCGGACGAGTCGCCGGGCACGACGCCGGACCAGTAGGCGTAGTCGTGACCGTTGCGCTTCGGCACCAGGCCGTTGAAGACGAGCATGATGTGACCCTGGTCGTCGGCGTAGTTGGCGTTCCACATCGGCACGGCCTGCATGCGCAGCGCATCCTTGAACTGATCCAGCGTCTGCGCCTCGCCCATGCGGAACCACTGTTCGAGCATCTTCGGCCGATCGAGGCCGGCGACGCGCATGGCCAGCGTGAGCCCTCGCTCATCGAACACGACCGGGCCATGCACGGTTCGGCGGATCTGGAGTGTCTCCTCCTTCATCGATCCGTCAGGCTGCTTGATCTTCAGCGTCTTGGTTTCGTGCTCGAACGGCCGCAGCGTCCCATCGAACAGGTACTGTCCGTCCTTGACCGTCAGTTTGAAGAAGTCGACCGTGTCGATCGTGTTGACGGTGCGTCCCCAGCCCGCGTGTCGATTGAACCCCACAACCGGGACCGGGAAGCCAATCTGCGGCGCGCCATAAAGGTCGTAGTCGGGGCCGACCAGATGCACCTCCATGTAGCGGTAGAAGGTGTCGCCCCAGGAAAGGTGCGGATTGATGAGCAGCATCGAGTTCCCGCTCGCCGAGTGCGACGGCCCGATGCTCCAGGTGTTGGAGCCGGCGAGCGCCCTGGCTTCTTCTTCCGCTGACAGCTCGGCCGCGAGCTCGTCCGAGGGGTCGACGTTCCGACCGAGAGCGATATCATCGGACGGAGGCTGGTTTCTCAGAAACGCGTTCGCCTCGCTCCGCGGCCGCCCCATGGACGCCATGTACATATAGTGCACCGCTCGAAGCGAGTGGCCGACGACGTCCACACCCGAGACGGGCAGGACGACCTGGTACTGCGCGTCGAACGCGTTGGGATTGTCCTTTGCGAAGTCGTTGATGCCTCGCGCGAACTCGTCCAGATACTTCTGGAAAGTCGGTGTTTGCGCGGCGTACCAGACCTTCGCCCGTTCCGGCACGCCGTTCAGCTGCACCCAGCGATCGAGCTCGAGATACGACGGCCCCCAGTACTCGGCCGCGCGGCCCCGCGACTCGCCGTAGAGCCGCAGCAGCAGATTCGCCTGGTTCTGCATCTGCGCCCGGCCATGGGCATAGAACATCGCCTCGCGATCCTGGGCGAAAATGTGCGGCACGCCGTACTTGTCCCACAGGATCTCGGCCTTACCCGCCGCGGCGGCAGACGATGCCAGGATCAGGATGGCCACCAGGCCGGCGGCGCAACGGGCTCGAATCAAACCGTTGAATGAATTCATCGTCTAACCCCTAGCTCGAACCTTGAACCTTGAACCTTGAACCTTGAGAGTCTACGCCCTCCCAAAAGGGCTTGCGTGATAACCTACACATGTAGTAGATATGACCACAGTGGTCGTAGGCCCGAGCTTCAGGTCTGGCAAGATTCGTAGGCCCGAGCTGGCAAGATTCGTAGATTCGTAGGCCCGAGCTGGCAAGATTCGTAGGCCCGAGCTGGCAAGATTCGTAGGCCCGAGCTTCAGCTCGGGCGACGTAAAGCAGGAGAGCGCGCGGTGGCACTACCCAAACTGACCAGGCTGGAACTGCAGATCATGGAGACCCTCTGGGTACACGGGGCATCGTCGGTGCGAGAGATCCAGGAGCGCTTCCCCGAGAAGGACCGCCCGGCGTACACGACAGTACAGACGATGGTGTACCGGCTCGAGGCCAAGAAGGCGATCCGAAGGACGAAAAAGATCGGCAACGCCCACATTTTCGAGGCGCTGGTGTCGCGCAACTCCGCGCAGCGCCGCCTGATCGACGATCTCTTGAGCTTCTTTGGTGGCCGCACTCAGCCGCTCGTCGCACACCTGATCGAATCCGGAAAGCTGACGCTCGACGATGTGGAAGAAGCCAGGCTGGAGCTGCGCAGGCTCGCGAGAAAGGAGAAGGGGCAATGATCGCTGGGATGACCGACCATCTGTGGCAGTCGACACTCTTTGGCGCCGCTGCCGCACCATCACGAGACGAGGGAGCTTCCGATCTATGTGCTGGCATTGGCCCGAAGCGACGGAAAACTCGGCCCGCAGCTCCGCCTGTCGGAGGTCGATTGCGCCGCCAGGACGCTGGAGCGTGGCCGCTCAGGAGGGCCGGGGATTGGGGATTGGGGATCGGGACGAGGGCTGAGGGCCGACGGCTGAGAATTGAGAGCCGAGAGCTGAGAGCTGAGAGCTGAGAGCTGGAACTTCGATCATCTTCCGGTGTTTGTGAATCTGTGATTGACCGGGCGTAGTACCGGGCACACGATGGTGACGAGCTCAGCACATTGAGTTGAGGTCTTTATGAGAAGAGACGCCGGAAGCGTTCTGAGCTCGTGGGAAGCGCTCCTCCTCGCGGCGGGCGCCGTGGCGCTTGGTGTCCCGTTGGCCGTGGGCTGGCCGAACCCGCGGCTCGGTGCGCAGTCGCAGACGGCCCCGTCGTCTCCGGGGGCTCCGAAGTTCGAAGTCGCGTCCATCAAGCCGAACAAATCGGGCGACGGAAAC
>JAHFUL010000004.1:37520-45908 GCA_023265155.1 Acidobacteriota bacterium
CCGGCTGATGCCGGATCCCGGAGCACACCAGGCGGATTTCAGCGCGCAGGCGTCAACGCCTCACCCGGGTCGCCCGTAGCGCCAGCGACGCCCGAGCCGAGGCTCGGGCCTACGAGCGCGGTGGCACCTCCTGCCCTGCCTGGCTCACCGGCCCCTGCGGCCGGGTTCAGCCCAGCTGCGGCGCCCGATCTGAAGCTCGGGCCTGCGAGCGCGGTGCCAGCCATGCCCGGCTCACCGGCCCCTCCAGGCCTGTCCGGACCGGCGACGGCACTTGCGCCCGACCTGAAGCTCGGGCCTACGAGTCAGGATGATCCAAACGCCCTGTCAGCGGCCGACGGCTTCCTCATCAACGGCAGCGTCAATAACGGCGCTGCTTCTCTGTTCGCGCAATCGGCCGCCTTCGGGAACAACCGGCCCGGATCGCGATCGCTGTATAACGGCGGCATCGGCACCATTCTGGGGAACTCCGCCTGGGACGCCCGCCCGTTCTCGTTCACCGGGCAGCAGACACCGAAGGCTGACTACAGCGACGTCCAGTTCCTGGGAACATTCGGCGGCCCACTCAAAATCCCCGGTATCAGGATCCGGCCGACAATCTTCCTCGGGTATCAGCGCTCCGCGGACCACAATGCCAGCACCCAATCCGCGCGGATGCCCACGCTCCTCGAACGCCGGGGCGACTTCTCTGAAACGGGCGACGCTTTGGGACGTCCTGTCCAGATCATCGACCCGGCGACAGGATCGCCAATTGCCGGGAACGTGATTCCTCCGGACCGCATCACGCCGCAAGCGGCTGCCCTCCTCGGGTACTATCCCTCGCCCAACGCCGACCCCGCCGGCGCGCTGGGCCGCTACAACTATCAGAGGCCGGTGCTGGCCGCGACGCGTCAGGACAGCGTGCAGGGGCGCGTCACTCACTCGCTCAACGGCCGCAATCAGCTGTTCGGCACGTTCGCGTATCAGCGGACGGCGACCGACAACACCGGCGTGTTCGGCTTCACCAATTCATCGACGGTGTCCGGCATCGACGCCACAGCCGGCTGGTCGCATCGGTTTTCGATGTTCTTCTCGCTGCGCCTTCGCTACCAGTTCACGCGACAGACGACCCAGGCCACGCCGTACTTCGCCAATCGCACGAACGTGTCGGGCGACGCAGGCATCGGCGGCAACAACCAGGAGCCGGTGAACTGGGGTCCGCCCGCGCTCGTCTTTTCGAGCGGCCTGGCCGGACTCGCCGACAGCCAGTACGCGCGCAATCACAACCGGACGAATGCCTGGAACGGGGAAGGGTTCTGGAGCCACGGCCGGCACAACGTCACCATGGGTGGCGACATTCGGCTGCAGCAGTTGAATGTCCTGGCGCAGCAGGACGCGCGGGGCACGCTGGCCTTTACCGGATCGGCCACCGGATCGGATTTCGCGGACTTCCTGCTGGGCCTTCCGCAGACGAGCTCCATCGCGTTCGGCAATGCCGACAAATACCTCCGATCGGCCGCCTACGACGCGTACATCAACAACGATTGGCGGCTCACGCCAGCGCTGACGATCAACGCGGGACTTCGCTGGGAAACCGAGACACCGTTCACCGAGCGCTTCGGCCGTCTCGCAAACCTGGACATCGCGCCCGGTTTCGCCGCCGTCCGTCCGGTTGCCGCCGACCGTCCGGTTGGAACACTCACGGGGACGCACTATCCCGACTCTCTCGTCGGTCCGGACAGGTCGGGTTTCCAACCGCGCATCGGCGCCGCGTGGCGTCCTGTGCCGGGATCCTCGCTCGTCATTCGCGGCGGCTACGGCATCTACCGAAACACGGCGGTCTATCAGTCGATCACCTTGCTTTTGGCACAGCAACCACCCTTTTCCCGGACGGCGAGCGTCGAAAACAGCCTCGAGCATCCTCTAACCCTCGCCAACGCGTTTGCCTCTGCGCCCGGCGCGGCGACCAATACGTTTGCCATCGACCCGACCTTCCGTGTGGGCTTCGCGCAGAACTGGCAGGTGTCGGCCCAGCGCGATTTGCCGGCTTCGCTCACGATCCTGGGCACCTACCTTGGCACGCGTGGAAGCCGGTTGATGCAGGAGCTCCTGCCCAACACGTATCCGGCCGGCGCGGCCAATCCTTGTGAATCGTGCCCCGCCGGCTTCGTGTACCTGACGTCGAATGGACGATCAACGCGCCACTCCGGGCAGCTGCAGGTGAGGCGCCGGCTTCGCAACGGCCTGACGGCCACGGTCCAGTACACGCTCTCGAAAGCGATGGACGATGCGGGGGCGTTCACGGGCGTGAGCTTGTCGGGCGCGGCGATCGCGCAGGACTGGCTGAATCTCGATGCGGAGTGGGGGCCGTCCAATTTCGATCAGCGGCATCTTTTGACGGCGCAGTTCCAGTACACGACCGGCATTGGCGTCAGCGGTGGTGCGCTCGTTGATGGATTGAAGGGATCGCTGGTCAAGGGCTGGACGGTGACGACTCAGCTCGCCACAGGGAGCGGCCTGCCGCTGACACCGGTCTACCTGTCGCCGGTGCCAGGCACGGGCGTCACCGGAACGATCCGGGCCGATCTCACCGGTGCAACTGGCGAGGCGCCGGCCGGGTACTACCTGAATCCCGCGGCGTACACGGTGCCCGTATCGGGACACTGGGGCACCGCGGGACGCAACTCGGTGAGAGGCCCCGCGCAGTTCGCGCTGAATGCGGGCATCGCGCGGACCTTCACGCTCGGCGAACGCCTGAATCTCGACTGGCGGATTGACGCGACCGACGTCCTGAACCGCGTGACCTTTGCCAGCATCAACACGCTTGTGGGCAGCCCGCAGTTCGGACTGCCCAATCGTGCCAACACCATGCGCAAGGTGCAGTCCACGCTTCGCTTGAGGTTTTGATGTGCAGACGACGACAATGAACGCAGAGACCGCAAAGAACCGCAGAGCATCAGGTTCGAAATGGATCTGTCGAGGGTTGAACGGGCTATGCCGGGTCGAAATGCTGGTCTCTGCGAGCTCCGCGTTCTCCACCCGCCTTCGCGGCGCTACGGCGCGGCCGAGCCCAAGCGCCCGGAGCTCGGCGGCGCGTAGGCTGGCGTTCATCGTCGTCGGAGCCGTCGCCCTCGCCCCACTCGCGGCCCAGCAGTCGCAGCCACCGGCTCCCCGCCCAACCTTTCGCATCGGGACGCGGCTGATCGTTCAAACGGTTACCGTCAAGGACAAGGATGGGCGCCCCATCGAGGGACTCACCGCCAATGATTTCATCGTCACTGAAGACGGCGACCCACAGACTGTCAGTTTCGTGGAGTACCAGCGGCTGCAAGAGACGTCCAGCCCGACGTCCCAAGGCGGGGCGGCCCTGTCAGCTCCCCAGAGTAGTGCGGACCTTTCAGCTCCCCAGAGTAGGGCGGTCCTTTCAGGGCCGCCGGTGGAGACTTCAGCGACACGACCCCCGGCCTTAGTGGGCGCCCCACGGGCGACAGCGACGCAGATTGCGGCCCCCCCGGCAGGAGACGTCCGCGGCGCCACGTACCGCGATCGCCGGCTGCTCGTCTTGTACTTCGACCTGACGGCGACACCTCCAGGCGATCAGGCGCGCGCCTATGCGGCGGCGCGCAAGTTCATCGATTCGCAGATGACGCCGTCCGATCTCGTGGCGATCATGACGTTCCAGGGCGGCGCGGTCCGGGTGAAGCAGGACTTCACCGGCGACCGCGCCCGATTGCAGGAAGTGATTCAGATCCTCATCTTCGGAGAGGACGTGAACGGCGACGGCATTCCCGACAACACCGATGTGGCGACGGCCTTCGGGCAGGACGACGCCGAGTTCAATATCCTGAATACGGATCGACAGCTGTCGGCGCTGCAGACGGCGGCGACGATGCTGCGAGCGCTTCCCGAACAGAAATCGCTGGTGTACTTCGCGAGCGGGCTGAGGCTCAACGGCGTCGACAATCAGGCACAGCTGCGGGCGACGACCAACGCCGCCATTCGCGCGAACGTGTCCATCTTCCCCGTCGACGCGCGCGGCCTCGTGGCGCAGGCGCCGCTCGGCGACGCCACGCAGCGGTCTCCGGGCGGTATCGGCATGTTCTCCGGCCGCCTCGCGGAGGCAGCTGTCACGAACTTCCAGCGGTCGCAGGACACGCTGTATGCCATCGCCAAGGACACGGGCGGGAAGGCGCTCGTCGACTACAACGACCTGTCGCTCGGCATCGTGCAGGCGGCGCAGTCGATGACGAGCTACTACATCCTCGGGTTCTACAGTACGCATGCGGGCCTGGATGGCCGCTTCCATCGCGTGCGTGTCAGCCTTCGACCCGGCCTGTCCGCCGACCTGTCGTTTCGGGCCGGGTACTTCGCCGACAAGGAGTTCGCGAAGTTCACCACGGCGGACAAGGAGCGTCAGCTCGAAGAAGCGCTGATGCTCGAGAACCCGATCACCGAGATCTCGATCGCGATGGAGGTGAACTACTTCCAGTTGAACAGCGCCGAGTACTTCGTCCCGGTGGCGGTGAAAATTCCGGGGAGCGAACTGGAGCTCGCGCGGCGCGGAGGCGCGCGGCGCACCCTCATCGACTTCATCGGCGAGGTGAAGGACGACTACGGGATCACGATTCAGAACGTGCGCGACAAGCTGGACATCACATTGAGCAACGAGACGGCGAATCAGCTCGCCAAGCGTCCGATTCAATACGAAACCGGGTTCACGCTCCTGCCGGGCAAGTACGTGATCAAGTTCCTCGCTCGCGATGCGGAGACGGGCAGAATCGGGACCTATCAGGCGCCGTTCACGATTCCCAACTTGAACAAGGAAGAGACGCGCATTCCGATCAGCTCGGTTGTCCTGAGCAGCCAGCGTGTGTCCTTCGGCGACGCGCTGTACAGCGTGCAGAAGGCGGCTGCTCAGGCGGCGGACCCGCTCGTGTACGGCGGACAGAAGCTGATACCGAACGTCACGCGCGTGTTCAGCAGGAGCCGCGATCTGCATGTCTTTCTTCAGGCCTATCAGCGGGACGCGACGATCGCCAGGCCTCTCGTTGCGTTCGTGAGCTTTTACCGCGGCGACGTGAAGGCGTTTGAAACGCCGCCCTTGCCCGTCACCGAGGCGCCCGCCGGCCGGTCGAAGGCCGTGCCGTTGAGATTCAGCCTTCCGCTCGCCAGCATGACGCCAGGGAGCTACGAATGTCAGGTCACCGTGCTCGACCCGGCCGGCCAGAAGGTCGCCTTCTGGCGCGCACCCATCGTCCTCATCCCTTGAAACTCCCGGTAGCCCTCCCGCGCACCTCACACAACTCGTTGGTCGGGTCGTTCGAGCGCCCTTCACGATACTGTCGTGTCCGCCTTCAGCGGCCCACGCGACGCGGTCGCGAGGCATCCGTCCAAAAACTCCAGCATGAAGCAGGAGTTTCTGAGGAGGCGGACCGTCGCCCAGGTCCGGCTCAAGCCGGACACTACGTACCACAGCATTGTGAGATGCGCTGTCTAGCCTGAGCGTGAAAGAGGTCGGGCGAAGCGAGATCCGCACTACACTTGTGGTGCCTTGAGAACACCGTGGGTATTCGCACTCGCGTGCGCGAGTCTGTTCCTCGCGACGATGGTCGCGGCGCAGACACGCGACGAACAATGGATGCAGTGCTATGACACCAGTCCGGATGTGTCGATCAGCAGCTGCACGGCGCTCATCGAATCAGGCTTCGAGCCTCCCGAGAACCTGGCGAGGGCCTTGTACTATCGCGGCGTGGCCGAGCTGCGCAAGGGCGACGACGAGCGCGCGCTTGCGGACTTCGATCAGACGGTGAAGCTCACGCCAACAAACGCCAGTGCATTCGCCAACCTGGGGGTCATCTACGCGAGGAAGGGCGACCACGACCGCGCCATTCAGCAGTTCAATGAGGCGATCCGGCTCATGCCCGGTTACACCAGCGCCTTCCTCAACCGGGCGCTCACGTACGGGCGCAAAGGCGATCACGACCGCGCGATTGCGGATTTCGATCAGGCCATCCGGCTGGATCCGACCAACGCCGCCGCGTTCACCAACCGCGGCTTTGCGTATGAGAGCAAGGGCGACCGCGATCGCGCGATTGCGGATTTCGATGAGTCGGTCAGACTCGCTCCGGACAACGCAGTCGCCTTCAGCAATCGGGGTTTGATCTATTTCAAGAAGGGGGACCACGACCGCGCGATCGCAGATTGGGATGCCGCTCTCACGATCGACCCCAAGCGGGCGAGCTCGTTGTACTCCCGCGGCGTGGCCAAACGGCTGAAGGGTGACGTCGTGGGCGGGGATGCCGATATGGCGGCCGCGAAGAAGCTGCAGGCGAATATCGACGAGGAAATGGCGACGATTGGCGTGAAACCGTGAGGCGTTTCCGTCAAGGCGATCGATTGCGAAAGGGATGACATGGCTGGCGGCTTTGCGAAGGCGTGGGTGAAGGGCGTCGATATGGCGATCGCGGCCGGCGTGCCGATCGAGCACTTCAAGGGAGTTCAGGCTTTCGGCTCGAACGTCGATCAGATGGAAAAAATCAACGAGAAGCTGATCGAGCACCGCGAGGCGGTCGAGCGGTTGCGAACGGAGCTCTTCGCCGCGCTCAAGACCGGCGCCAAAGTCCAGCAGGACGCCGGGAAATTCGCCTCGTCCATCCGCCAGCAGTCCAAGCTCTATCGCAAAGCGGCCCAGGATATCGAAAAGGCGCTCAGGAAAACGGGGAACGAAAAGGGCGCCCGCGCCGCCAACGTCCTGCAAGGTGGCTTGGACAACATCGACGCCCTGACCGAGAAGAATTTCAACCTCACCTGCGACTTCTCGAAGTAACCGGCCGCCGCCCCACAGTCTTACTTTGTCGCCGGGGCGCCGGCCACGACGTTCCAGTGATCCTCGATCCGTTTCGTCACCTGTGACACGTCGTCTGCCAGGGATCGAGCGAGGCGTATCCCGCAAGATCGGCAATCGTCGTTTCGGGATTGCCGTCGTTCGGCGTGAGCTCGACGCGCACCACACCGCTGACGCCGGTGGCGATTGGCGGATCGAGGGCGACGAGACCGCCCTGGCGCGACACGTCGAACTGCCAGCCGACCCACACGAGCGTGTAGCCCTGACGCGTGAGGAAGCCGTCGCCGAGATCGGCGTCGGTTGACGGATCGAGTCCGCCGACGGCCCGATTGAACGTCGAGAGGAGGCCCTTCCGCCCGCGATTCGAGACCTCGACGAGCGCCACGCCGTTGGCCCGCGCGGAATCCTTCGGGCGCAGGATGTACAGATCGGCCGCGAACTCGACGCGATGCTGCGCGTTGGTCGGGGCCTTGTCCAGGTCAACGATCACGCGGTTGCGCGGATCGCTCGGATCGACGGCGAAGTGAATCGTGCCAACGATTTTCTCGTAGCCGGAGGTGCCGACGTAGTCCCCCGGCATCGTCACGTCTGCGCTGTTGCCCCAAGCGAATCCGTAGGCCGGCCCGTGGTCGAGGGGATCACATCCTTCTAACTCTTGACTTCTAACTTTTGATCCCGTTCCCACGCGTAGCCCGGCTCCGTGGTGAGACGCGTATCTTCGACCGGCATCCCGACCGTGAAGTGGTAGAGGCTCTGAAACGCGTGCCCTTCGAGTCCTAGCAATTCGTGGACCGGATCGTCGAAAAAGCAGCCGATGCCGGTTGCGCGCGCGCCCGCGGCTTCCGCCTCGAGATACAGCACCTGCCCGACCACGCCTGATTCCCAGAACAAGTGACGATAGAACGACGGGCCATATGCAGCAAGGCTCGCCTCGAAATCCGCGATCATCCCGAGACTGAAGAACCCGTCGGCCGCGATGTCCTGATCGCAGCTGACGCGTTTGGAACGCAGCCGGTAGTCGCCCGGCTGAAGCAGCCAGAGCGGCAGCCCATCGATCACGGGTTCCCATTGGAAGCTTGGAGCGCATGCCGCTTGGAGCCGCGGCACCACGTCGGGATCCCGTGCGAGGAGATACAACCCGGGAGTGACACCTGTCACCCGATGAACGAAGAGAGCAAGATGAATGCGCGGGGACCACCACAACGCGTCCCACGGCGCTCCCGGCCCTGCGATGACGCGCGACAGCATCTGAATGAACTGCGCACGATCGATCGACGAGATCCCGTCGAGGGAGACCGCACTCCGCCGCTGCAGCATGAGTCCCCGAGCGTCGATTCCGCGCTCAGCCGAACCAGAACCTGGAACGTTGAACACCCTAATCCCTAATCCCTGATCCCTAATCCCTAATGCTGGCCGTCCACCGTCCTCCGTCGCCCTGGCCACTTCATCAATGAACGTCCATTCGACGTGATCCTCGCTCAGCTGACCCGCCTTTCCGAACCAGCGGCCTTGCCGCACAGCATCGAGGAGCGCGGCTGGCGATGGAGCTTTCAGCTCTCGGCTCTCAG
>JAHFUL010000004.1:46008-64439 GCA_023265155.1 Acidobacteriota bacterium
AGCTTTCAGCTCTCGGCTCTCAGATGTCAGCTCCACGTCCGCCCCAGTCACGAGCAGCAGGCAGCCCGGTTCTTCCCGCTCCGCCTCGAAGTAGTCCTCATCCCGATCGAGGCCGACGAGCGCGGCGATCGCGCGGTGCGGCCACGCAGGGAGCATCCTCAATCGCCATCCATGGAGGGCTGCGGCGAAGCGCAGCGCGGCAAGAGCGTGCCCCAGGTCGTGCTGGCAGTATCGGAACGCGCGCTCACCGTACTTCCACGACTCGCGCCAGTGGATCGAGGTCAGCGCGATGAGAAAGGCCGGTGACAGGCGCCAGGCTTCAGAATCGAACGCACAGCGCTGTTCGATCGCGTGACGATCGGGCGCGTAATGCCAGACGCCCGGCACATCTGTAACGCCGTCGAGCGCACCCATCACGAGGTACGCCTCAGTGGGGTGCAGATTGCCGCTCGACGGATTCACACGCAGCGACCAGCGTGCGCGCTGGAACACCTTCCACGCCGAGAGGCCCAGGGCGTGACGAAGGAGGTCGCCAATAGCCGCCGCAGTGATGGGAGTCGCGTGGAGAACTGAATCGCCGAACAACCGATCGTAGGTGACGCGCGGATGCTGGGCCGAAGAGCCGGGCGCGTCCAGGCCGGGGAACAGCCGGAAGAGCGGCGACCCAGTGAAGGTACGGAACGGGCTTGGCTGCGACGCCCAATCAAGGAAGCCGAGCGATCGGGCGTACCGGTTGAAATGGTGCTTGGTGCCCTCGTGATAGCGATAGACACCGTCGGCAGACATTACAGTGAGGCGCGCGTGGGACGTTCCGTCTGCGCCTGCGCTACGGGTAAACAGGGTTACTGCGCCGGTTCCGGTCGATCGGCGAGCTGGTAGATTCGTCGGACGCCCGCGGCATCGATCCCGACCGGCCGAATATTCGGAAACTCGGTCCGATGGGCCGTCACGTCAATCTTCTGCGCGGCGTCTTCCGCGGACAGCCCCTGTTTCTTGAACGCGAGGGCCTGCTGATACACATCGCGCAGGTACGCCTGGAACGCGGTGATCTTCGTCTTCCCCGTGAAGACCACGCCGTGCCCTGGCATCACGGTGTCGAAGTCGAGCGCCTTGAGCCGTTCGAGGGTAGGAATCCAGTCTTCAACATAGGCGTCGCCCATGTAGGAGATGAGCGACTCCATCAGGTCCCCCGAACAGACGATGCGCTCTTTCGGCAGGTAGACGACAACGTCCGTGTCGGTGTGGCCGCGACCGAAATAGAACAACTGGATTTCGCGGCCGCCGCGATAGAGGGTCATCCTCCGATCGATCGTCATGTTGGGGGGAGTGACTTTGGTTTCCTTCACCTGCTCCAGATACGCCGCGTTGCTCGCCACCTGGCGTTCGAGCGTCGCCTTCTGCTGCGGGTCCTTCTCCTGGGCGATGCGCTGTTTGAGCGATTCGATGCGGGCCGGGATCGGCTCGACGCTGTTCAGGAAGGTGTACTGTTCGAGGACGTTGGTCAGCATCCGCTTCCGGGTGTTCTCGTGACCGATGACTTGAACCTCCGGCCCGAAGATCTGGTTTCCGTGCGCGTGATCGTAGTGATAGTGGGAGTCGATGACATAGCGGACCGGCAGGCTGGTGATCGCCTTCATGTCGGCGACAAGCGCGCGCGCCGCGGCCGGCGTGATCTCCGAATCGATGATGAACGCTTCGGTGTCGGTCAGGATGATGGGCGAGTTCGCGCCGACGTTCATCGTGCCGGAGGAGGTGGCGTAATACACCCCATCGGTCACTTTCTGGAACCGGTGGGCGCCGCTGACGATCGGCCCGCCCGTTTGCGCCCGTGCGTCCAGCCAGAGCCAGCCGGCAAACAGTGCAACGAAGAGAGCGGCGACCCGGATGCGCATGAGATCTCCTTCGGAACGCGGTCCTGAACAGACCGCGCTACATTCAAACACCGCTGATGTAAGGCGACCCTTTTCAGGGTCGCTCATGTAGGGCGACCTTTCAGGTCGCCCTGGTAGAGTCTAAAACCAGAGGTGGGCGGAAACAATGCCCTTCTGCATCTAATGGAACCACGAACGACACGAAGAGCTTCTTGGCCTGATGAGTCTTCGTGATCTTCGTATCTTCGTGGTTGAATGCTCCCAGAGTTCAGCCCCTGAGGCCCACCCATGCCAGAGACACCATCAACGATGCTCGACCTCGGCACTCCGCTGCCGCCGTTTCAACTGCCCGATATCGACGGCAAGACAGTGACTCACCGCGACTTGGGCGACGCCCCGGCGCTGGTCGTCGCGTTCATCTGCCCCCACTGCCCGTTCGTGAAGCACGTCCGCGCCGCGTTCGCGCGCTTCGCCACTGACTATCGGCCTCGCGGCGTGGCCATCGTCGCGATCAATTCCAACGACTCGAAGGCCTATCCTGAGGACGACCTGACGGGGATGAGAAGCGAGGCCTCGAGCGCCGGATTCACCTTCCCCTATTTATTCGATGAAAGTCAGCAGGTGGCCAAGGCGTTTCGCGCCGCGTGCACACCTGATTTCTTCGTCTTCGATCGCAGCCACGCGCTGGTCTATCGCGGGCAGTTCGACGACAGCCGCCCGGGGAGCAGCGGGCCCGTGACCGGCGAGGATCTCCGCGCGGCGGTCGACGCGGTTCTCGAGGGAACAGATGTCCCGTCGCGGCAGCGGCCGAGTGTGGGCTGCAACATCAAATGGAAGCCGGGGCATGCGCCGGAGTACGCGGGATGAGAAATCCGGCGCCGACCTTCGCGCTGATCACCCCTGGCGTGCCCAACTGGCAGCACAGGGAAATTTCCGGCGAGACACGCCACCTGGCCTATCAGCCCGTGGTGAAAGTCAGATCGCTGTTGCAGTCCGAGGCGCAGGCAGAAGAGCGGCAACGCACTTGCGCCACGGACTGCTACGGGCGCCGGAAGATCGGAATATCGGCGCTGTTCCCCCACGCGACCGCGTACGGCAATCCCGTCGTCGACGGCACCACATACCAGATCCCGTTCGGCGGCCGGAACACGGCGATATCGGTCCTGCCGTCCCCGTCGTAGTCGGCGGGCACCGGCACGTCCACGCTGATGCCCCACGCGACCCCGTACGCCACGCCGGTCGTCGAGGGCATGATGTACCAAGTTCCGTTCGACGGCCGGAATACCCCAATATCGGCCTTCCGGTCCCCATCGTAATCGGTCGCCACCGGACGGTCCGCACTGTTGCCCCAAGCGACCCCGTACGCCACCCCGGTACTCGAGGGCACCACGTACCACGTCCCATTCGACGGCCGGAACACCGCAATGTCGGTCTTCCCGTCCGCGTCGTAATCCCCCGGCACGGGCGTGTCCGCGCTGTTCCCCCAGGCGAAGCCGTAAGGGATCCCCGTGCGCGAGGGCACCACATACCATGTCCCGTTCGAGGGCCGGAACACCGCAATGTCGGTCTTCCCGTCCGCGTCGTAGTCCCCAGGCACCGGGGTGTCCGCGCTGTTTCCCCACGCGACGCCGTACCCGGCTCCCGTCGACGACGCGACGAAGTACCATGTCCCGTTCGACGGCCGGTAGATGGCGATGTCGGTCCTGCCGTCGCCGTCGAAGTCGCCCACCACGGGTTTATCCGCGCTGTCCCCCCAGACAAACGGGGTCGGTGTTCCCGTCCTCGAGAGGATTGTGTACCACGTCCCATTCGACGGCCGGAAAACCGTGATGTCCGCCTTGTCGTCACCATCGAAATCGCCCGTGCCCACCAACCACACGTGGAGCACGAAAGACGTGCTCGTCGACAATTTTCCGTCACTCGCAGTGACGGTGATCGTCGTGCTGCCGAAGCGATTCACGGCTGGCGTGATCGTCAGCGTGCGCGAGGCAGCCGTCCCCGAGAAGCTGAGGTTGGCGTTCGGCACCAGCGTCGTGTTCGAGGACGTGCCCGATACGCTCACGCCGGGCGGGCCGCTTTCGGCATCGCCCACCGTGAAGGTCATCGCGACTGGCGTATTCACCACTGTCGAGCTGGCGGAGAAACCGGATATCGTCGGCGGCGCATTCCCGCTACCGCACGGGACGCTCAGCGCGATGGTGTCTACAGACCAACCGGGAGCAGAGGCA
This sequence comes from Acidobacteriota bacterium, assembly GCA_023265155.1. Lineage (GTDB taxonomy): Bacteria > Acidobacteriota > Vicinamibacteria > Vicinamibacterales > CAVVIG01 > JBGOTP01. The sequence goes on from JAHFUL010000004.1 coordinate 50,108, forward strand.
CGGTAGTCGCCCGCCATGAGCCAGCGCAGGAGGACGGCCTGCCCGGCCGCGGCTGCGGGCATGTTGACTGTAGTCGTGACGTAGCCGGCGGAAGTTCCCGTCCAGGCCTGACGACCGGCAATCGAGTTGCCGGCCGTCAGACTAATGACGCCGTTGTAGCCGCCGCTCGCGAAAGTCCCGCCCGCCGTCAGGATGTCCTGGAATACGCCGCCGCCGATGGCGATCTCCAGAACGCCGCCGTGGTACGTGGCCACCGTCGCATACTGGTTTCGGAACGTCAGCCGCGAGCCTGCGACCCCGCCAATCGCGGGACTGACGAGGACGTTGTCGCTGAAGGCCCCCGGGTCGCGAGCGAAAGCGCGGTTGGGCTTCGTGTCGGGCGTGGTGGTGTTGGTGACCCAGAGGTTCGCCGTGCCATACAGCGTGCCGGTCGTCCACCCGCTCGGCAGCGCCGGCGCAGTCACGCCGTCGAAGTTCTGGCTGAAGTACGGGACGAACGTCCCGACCTGGAAGTCGTACGCAAGGTTGCGCGTCGTTCCGCCGCTCTCCTGCGCCTGCAGGGTAGCGGTCAGCGACGCGCCGCACGCGGAGCCGACGGTGAACATGTAGGTGCGACACACCTTGTCGCGCGGTGCGACCTCGCCGTAGGACTGCGTCCCGGATGGCGACTGCACACCGCCTGTCGCTGCGAGAGTCCCGGTGACGATGCCGCTGCTGACGAAGCCCGTGTTGGTCATGCACAGCGACACGCCCACCAGCTCGCCGGGGTCGAGCCGCCCGTTCGGAATCGACTCCGTCACGATCACACTCGTCGCAGCGGCAATTCCGGGGGTATCGAACGCTTGTACGACTGAGAAGTTGGAGGCATCCACGACCTGGGCGCTGATACCCATCCCTCTGGCCGCGAACCCCGCCCAAATGTCTGCGATGTCGGCCGCGGTGCCACCGCCCGCATTGGCGGCGGCGACGATCGCCTCGCGACCCTGCAGCAGCGTCGGGTTGACCGGATCGAGCTTCATGCCGTCGGTCACGAATTGCAGGACGCGCTGGTTGCCGGTGGCGAAGCCCAGACGCGTGATGAAGCGCGCCCGCACCTCCAGGAGCGCGCTGGCCCACAACTCCCCGACGTTGTGGACTTCAGTGGCGCTGCCGGTGCAGCCGATGATCGGGTTGCAGGGGAACGCGCCGTCGGTGATGTTGAACTGCGTCGGGTCGATGTCCGCGAAGGTCAGCGGGTTGTGCGGCTTCCCGTTCGCGCCGAGGTTGCTGATGACGGCGTACGGGAAGCGCCGGATGCCGTAGTAGTAGTTGTCGGTGTAGCCGGAGACGATCAGGTTCGTGATCCAGCCGCCGCTCGTGTAGATGCCATTCTGATCTTCGCCGGCGCTGGAGAGCAGCGCTCTCGCGTAGAAGTCCGACCATCCCTCGCCCATCCCGCGCGACATTGTGGACGTGAGCCCGGCTGCGTTGCCATGGAGTCGGTTGGAGGTGCCGTGCGTCAACTCGTGGAGTAGCACCTCGTGATCGAGGCCCGACGAGCGATCGGGCGCCGGACCCGGGAAGATGTACATCTGCATCCGGCCACGGCCGCCATCGGCCGGGGTAGAGAAGTTGGCGTTGTTGGTGCCAGAGGAGTCTTGGTCCTCGGCGCTGATCCGATCGCCTCCCACGCCGCCCCGCCCGAAGTTGTCGTGCTGGAAGTTGCGCGCCGCCTCCGTGAATCCCAGCAGATACAGGCGGTCGTGATAGACGTTCGTCCAGTAGAACGTGTCGGTCACTTCGCCATTTTGATACGGCACCGTGAGCGGTTCGTCCGTCTGCGGGTTGTACGTGAAGTTGAACACCCGGCCGGGCCCAATGACCGGGGCGTCGACGCCGTTGACCCCGTCGCGATCGATGCCGGCCTGCACGTTGTTGCCATCGGTGAAATTCGTGCCGTCGGTCATCCACCCGAGGTTGTTGAACGTGTTCGAGGCTTCGTTGCCGACGAGCGTCACGAGCGTCCGCGCGATGAAGGGCGCCTGCGTGCCTGCGCCGGGCAGGACGTTACTCGGCGACAACGGGGCGGGGCTGTCATCGTTGTAGATCGAGTAGGTCGCCGTCTGCGACTGGTAGTTCGTCAGGTTCTTGCGGAAGAGCACCGTGCCGTCCTCGGCGTCCAGCAGCACGAGGAATGCCTCGGGATCGCCCCAGATCTCGGTCGCCCAGGCCAGCCGCGCCACACCCGGCGCGAGCGGGAAGTACAACAGCCAGGCTTTCGCATCATCGGTCATCGGGGTCATCGGGGTCATCGGGGTCATCGGGGCCATCGTCCCGCGGGCGAAGGTCACGTTGCCGCCGTCGCTGGCCGTTTGCACGAGCGCGTCGGCCGCTACGTTCCACCCTACGTTCGCCGCGGCCTGCGACACCGCCTGCGCCGCCGTCAGCGTCGGCGACACGGAGAGCGCCCCGGCCTCGAGGCCCGCCGCAATCACGCCCGTCGTCCGGGCGAGCTCGCCCGTGGCGGTGAAGCCGCCGCGGATCAGCCCCTGGAACACCGGGAAGCCGTTGATCCGCTGCTCGAATTCCACCCAGGCCATGTTGCCCGACGGATTCACGTAGTCCGCGATCGGGTCGAGGCTCGCGACCTGCGTCTGTGACAGACCGTACACGTCCGCGTAAGACGACAGGAATCCGCGCATCGCGGCGACGCGATCGCCCGATGGCTCGGTGAGAAACCCCGAACCCGGTGCGGCGCTGATGACTTCAGGCGTGCCCAATTCCGGACTGTTGATCACATCGATGTCCGTGAAGGCGGCCTGAAGCCGAGCCAGGCCCGCCGCCCGGGCGCTCGCGAGATCGGCCACGCCGGCAGCCAACGGAGGCACCGCGAAGCGCGTCATGTAAGCGGCGCCGCCCTTCTCGGTTCGCACATCGAAGTTGGATGGGGCGGCCGTCTGGTCCGCCCGCTGTGCCCACGTGTGGGCCGCGATCAGCGCAACCGCGATCGTCAGCGCGATCGCCGCGAACCGCCGCGAGACTCTCGCGGATGTGATTCTCCGCGTGGGAAGCGTTCCACTGCGAGGACGATCCCGCTTTGACATGGGAGCCTCTTCGTTCTATCCGACGATGAGCGCCGAGGTACTGCTCGGCCGGGATTGCCCGGCGTCGGAGCGTGGTCAGATCGAACAGATCGCGACATCGACGGATCGAGCGATCGAGCGACGGGGGCTATTTGCGGCTGACCGCGCGGGTGCATGGAACAGCCGGCCAGACATTCGACTCCTTATTGATGAGGTTGAGACTCTACCGTTTGGCGCGGTGTGGCAGCAAGCGGAATCTGTCGAACTTAACAGGTCCCTTCTACATCGGTTGTCGTTCCTCGTCCTCGAGCTCGCGGAGCACTTCCACCGTGTGCTCGCCGAGGAGCGGCGCGCGGCGGCCGGTCTGCGGCGTCGTGCGCGACATCTTGAGTGGCGATCCCAACGTGCGCATGCGGCCGAGCGTCGGATGATCGACCTCGTCCACCATGCCACGCGCGAGGACCTGGGGATCGGCGAACACCTCGTCGTAGCTGTTGATGGGTCCGCACGGGATGTCGTTCGCCTCGAACAGGTCGATCCAGTGGCGCCGGGAACGGCCGATCGTGACCGACTCGATGGAGTGAACGATCGCTTCGCGATGACGGACGCGCGCGGTATCATCCGCGTACTCAGGCTGTCGCGGCCATTCGGGATGACCGAGCCGATCGCACAACCGCTCGAACAGGCGCTGATTCCCTGCCGCAACCGTGATGTACCCGTCGGCACAGCGAATGGCTTGATACGGCGCGATCATCCGGTGGGCCGACCCCAGTGGCTGCGGCACGCCTCGCCCCGAAAAATATTCGGCGGCTTCCCAGACCGACAGCGCGATTCCCGCTTCGACCAGCGACGTCTCGACGTACTGGCCGCGTCCGGTTCGAGTCCGATCGTAGAGCGCGGCGAGGATCGCAGCCAGCGCGAACAGCCCCGCGCCGAGGTCCGTGAGCGGAACGCCCACCTTGGCGGGCGGACGACCAGGTTCGCCCGTGATCGACATCAAGCCGGAGACGCCCTGCGCCACGAGATCGAAGCCGCCCTTGTGCGCGTGCGGACCGGTCTGGCCGTAACCCGAAATCGACGCGTAGACGAGCGCCGGATGATTCGCCGACAGCGTCTCGTAGTCGAGGCCGAAGCGCCGCATGACGCCGGGCCGAGAGTTCTCGATCACGATGTCGGATCGGCGCGCCAGACGACGGAAGACGTCCTGCCCCGCCGGCGTCTTCAGGTCGAGCACGATGCCCCGCTTGCCTCGATTGACCGCGTTGAAGCTCGGGCTGTCGTCTCCCATCGCGCCGGCCATGCGCCGGCTCGAGTCACCGCCCGGCGGCTCGACCTTGATGACGTCGGCACCCATGTCGCATAGTTGCATCGCGCAAAAAGGGCCGGCCATGACCTGCGTGGCATCAAGAACGCGGATGCCAGCCAAAGCCGCCGGCGGCGAACCGTGTGAACCTGGTGAACCCCGTGAACCTTGAGGAACCAATTGCCGCCCTCCCGTACGCTGTTTGAAATCGACGGACCCCTCGCGCGTCTGACGATCAACCGTCCGGAAGCCAGGAACGCGATGACCTGGGACATGTACGACGCCCTGTTCGACGCGTGCGAGCGCGTTGACGCCGAGGAGGCCGTCCGTGTGTTCGTCCTGAAGGGTGCGGGAGGCCAGGCGTTTGTCTCGGGCACCGACATTGCGGAGTTTACGACGTTCAGCTCGCCGCAGGACGGGATCGGCTACGAGCAGCGTCTGGATCGCATCATCGACCGCCTCGAGCGGGTCACCAAACCCACCATCGCCCAGGTCGAGGGCGTGGCCGCCGGCGGCGGATGTCTGATGGCGATCGCCTGCGACCTCCGCGTGTGCACACCGCAGGCCCGCTTCGGCATCCCGATTGCGAGAACGCTGGGCAATAGCCTGTCGGCCGCCAGCACCGCGCGCATCATCGACCTCGTCGGTCCCGCGCGCGCGAAGGATCTGCTCCTCACCGGCCGGCTCATCGATGCCGAGGAAGCAGCGGCGCTCGGTCTGGTCACACGCATGGCCGATGCAAAAGAGATCGATCAGTCCGTCCGGGAACTGGCGACCACCATCGCCGCCCATGCGCCGCTCACGATTCGCGCGGCGAAGGAACTGATCCGCCGGATTCTGGTCAGTCGTCGTTCAGGCGCAGTGGAGGCCGAAGACCTGATCGCGCTCTGCTACTCGAGCGCCGACTTCAAGGAAGGCGTGGCGGCATTTCTCGAGAAGCGGCCGCCGAAGTTCACCGGGCGGTGATGGTCGGAGCCGGGCGTTGTTCGAATCCGGAATCCGGTTGCGTGGCGCGCGCGAGTTGGCTATTCTGCGGGCTGGCGTGCACGGGACGCCTCCGGTCCGCGGGAAGGGCTGCGCCCACCTGACACGGTCCTGTGTGATCGACACATCAGCGACCTTTCTTCTGCCCCGATGATGATGCGGACACGGGCGATCGTTGAAGGAGGTCGTCATGTCCGCGCCGAATCCAGCGGCTCGTCCGCCGCGCAATCTCGAACAGCAACACACGCTCGCCAAGGATCTGCTCCGGGCCGCCCGCGAAGGCGACGCCGACTCGTTGTCGCGAATTCGCGCGCACCGCACCGACGCCGACGAGCCGAAGCTCGCCGACGCGCAGTTGACGATCGCGCGCGACGCGGGTTTCGCCTCCTGGCCCGACCTGGTGGGCCACCTGCAGAAAGAGGAGATGCGCGCGTTCGGATTGGCCGTTCGCAAGGGTGACGTTGCGGCCGTGCGACAGTTGCTCGAATCTTCCGAGCACGTTCGCACGCACATCAACGATCCGGTGTTCGCCTTCGGCCAGCGCGCCCTGCATATGGCGGCGAACAACACCGAGCTGCTGGATGTCTTGATGACCTCGGGCGCCGACCTGAACCTTCGCAGCGACTGGGCGAATGGCCCCTACACGGTCCTCGACAACGCCGACGCTGCCAACGCGCGGTTCCTCATCGAGCGGGGCGCGCGACTCACACCCAACGTGGCGGCCCGGCTCGGATGGTTCGTCGAGTTGCGGACCATCGTCGAGTCAGATCCATCGGCTGTCCACGAGCGCGGCGGCGACGGCCAGCAGCCGCTGCACCTCGCGAAGAGTATGGAGATCGCCGACTACCTGCTCGACCATGGCGCCGACATCGACGCGCGCTGCGTCGACCACCAGTCCACGCCCGCGCAGTACGCGCTCACCGAGCGGACCGATGTGTGCCGCCGGCTGCTCGCGCGCGGGGCGATGCCCGACATCTTCATGGCCGCAAGGCTTGGCGATCTCGAGCTCGTCGAACGTCTGATTGATGCCGACCCGTCCTGCGTGGCCGCGCGTGTTCACCGGCCCGGCTACGCGCCGGTCCCCGAGCTGCACATCTACTGCTGGCTGCTCGGCTTCCTCGTTTCTCCTCACGAGGTCGCCCTGAAGCAGGGGCATCAATCGGTTCACGAACTGCTCGAGCGGCGAAGCCCGCCGCGCGTGCGCCTTCTCAATGCCGCGATGCGAGCCGACGAACCCGCCGCACGGGAGGCGATTCGACAGGATCCATCGTTGCCTCGAGCGCTCACGCCTGTCGAAGCCTCCGAGCTCGCGGACGCGGTTTTCCACGGCCGCTTCGAGGCCGCCGACCTCATGCTGCGTCTGGGCTTCGATCCGGCGTGCCGCGGCACCGACGGCGGAACGACGCTGCACATGGCGTGCTGGATGGGGAACGTGCCGATGGTTGAACGGCTGCTGAAGCTCGGCGTCGCGATCGACGTCGTTGATACGGTGCACGGCAGCACGCCGCTCGGCTGGGCGGCCTTCGGATCCGCGCATCGATGCGCGAAGGGAGGCGACTATGTCGGCGTCATCGAACGCCTCGTCGCTGGCGGCGCGAACGTGAAGGCCCCTGGAAACGGTGCGGGCCACACGATGATCAGCATGGCCAACGGCAATCCCAAGGTGCAGGAGGCGCTCCGACACCTCGGTGCAGGGTGAAACGGCTTACCGGCGCGTCCGTTGTGCGATTGCCCGCTCGAGCACGGTAATGCCGTGATCGAAGTCTCGAACGTAGGATCCCTTCTGGTCGTGTCTGGACGCCGCGCCTCTGGGTGCACCATCGGCAAACCTGCAGCCTCGGGCCAGTCGGCTGATTGGCGAGCGCGGCGGACTCGAGGGGAAACAGTGGCAGATTTTCTTGGCGAAGCGGCGGCCGCGCGTTGTGGGCGCTAAACCATTGACCAAGCTGGCATTGCAGCCAACCGCCGGAACGACGGCATTGGACGTCGATTCCAAGTTTTCCTATCACTTCAGGGCGACAATTCTGCTAGAATTCAACCACTTGAAGTTTCTCCGCAAGGCTTCGGCCGTGCGCCGCAACAGTTTCACCGTTTCGAAAGGGAGCCGATGATGATTGGAACAACGCCTCGATGGGCCCTTGCCGTGACCGCTGGAATACTGCTCGCTCTGCCGGGTGCGGCTCTCGCCGCGGAACCGGCCAAGACGGTGACGTTCTCCAAGGACATCGCCCCGATCTTCCAGGCCAAGTGTCAGAACTGCCATGAGCCCGGCTCGATCGCGCCGATGGCACTCATCTCCTACGAGGATGCGCGTCCGTGGGCGAAGTCGATTCGCGCACGGGTATCGACGCGCCAGATGCCACCCTGGCACGTCGTCAAATCGGTCGGCGTCCAGAAGTTCAAGAACGACATTTCCCTCACCGATGATCAGATCCAGACAATCGTCGACTGGGTAGACCAGGGCGCGGTTCAGGGCAACCCCTCCGACATGCCGAAGCCGAAGCCAGTGACGACAACGCTCTATTGGCAGGGCGAGCGCGACGGCTACGGAGCGCCCGACCTCGTCGTGAAGTCGCCCGAGTACACAATGCCCGCCGTGAGCCAGGACCAGTGGTGGCGTCCCACGGTGGACATCCCCGGCCTCACCGAGCCGCGCTGGGTGCGGATGGTTGAGATCCGTCCGACGAACCTCTCAGGCCGCAAGATCGTGCATCACTCCATCGCGCACGTCGTGATGGATCCGGACGACCCGGACCTCGACTCCGTCAATCGCGGGATCGGTGGGCGCGGCGGCGGCGGCGGCGGCGCGCAGCCGACCGATCCGGCGGCGATCGCGGCCGCGGCCGTCAACTCCCGGCCTACCCTCATGGAATGGGCCATCGGCAAAGGCTACGACCGCTACGCGGACGGCACCGGCAAGCTGATCAAGCCAGGCCAGAGGATCGGGTGGGACCAGCACGTGCACGCGGTCGGCGAGGCCGTGACGGCGGGCTCCGAGCTCGGCATCTGGCTGTATCCGAAAGGCGAGGAGCCGAAGCACCGCACCTACCTCGTGGGCTTCACCGGCCTCAAGAACGGCCAGGGCGGCCTCGACATTCCGCCGAACACGATCGCGCACACGGAAGGCTTCACGGTGCTGAAGGAGAACACGGTCATCACCAACTTCCAGCCGCACTTCCACCTGCGCGGCAAGGCGATGCAGGTCGAAGCGATTCTGCCCGACGGCGGCACACAGATTCTCAGCTACGTCGACAATTTCAACTTCAACTGGATGACCAACTACATCTACGCGGAGGACGCGGCGCCGGCGTTCCCGAAGGGCACGATCATCCACGTCACCGCTTTCTACGACAACACGAAGGCGAACAAGAACAACCCGGACCCGGATCAGTGGGTGGGCTATGGCGATCGCACCGTGGACGAAATGGCCCACGCGTGGATGAACGTCTACTACATGTCTGACGCTGAGTACCAGGCGTGGGTCGCCGAGCACAAGAAGCCGGTCGCGACTCAGAACCAGCAGTAAAGGCGAACGGACCAAAGACACGGCCGCGCGGAGGAGGGCTCTCATCTTTTCCGAGAGCCCTCCCCCACGGTTCCCAGCCTCAGGAGCCGCCATCATCAGCCGCCGCGTTCGCGGCCGCTCGACCACAAGGGGAATTTCCTATGAATCGTCAGACTGCCCTGCATTGGTGCGCGCCGGTGCTGCTCGTGGCCTGTGGTGCGTTGGTGTCCGCGCAAATCCAGCTGCCCAGCGCTCCGCCGAAACAGTTCGGCGCGAGCATCAGCCCCGCTTACGAGGGCTGGTTCGATAATCCCGACGGGACCCACAACTTCCTGATTGGGTACTACAGCCGCAACACCGAGGCCGAGATCGATGTGCCGATCGGCCCGAACAACCACTTCGAACCGGGCGATCCCGACCGCGGTCAGCCGACACATTTCCTCGCCAGACGCCGCTTCGGCATGTTCGTCATCACGGTGCCGAAGGACTTTCCGAAGACCCAGAAGATCAGCTGGACGCTGACGGCCAACGGGGTGACCACGACCATTCCGTTCCACATGCACACGGACTACAACATCAGTCCCCTGAAGGGGTCCGAAGAGAGCCCCGACGGCACGTACGACCTGCCGCCCGTACTGCGATTCGAGGAGAACGGTCCCTCGTTCACAGGGCCGCTCGCCGCGATGGCGAAGGCCATCTCGCGGACGGGCGCGGTGAATGCGCCGATGCCGATCGACATCTGGACCGACGACGACGCGCGATTCAGCGGCGGCGGGCAGGGTCCGCGCGGTGATGTCGTGAGCCTGACAGTGGAAAAGTATCGTGGCCCGGGGACGGTTACGGTCGAACCAAAGCCCATCAAGGTGGAAACGCTCAAGGGCGGGAAGCCTACGGAGCCGTTCGGTGGCAAAGCCACGCCGACCGTGAAATTCAGCGAGCCGGGCGACTACGTCCTGCAGGTGACCGGGAACGATTACTCGGGCAACGGCGGCGGCGGCTCAGGCTGCTGCTGGACGACGGTGATGGTGAAGGTGGCCGTCAAGGCCGCTGCACCCGGCTCGAGCGGCGGGCGCTAGTACGATCGTGCGCCCGTTGACGCGGCGCTAAAATTTGTGAGGGAGGCGACAGTCCTGGAGGGCCGGACGTGAGGCGATCCGAATGTTCGGCATTCCGCGCGGGCCTTCTGGCGGCGCTCGTCGTGATCTGGGCAGCTGCCGGCGTCCAGATCTCCGGCCAGAGCGAAGCGCTGTGGTCCGCAGCGCGACAGGGCGACCTGAACGCGGTCAAGGCGTCGCTCGCGCGCGGCACGCCGGCCGACGTCAAGGATCCGGACGGGGCCACGGCGCTCTTCCACGCCGCCGAGCACGGCCAGATCGATGTGGTCGAGTATCTGGCCGACCGCGGCGCCGACTTGAACGTCACGGGGCGCGTCACGATCGGCGGCGCTCCCTACCGAGTCAGCGCGCTTGCCGCCGCCGCGCTCGGCTGGCACGTCGAGGTGGTCAGGACTCTTCTGGCGCGCGGCGCGCGCCCCCCGCAGTACCTCGTCGCTCATCACGAGCTGGTCCCCTTCTCCAAGAGCGAGTTCGACACCGAGCGCGATTGGGAGGTCATCAACACGGTCCTGCGCACGCCCGAGGTCGAGCCGATCACTCGTGCGATCGTCCAGCGCGACGGGGCGGGCACGTACCGCACCCACGATGGCCGCGAGTATCGGGCCGAGCCAGGGCCGAACGGCTCCCTGCGACTGGCCTCGGCCGGTGGCGCCACGCTGACCTTTGAACCGGTCGGCGGAAAGGCGTTCATGGAGCGCCTCGCGCCCGCACAGCAGCCCGCGCCATCGGAACCCGCGAGGCGGCCGAGGACTGAACGCGACCTGACGATGATCCGGCGCTTCCTCGAGCCACTGCCGGACGCCGACAAGAGAAACGAGCTCGTCGAACAGTTTGCCGATCGCGGCGGCACGTGGCTGGATTTCACCATCGGCGAGAACCGCGTGCTTGGCCTCGAGCTGCGCGAAGGCGGGCCGGCGCGGCTCGGCGGCACGCCGGTGATCTTCGTGAAGGATGGCGCCCGTCCGACGGCCTCCCCGCTGCTCGAACGCGAGATCGCCGCAACCACCGTTGCGGCCGCGGCGATGAACTGGCCGTCGTTCCGCGGCCCGGGTGCATCGGGCGTCGCGGATGGCCAGTCCCCGCCCATCTCGTGGGACGGGGAGCGCTCCACGAACATCCGCTGGAAGACGAAGATCGAGGGCCTTGCGCATTCGTCGCCCATCGTCTGGGGAGACCGGATCTTCGTGACGACCGCGATCAGCGCCAATCCGGATCCGGAGTTCCGGCCGGGTGGCGTGAGGAGCGACAACACGTCCGACGACCGATCGGAGCAGACGTGGAAGCTCCTGAGCCTGGACAAATCGACCGGACGAGTCGTGTGGGAGCGCACGGTCTACACGGGCGTGCCACGACTCGGACGTCATCTCAAGAGCACGTTTGCCACGGCGACCCCGGCGACCGACGGCCGGCGCGTCATTGTCTCGCTCGGCGCAGAAGGCCTGTACAGCTACGACCTCGAGGGCACTCTCCTCTGGAAAACAGACCTCGGCACCGTCGGGCACTCGATCTATGGGTTCGGCAGTTCGCCGACCATCTACCGCGACATGGTCATCATTCAGTGCGATACGAACGTGGGCGGCAAGCCGTCCGGTGCGGGTCCGTCGAGCTTCATCGCCGCGTACGATCTGGCGACCGGCTCGGAGCGATGGCGGACGCCGCGTGATGAAGACAGCGTCACGTCGTTCGGCACGCCCGTGATCTACGAGGGGTCGGGCCGCTCCCTCGTGGTCGCCAACGGCGGGAAGCGAGCGCGCGGGTACGATCCGATGACCGGCAAGGAAGTGTGGTCGCTTGCCGCACCGGCGAGCATCGTCACCCCGACGCCGATCGTCGCTCTGGGACTGATTTTCGTGATGAGCGGCGATACCGGATATCAGCCGATCTTCGCGATTCGCCCGACGGCCACCGGCGACATCACCCTCAAGCCCGGCGAGGAGACGAGCGACTTTGTCGTGTGGAGCTCGACCCGCGGCGGGTCGTTCACGCCGACGCCTATCGTCTACGGCGACTACTTGTATTCCATCAACGTGAGCGGCATCGTGGGGTGCTACGACGCGCGGACGGGCGAGCGTAAGTACGTCGGCCGTCTCGAGCATCTCGGCGACGGCTTCAGCAGCTCGCCGGTGGCGGCGGACGGCCGGCTGTACTTCGCGAGCGAGGACGGCGACGTCTTCGTGGTGAAGGCCGGGCCGACATTTGAAGTCCTGGCGGCCAACCCCCTGGGCGAGGTCATCCTGTCGACCCCGGCCATTTCGGGCGGGATGATCTTCATCCGCACCCTGCATCACCTGTTCGGCATCGGCGGCAATTAGTGGAGCGTCCTCGAGGAATCAGTACCATCGAGACGACGTACACCGCGGAGGCCGCAGGATCTCCAAATGCCAACAGCTCTACCGCAGGGGGCACGGTCGTCTGAGATCGTAGGCCCGACCCTCAGGTCGGGCGAATCGACGACGCTCGACCTATCGCCCGAGCTGAAGCTCGGGCCTACGATTCCGGGAATACTGCGGAGCTCACGGTCAATCAAGACGATGGGCACGTACCGCAGCTCGCTTTGTCTGCTCGTCTTGGCGATTTCCGCCGGCTGCGGGTCGTCTCAGCCTCGAACGCCCCAGACGACGACCGCGGCTGGCGACGCCGCATTCAACATCGTCGCCCGCGAGTACCTGGAAGATCTCTACCGCCGCCAGCCGAGCCAGGCGACCTCTCTCGGCATTCACAAGTACGACGATCGGCTGGAGGACTATTCCCGGCAGGCGGTGACCGCCGCCATCGCCTCGGCACGTCAATTTCGCGATCGGGTAGCCGCGATCGACGACAAGACGCTCTCGGCCGGGAACCAGCTCGATCGCGAGCTCGTCCGGCGCGCCATCGATTCACAACTGCTCACGCTGGAAGTCGTCCGGCCCTGGGCGCGGGACCCCGACGGCTACAGCAGCGGCTTGACCAACACCGCATACAAGATGATCACACGCAAGTTCGCGCCGCCCGAGGAACGCCTGCGGAAGCTCGTCGCGCGTGAAAAGGCGATGCCGGCAGCGCTTGCCGAAGCTCGAAAGAATCTGGAGAATCCGCCGCTGATCTACACGCTCATCGCCCTCGAGCAGATCGACGGCAATCAGAGCTTCTTCGCGACGGCCGTGGCCTCGGCGTTTCCCGAAGTATCGGACACGGCGCTCGTCGCGGAGTTCAAGCAGGCAAACAACGCCGTCATCGCTGCGTTGGGCGCCTACAAGAAATGGCTGCAGGGTGATCTGCTCGGGCGTTCGAAGGGCGACTTCGCGATTGGAGAAGAGACCTATCGCCGGAAGCTCGCTGCCGACGAGATGATTGACACGCCGCTCGACGAGCTCCTCGCGATGGCCGAGCGGGATCTGCGGGCCAATCAGGCCGCACTGGCGGAAACAGCGAGCCGCATCGATCCCAAGCGCGCGCTCGAGCAGGTGATGACGGCTGTCGAATCCAATCACCCGCCGGCCGGGAAGCTGCTGTCGACGACACAGGCGGAGCTGGATTCGATTGGCCGCTTCATGACCGACCACCATATCGTGACGGTGCCCAACGCGCCGCCTGCTCGCGTCCAGGAAACGCCGCCATTCATGCGCGCGACGACGACCGCGTCGATGGATATCCCCGGGCCCTTCGAGACCGTGGCGACCGAGGCCTACTACAGCATGACGCTGCCCAGTCCGAAAGCGTCTGCCGCCGAGACCGAAGAGTTCATGACGCAGTGGTACTACCCGGCGATCTCGAACGTCTCGGTGCACGAGGTGTGGCCCGGCCACTACCTGCAGTTTCTCTACGCGAAGAATTTCCCGTCGGATGTCCGCAAGGTGCTGGGTGCGGCAACCAACAGCGAGGGCTGGGCGCACTACTGCGAGCAGATGGTCCTCGACGAAGGATTTCACGCCGACGATCCCCGCTATCGCCTCGCGCAGATCCAGGACGCGCTTCTTCGCGACGTGCGCTTCATCGCCGGCATCCGCATGCACACCAGAGGCATGACGATCGCGCAGGCCGAGGAGCTGTTCGTCAAGGAGGGACATCAGCCCAGGCCCGTGGCGAAGTCCGAGAGCAAGCGCGGCACGTCCGATGCGACGTACGGCTACTACACGATGGGGAAGCTGCTGATCCTGAAGCTTCGCGACGACTACAAGACGAAGATGGGGGCGCAGTATTCGCTGCAGAAGTTCCACGACACGTTCATCAGCCTCGGGATGATGCCGCTGCCGCTCGTGCGGAAGGCGATGCTGGGAGAGTAGAGGCTATCTCACAAACGTGTGCGCTACGAGGACGACCAACGATCACCGCGGAGATGAGAGACCGCAGAGACAGGCAGGGCGGTACTCGTAGTGCGGACCTT
>JAHFUL010000111.1 GCA_023265155.1 Acidobacteriota bacterium
GAAAGCCCATCCCCTCATCGTCCGTGCTCAGAAATCGGGGGAGTTCCCATCGACTAATGTGCTCACGCTCAGGCGAGCAGCTATCGGACTCGTAGGCCCGACCTTGAGGTCGGGCGAACAGGATATAGGCAGTTAGGAGGGGCAGGTAGGCCGGGTTAGGCCAGGTAGGGCAGGCGGGGCGGGTGGAGCCGGTAGGGCTGGTGGGGCCGGTAAGGCAGGTGGGGCAGTCGGAGTGACAGGAGGATGTGATGACGACGAACGAAACGTTGCAGGACGCAATCAGGGAGAAATACGGGAAAGCCGCCATCGGTGCGAAAACCGCCTCGTGCTGCGGGGGGAGCTGCGGCGATCCGATTACTTCCAATCTGTACAGCGCGGGCGAAACCGAGGCGCTGCCGGCCGAAGCGGTGAATGCATCGCTCGGCTGCGGCAATCCGACGGCGATGATCGACCTCGCACCCGGCGAGACCGTGCTCGATCTCGGTTCGGGCGGCGGCATCGACGTCCTGCTCTCGGCCAGGCGTGTCGGGCCGGCGGGGAAGGTCTACGGGCTCGACATGACGGATGAGATGCTCGCGCTGGCCCGGGAGAATCAACGCAAGGCGGGCGCAACCAACGTCGAGTTCCTCAAGGGCGAGATCGAAGCCATCCCGTTGCCGGACAACTCGGTCGATGTGGTCATTTCGAACTGCGTGATCAATCTGTCCGCCGACAAGGATCGGGTGATCCGTGAAGCATTTCGCGTGCTCAAACCAGGCGGACGGTTCGCCGTCTCGGACGTGATCGTCCGGGGGCCTGTCCCCGCGGAGATTCGACTGAGCGTCGAGCTGTGGATCGGCTGCGTGGCCGGCGCGCTCGAGGAATGCGTCTACCGCGACACGCTCGCCTCGGCGGGGTTCGAGGAGATTGCCGTCGATCCGTGGCGTGTCTACAACGTCTGCGACGCCCGCGAGCTCCTCAGAGCAACCGGCATCGATGCGGACGCCATCGCCCCCGCAGCCAACGGCAAGTTCGCGAGCGCATTCATCCGCGCCCGTAAGCCCGCAGCGACAGCGAAGAGCTGCTGCGGTCCGGAGTGCTGCGCCTCGTGAGAGTCCTGATTCTCTGTACTGGCAACTCCGCGCGCTCGCAGATGGCCGAAGCGATTCTTCGCCATGCGACGCGCGGACAGATCAGCGTTGACAGCGCCGGGACCATCCCGCAACCGGACATCCATCCGATGGCCCGCGAGGCGGTGAAGCGCCTCTTCGATCTCGACATGGCGGGGCAGTATCCGAAGAAACTGGATCGCTTCCTCGGCGAGTCGTTCGACTACGTCATCACCGTCTGCGACCATGCGGCGGACAGCTGCCCGGTGTTTCCGGGCGGCCCCGGGCGGATCCACTGGAGCTTCGCGGACCCCGCGGGGGTCGTGGGGACAGACGCGGAAAAGCGGCGTGCGTTCGAGGAGACGGCCAAAGCACTGCTCGGGCGCATCCGCCTGTGGCTGTCGCTGCCTGGCGTTCGAGATCAGATTGCAGCGGAACCGTAAAAAGAAGAAGGCAGAAGCGATCACCGCGGAACTCGCGGAGTCTCGCAGAGAGAATATTCTCTTACCGTCTGGCCGAAGCCGGACACCACGTATGGAATCTGTCGGACTCAAGGAACTGAATTCGACTCTGCGCGTTCAGCGGGTTCTGCGGTTTGCGTTATCGCGACAACCAGAATGTCGTCTTCACCGCGAGGATGTTGCTGCCCGGTGCCGAGAGCGATCCAAAGAGATCACCGAGGCCAACGTGCTCGCCGGTCGCGATTGAATTGGCGCGATTCTGCTGCCACACGAGGAACAGCGTGCTGCCCGGCCGCCATTCCCAGCGCAGCACGACGTTGCTGCGGAAGGATCGGTTGTTGAAGTCGCGGTTCGACAGATTGAACGTGGCCGCGCCGTCGGTCACCTTGTAGCTGCCGTCTTCCAGCCGCTCGAGAGTTGTTCCATCCGTCCCATACAGCCGCAGGTCGCGTCCGCGCGCCACCGCCAGCTCGCCGAATCCAAGGTATCGCCCGCTCGCCGCGAACGGTTCCGCGTACACATCGAGCGTCACGTCGGGCTTGAACACATAGCTGACGCGGAACTGCGTCGACACCGTCGTGCGATCCACCAGGCCGAAGATATACCGTCGGTCGTTGGTCTCAGGCCGGCCGCCATTCAGTGTGCTGAGATACTGGCGGTTGATCGCGCCCTGGAACGCTCCGCTCGTGGCGTTCTCGTTGCTGTAGTCCGGTGAGATGGAAAACTGGAGCGATGGGGAAGGGCGCGCCGACACATCGCTGCTCAGGCTCCACGCGACCTCCCCGAATTCATTGCGTCTCGAACTGGCGCTGCCGCTCCAGCGTGTGCTGGCTCCATTGCTGTTGCGCAGCGATCCGCTGATGTTGAACCCGCCTGGGCTGCCCATGGCGGGGCCGCCCCTTGTCAGCTGCGCATCAAGACCGCGGAAGTAGGTGGTCGTGTTGATCGAACCCGACCAGAAGTTCTTGAACGTGACGCTCGCGTTGGTGCCGAGGCTGTTCCGCACGCCAAGGTCGCTGTCGAAGTACCAGTAAGCGTTCAGGTTCACGCCGAGAGAGTAGGACCGAAAGAGCCTGCCAGGCCGCGTTTGGCGGTACGTCAGTCGCGGTCCGCCGGTGTAGTCGCCCGCGTAATTGAGCCGCCCGAAATCGAGCGGGTGGAACTCGGGCGACTCGATCATCAGGTTGCCGCCCCACAGCCAGTGCCGGCCGGCCACCTTGTTGAAGCTCCCCTGGATCTGCGCCCCGTCGAGCGAGGTCCGCGTCGAGTCCAGCCGGATCGTGGGCTGATCGAGCCGCTGGAAATAGTGACCGCTCGAGCGCTGCACGCGATCGATGGCCGCCGCTTCGCCGTCGATATGCGTGAGCCCCAGATTGAACGCCGCTTCATAGGTTCGATCCTTGAAGCGCAAACGCGTATCGACGCCAGCCGTGACGGCGTTCCGGGTGAGCACTGCCGCAAGCGCATCCGTGTCCGCGAGATCGCGATGAACCACGGTGAAGTGGGCGCCGGCGGTCGAGCCGCCGCTCCCGAATTCCTGAATCGCCCGCGCCACGCCCCAGGCGCTCTGCGGCGCGACCCTGATCTCCGATCGCAGGCCGCTCGTAGACGTCAGCGCCTTTTCGTCGGCGGTGATCGCCCCGAGAAATCCGAGCGACGTGCCCGACTTGAGCCGGCCCGTCAGTTTGGCGGCGCCGAGGATCGTGCTCGTGTCCGGATAGTCGACGTAGTCGCCCGGCGCCGATCCGATGGGACGCGCGCCGATCCGCCGCGAGTAGTAATAGTTGCTCGTTCCGGCTTCGAGGACGCTGCTGCCCTCGATAAAAAACGGACGCCGCTCGCCGAAAGTCGTTTCGAAGACAGATAGATTCACTTCTGCCGGGTCCGCTTCGATCTGGCCGAAGTCGGGGTTGAAGGTCGCATCGAGCGTGAAGTTGGAACCGATGCCCACCTTCACGTCTGCTCCCGCGCGCCCGTCAAGATTCACGGCATTGTCGAACGGGTTATTGCGATCACGGTTGGCAATCATCCGCGACGAGCTGGCGACATACGGCAGCACTTCGAGGCGAGCTCTCGGATGAACGCCTTCAATGCCGTGCAAGTCGCCAAAGCGCGACGCCCAGCCGCGCTGCGTGCGTCCGACGACGACCCAGTAGTCTTCTTCGTTGAGATCAGGGCGCCAGCGCTTGACGTTCAGCCCAAAGACGCGTTCAGGTGCATCGTTGAATCGAAGCTGGGAGAAGGGGAGCCACAGCTCGGCTGTCCACTCCGCGTCGCCAACCGACGTTTTCGCCTCCCATACAGGATCGAACTGGTTGTCGGCTTCGTTCTCGTTGTCAGATGGGTGGAAGTGATCGAGGCGCACACCTGAGGCGGTGACGCCGAACATGTAGGCCGTGCGCCGATCCAGAAAGGTGTCGAGCTCGATCTGGAGGTACTCCGCCTGTGCCCCGTCGTCCCGGCGGCTCATCGGGGCCTGGACGCGTCCGCCTCGATTGAACATGCGCGCACCGATCCAGAGCGCGGTCTCGTCGTAGACGAAACGAATCTCCATCTGATCGGTCGGAGCGGCGCCCTCGTTCGGTTCAGCCTGGGTGAAATCGACGAGCGGCTGGGCCGATCGCCACCCTGCGTCGTCGAGCCGGCCATCGAGCCTGATGGCGCCCTGAGCAATGCGGGACGCCTGCGCCTGTTTGCGCGGGGTTGTGGTTGCGGGTGCCTGTGCCGATGCGAGGGAGGAGGTCCCGAGCGCGACGACAAGAGCA
>JAHFUL010000081.1:0-7179 GCA_023265155.1 Acidobacteriota bacterium
GTGCCGATGACGTCATCGCAGCACCTTCACGCGGGGGTGCCGTTTAATACAATTACGCCCGCCGCCGCCCGGCGCTGATCGCGCTCGCGCCAATTTCCACACGTTTTGCGACAGAAACTAACTAACGGGGTCAGTAGATGGTGCCGATCGACGCGGCCGCCCACTCGAGGACGCGGGCAGGCAGGATGCCGAGATAGAAAATGATGATGGCCGACACCACGAGCGCCGCTCCCGCCATGCGCGGCACCGGCGGGAATCGAACGGGCGCATCGGTCTCGGTCATGTACATCATGATGACGACGCGCAGATAGAAGAAGACGGACACGACGCTGGTGAGCACGCCGATGATGGCGAGGCTGGCATGCCCGGCCTGCATGGCGGCCGTGAACACATACCATTTCGCGATGAATCCTGCGAGGGGCGGGAACCCGCCCAGGGACAGCAGAAAGACGGTCATCAGCGCCGCCAGCGCCGGGTGCTGGTTCCAGAGCCCGGCATAGTCGCTCAGCTGATCGTTCGGCCTGTCGAAGGTGTCGAGCACGCCGATCACGCCGAAGACGCCGATGCTGGTGACGCCGTAGGACAACAGGTAAAAGAGGATCGCCCCCTTGCCCGCGTCGTTCGCGGAGACGAGCGCGACGAGCAGATATCCCGCGTGGGCGATACTCGAGTACGCGAGCATGCGCTTGACGTTGGTCTGCGCGACCCCCACCACCGTCCCCACGATCATCGTGGCGGCGGCGATGACCCCGATCATGACCGTCCACTGGGGCCGCATCGGCTCGAACGCCGTGAGAAACACGCGCGCGAAAGCGGCGAACGCGGCGGCCTTCACGCCGCTCGACATGAAGGCCGTGACCGACGCCGGCGCGCCCTCGTACGCGTCGGGCGTCCACGTGTGGAACGGGACGGCCGACACCTTGAAGGCGAACCCCACGAGCAGCAGTCCGAGCGCGAGCATCTGCATCGGCGTCGGCGACATCGCCAGCGCCGCAAGCAACCCTCCCACCCGATCGAGCCGCGTGCTGCCGGTGAGCCCATAGGTAAAGGCGATGCCGTAGAGGAAAAACGCGCTCGAGAACGCTCCGAGGACGAAGTACTTCAACGCCCCTTCACTGGACTTGGGCGAATCGCGCCGGATGCCGGTGAGCGCGTACACGGCAAGCGACAGCACTTCGAGGGCGAGAAAGACGACGAGGAGATCCGCGGCCATGGCCATCAGGATCATCCCCGCGATCGCAAACAGCATCAACGCGCAGTACTCGCCGCGCGGCAATCGCTCGCGCTCGATCACCGGGCCCGAGACCCCCAGTGACAGCAGGCCGATGATGACCAGCACGAGGGTGACGAAGAGCCCGAAGTTGTCGGCCACGACGACGTCGAAGCTGGTCGCATTGCGGTTCCACAACCCCACCGACGTCATGGCTGCGCCGACGAGGCCGATGGCGCCGAGCCGCCCGATCGGCAGATGCTCACCGGGATCACGCAACGCTTCGGCGACCATCACGGCAATCCCGGAGGCCACGACGCACGCCATCGGCAGGATTGCGAACAGGGAGGGCAGCGTCACCGCTGTTTCACCTGGATCTGCACCGGCGCACCCTGACGCACGTGATCGAGCAGGCGTTCGATTGACGCGCTCATCGGCCGGAGAAAGAGATTCGGCACCACACCCATCAGAACGATCAACGCGATGATCGGCACGAGCACCGCCCATTCGCGCGGCCTGAGATCTTCGAGATGGGCGTTCTCCTCCTTGTCGATCGGTCCGTAATTGACGCGCTGGAACATCCACAACATGTAGGTGGCGGAAAGGACCATGCCGGTCGCGGCAAAGGCGGCCAGGCGCGCGTTCCAGGTGAAGGCACCGAGCAGGATCAGGAATTCGCCGACGAATCCGTTCAGCCCGGGCAGACCGATCGACGCCAGCGTCACCAGGAGAAACGCGGCGACGAACCGGGGCATGACCTTCTTGAGGCCGCCGAAGTCAGCAATCAGACGGGTGTGCCGCCGGTCGGACAGCATCCCGACCAGCAGGAAGAGGCCGCCGGTGCTGACACCGTGGCTGAGCATCTGATACAGGGCCCCCTGCACGCCCTGCGTATTCATCGCCGCGATCCCGAGCACCACGAAGCCAAGATGGCTGACGCTCGAGTACGCGACGAGCTTCTTCAAATCCGGCTGCACCATCGCCACGAGCGCGCCGTAGACGATGCCGATGACCGCCAGGGTGGCGAGGTGCGGCGCAAAGTAGGCGGAGGCAATCGGGAACAGCGGAAACGCGAACCGCACGAGGCCGTACGTGCCCATTTTCAGCATCACCCCCGCCAGAATGACCGAACCGGCTGTCGGCGCCTCGACGTGCGCGTCGGGCAGCCATGTGTGCAGGGGGAACAACGGCACTTTGATCGCAAACGCGAGGGCGAAGGCGAGGAAAAACCAGAACTGCAGAGACGCCGGCACCTCCAGGTCGTACAGCGTGCGCAGATCGAAGCTGTAGCTCCCGGTGGCCGTATGGTGGAGCACGGCCAGCCCGAGGATCGCGAGGAGCATCAGCACGCTGCCGGCCAGGGTGAACAGCATGAACTTCACCGCGGCATAGATGCGCCGGTCGTGCCCCCAGATCCCGATGAGCAAGTACATCGGGATGAGCATCGCGTCCCAGAACACATAGAACAGAAAGAGATCCAGCGAAAGAAACACGCCGATCATCGCACTCTCGAGCAGGAGGAGCGCCATGCAGAAGGCGCGCGTCTTCCTGTGGATCGAATCCCACGAGCTGACGAGCGCGAGTGGCGTCAAGAACGCCGTGAGCATCACGAGCAGGAGGCTGATGCCGTCCACACCGACCGCATACGTGATCCCGAACGACGGAATCCAGGCGCGCCGCTCCTCGAACTGGAACTCGGCGGATGCCGGATCGAAGCGGATCCACAGGAGCAGTGCCTCGGCAAAAACAAGGACCGACACGATGAGCGCGATCCGCCGGATCAGGACCTCGTTGCGCGGCTCGTCCCGCACGCCGACGAGCAGCAGCAGCGCGCCGGCGATCGGGAGGGCGATCAGGGAGCTCAGTATGGGGAACGACATGGCCGGCTAGGCGAGCCCGTCCATCGCGAAGACACGAAGCCCACGAAGATACTCCGCGAGCTCTCGCGTTGTTTGTCGCTGTCCGCTACACATCCCACGCGTTTCGTGATCGTCGTGACTTCGTGACGGACGAGCGCAGGGAACCGTCGTCATGGCCACAGGTAGTACCCCAGTATGGCGACCACCCCGACGAACAACGACGCCGCGTACGTCCGCACAGACCCGGTCTGCGCGAGGCGCAGCAGCTGGCCCGACCCGCTCACAATCGTCCCCACGCCGTTGACGGCACCGTCGATCCCGCGCGCGTCGACGCCCTTCCACAGTCCGTGCTCAGAGATGATGTGAATCGGCTCCACGATGGTGGCGTCATAGATCTCGTCGACGTAGTACTTGTTGACGAGCAACCGATAGGTCGCTCTGAAGCGTTCCGATACGGCGCGGGCGGCGGCGCGGTTCTTCAGGAAGAACCACCACGCGACGGCGATGCCGGCAAACGCCACGAGCGACGACACGACCATCAACGTCCCGGCGAGCCCGGAATCTCCCGCGGCGGCGCCGGCCGGTTCCACGAGCAGGCTTGGCTCGAGAAAGTGCTCGAACCGGCCCGACAGACCCACCCATCCAGCCGCCACCGATCCGACGGCGAGGACGATCAGCGCCAGTGCCATGGCGGGGGGCGCGTCGTGCAGGTGCTCGTGACGATCCTGGGCGGGTAGGGCAGGCAAGCCAGGCAGGGCGGGTTGGGCGTCGAACCGGGCTGGCGAGGCACGCTGGGAAAGATCGGGATCAGCCCGCCGTTCGCCGTGAAATGCCAGGAACACCAGCCGGAACATGTAGACGGCTGTCATCAGCGACGTCAGCATGCCGACGATCCACAGCACCGTGTGTCCTTCCGCGTAGGTACGAAAGAGGATCTCGTCCTTGCTGAAGAATCCGGCGAGACCGGGCACACCGGCGATGGCCAGCGCGCCAATCACAAAGGTCCAGTACGTGATGGGCAGCTCGCGCTTCAGCCCGCCCATGCGCCGGAGGTCCTGCTCCCCCGCCAGCGCGTGGATGATGGCGCCCGATCCCAGAAACAGCAGCGCCTTGAAGAAGGCGTGGGTATAGAGATGGAAGACCCCGGCCCCGTAGGCGCCGACCCCCATCGCAAGAAACATGTACCCGAGCTGCGAGATGGTCGAGTACGCGAGAACCCGCTTGATGTCGTTCTGCACCAGGCCGACCGTCCCCGCCAGGAATGCCGTGGCTGCGCCGACGTACGCGACGATCGCAAGTGTCTGCGGCGCGTGGCTGAAGAGGACCGCGGTGCGGCCGATCATGTACACACCCGCGGTGACCATGGTGGCCGCATGAATCAACGCCGAGACGGGCGTCGGGCCCTCCATGGCGTCCGGCAGCCAGACGTACAGCGGGATCTGCGCCGACTTGCCGGTTGCGCCGACGAACAGCAGCAACGCGATGACCGACACGGGCCCGAACGAGGCTTCCGGGCGAAGCGCGGCCGCGGCCTGCGAGACGTCGACGAAGTCGACGCTGCCGAAATGCACGATGATCAGCAGGATCCCCAGAATGAATCCGACGTCGCCGATGCGATTGACGATGAAGGCTTTCTTGCCGGCGTCGGACGCCGTCTGTTTCTCGTACCAGAATCCAATCAGCAGGTAGGAGCAGAGGCCCACGCCTTCCCATCCGACGAACATCACGAGAACGTTCGCAGCGAGCACGAGCAGGAGCATGAAGGCCGCGAACAAATTCAAATACGAGAAGTATCGCGCATACTCCGCAGCCGGCTCGTCGTGCATGTACGCGGTCGAATACACGTGAATGAGCGCACCGATGCCGGTGACGATCAGAATCATCACGGCCGCAAGCGGATCGAGCCGCAGCGACAACGGGGCGCCGAAATCACCCGATGCGATCCAGCTGTACGCGTGCTGCACGATCGATCGGGACTCCGGCTCGAGCGCAAGGAGATGCCACACCGACACGAGCGACAGCGCGAACGATCCGGCGATCGACGCGCAGGCGATCCCCGCGGAGGCGGCTTTCGACAGGCGCCGTCCGACGGAGGCGTTCAGCAGGAAACCGAGGAGCGGCAGCAGGGGAATCAGCAGCAGCATCTGGAACAATCAGCCACGACAACACGAACACACGAAACACGCGCTGTTGCATGTCTTTTTCGTGCTCTCCGGCTTTCGTGGCGTCACCATTTCAGCAACGTAAACGTATCCGGGTTCAGCGATTCATGGTGACGGAACATCGCGATGATGATCGCCAACCCGACCGCGGCCTCGGCGGCAGCCACCGTGATGACGAAGAACACGATGATCTGCCCCTCCGCCGATCCGAGCGCGCGGCCGAAGGCCACGAACGTCAGGTTCACGGCATTCAGCATGATCTCGATGGACAGCAGAATCGTGATGAGATTGCGGCGCACGAGCACGCCGGCCGTCCCGATGGCGAAGAGCACCGCGGACAACACAAGGTAGTGGTTCAGTGACGGCATTTACTCTTCCCGCGGCGCGCGTGCGCCGCTGACGCCCCCGGGCGGGGCCAGCTCACGCTGCTCCTGGGGGGAGCGACGGCCGGCCAGCAGAACGGCGGCCACCATCGCCACGAGAATCAGCACCGACGTCACTTCGAACTGGAAGGCATAGATCGTGAACAGCTGTCGTCCGATTTCGGCAACCGAGCTCACCGATCCGCCGGGAAAGGCCCCCGACTCGCCCCCGGCCCTGGTCAGCGCCCAGACCAGCTCGATGGCCAGCAGCACGGCAAGGAGGCCCCCGAGGCCCATCGGCCCCCGCCCGAGCAGCCGATGCTCCTCGATCTCCTCCGCCGGCGGATTGAGCAGCATGACGACGAAAAGGAAGAGCACCATGATGGCGCCGGCGTACACGATGATCTGGATGACGGCGACGAACGGGGCGTCGAGCAGCACGTACAACCCTGAGAGCGCGCCGAAGGAGGCGATGAGCAGCAGCACGCTGTAAATCGGATTGCGCTGCGCGATGACGAGAAGCGACGCCACCACCGCCACCGCCCCGAACAGGTAGAACAGCATCATCAGAGACCAAAGTACAAGACGCCGGCCGCGGTCGCGATCACATTGATCACCGACGCTGGCAGCAGCACTTTCCAGCCGAACGCCATCAACTGGTCGTAGCGATACCTCGGCAGCGTCCACCGCATCCACACGTAGAAGAACAGGATCGCGGTCACCTTGACGAGAAACCAGATCCAGCCGAGCGACTCCGGCAGCAGCGGGCCGTGCCAGCCTCCCAGATACAGATCGGTCGCCACCGCCGACACCGTCACCATGTTGATGTACTCCGCGAGGAAGAACATCGAGAACCTCATGCTGCTGTACTCGGTGTGGTATCCGGCGACGAGCTCCTGCTCCGCTTCCGGAAAATCGAATGGGGCGCGGTTGGTTTCGGCGATGCCGGCCGTCATGTAGATGAGGAAGCCAATGGGCTGCACGAAGACGAACCACCGCGGGATCAATCCGAACAGCGTTCCGCCCTGCTGGTCGACGATCCGGGAGAGTGACATCGAGTTGGCGACGAGAATCACCCCGGCCAGCGCGAGGCCGTACGACAGCTCGTAGCTGATCATCTGCGCAGACGATCGCAAGCCGCCAAGCAGCGAGTACTTGCTGTTGGAGCTCCATCCGGCCAGGACGATGCCGTACACGCTCATCGACGAGATCGCGAAGATCACGAGCACCGCGACGTTGACATCCGCCACCTGCAGGCGCATCGGCTCGTCCAGCAGACCCAAGAAGGTGGTCTCGGCGCCGAACGGCACGACGGCAAAGGCGGCAAAGGCCGCCGTGGCGGAGATGATCGGCGCCAGCGAAAAGAGGATCCGATCGGCAGCGGCCGGCCTGAGCTCCTCTTTGAACAGGAGCTTGACGATATCGGCGAGAGGCTGGAGGAGCCCCTTGGGTCCGACGAGGTACGGTCCCATGCGCTGCTGCAGCACCGCGGCGACCTTGCGTTCGAAGTACACCATCAGGGCGGCTGAGTTCAGCAGCATGACGAAGACGAACAGCGTCAGGACGATCTGGGCGGCGAGGAGCGG
>JAHFUL010000081.1:7279-14080 GCA_023265155.1 Acidobacteriota bacterium
GTCCCATGCGCTGCTGCAGCACCGCGGCGACCTTGCGTTCGAAGTACACCATCAGGGCGGCTGAGTTCAGCAGCATGACGAAGACGAACAGCGTCAGGACGATCTGGGCGGCGAGGAGCGGAGTCATGCGGCCGTGTGTTCTTCGTGTCTTCTTCGTGGTTGCATTCAGTGTGCCCCAACGGAGTGGCGTGCGCGCCAATCGGCGGGCAGGGTGCAGCGTCCCTCCCGGATGTGAGCCTCGTACTCATGCCGGAAGTGCGTCAACGTGGTGAGCACCGGCGTGACGGCCGCGTCCCCGAACGCGCACAGCGACTTGCCTGCGACGTTTCCCGAAATGCTCGAGAGTAAATCCAGATCGCGGACCTGCCCTTCGCCGCGCTCGATTTTCTGCAGGATCTTGTAGAGCCAGTCGGTCCCTTCGCGACAGGGCGTGCATTTGCCGCACGATTCGTGGCGGTAGAAGCGCAGGAGATTCTCGGCGAGCCAGACCATGCACGTCGTATCGTCGAGCACGATGATGCCCGCCGAGCCGAGAAGCGAGCCGGCTTTCTGCACGCCGTCGAAGCTCGCCTGTGCGTCGAGCTGGCCGGGGAGGAGGATGGGCACGGACGACCCGCCCGGGATGACGGCCTTGAGGGTCCGGCCCTCGGGCACCCCGCCGGCGTGGCCGTCGATCAACTCGCGAAGCGAGATCGTCATCGGCGCCTCGTACACGCCCGGACGCTTCACGTGCCCGCTGACACAAAACAGCTTGGGCCCGCCGTTCTTTTCCGGTCCGAGCTTGCTGTACCACCCCGCGCCGTTTCGGAGAATCAACGGCACGTTGGCGAGCGTCTCGACGTTGTTCACCGCGGTCGGACAGTTATAGAGGCCGACGACCGCCGGGAACGGCGGTTTGTTTCGAGGCTGCGCGCGCTTCCCCTCGAGTGACTCGAGGAGCGCGGTTTCCTCGCCGGCCTCGTACGATCCCGCGCCGCGGTGCATGTAGATCTCGCAGTCGAAGCCCGACCCGAGCACGTTGCTTCCGATCAGGCCTCGCGCGTAGGCTTCGTCGATGGCACGCTCCAGGACCTGCTGGACGTGGAAGAACTCGCCCCGGATATAGATGTAGGCGATTCTTGCGCCAATCGCGTAGCAAGCAATCGCGCATCCTTCTATCAACAGATGCGGATTCCGCTCCATGAGGAGGTGGTCCTTGAACGTCCCCGGCTCGCTCTCGTCGGCGTTGCAGGCGAGGTACTTCGGGTTGGGCGATTTCTTGTCGACGAACTGCCACTTCATGCCGGTCGGAAACCCGGCGCCGCCCCGCCCGCGAAGACCCGACGCCTTGACGACCTCGACAACCTGGTCGGGTGTCATGGCCAGCGCCTTCTTCAGCCCCTCGTACCCTTCGTGCCGCAGGTAGAAGTCGAGCGTGAAGCCGTTCGGCTCGCGGACGTACTTGGTGAGGAGTGGTTCCATGCTCAGTATTCAAGCGCCACGAAAACGCGAAGACACGAAAGAGAACAATAAAACGACGTCCGTTTCGTGATTTCGTGATTTCGTGGCAACGTTTTCATTTCTGTCGTGCCTCGACCACGTGATGGCAGCCGGTGAGCGCGGCTTCACCCTTGCCGCGCAGATCCTCGAGCAGCCGGCCCACATCGCCGGGCTTCAGACATTCCTGCCAGCCGTCGTTGACCATCACCACCGGCGCGCGATCGCACGCACCGAGACACTCGACTTCGACCAGCGTGAACGTACCGGTCGGGTCGGTCTCGCCCGGGCTGATGCCGAGCGTCTCGCAGATGGCGCCCGTCACCTGTTCCGCACCGTTCAGCGCGCAGGAGAGCGTGCGGCAGACGCTCAACACGAACCGGCCCACCGGCTTCGTGTAGAACATGGTGTAGTAGGACGTCACGTCCTCCACGTCCGCGGCCGTGATGCCGACGAGCTCCGCGACGTACTGCATCGCATTGCCCGTGATGGATCCCTGCTGGTCCTGCACCAGATACAGCGCCGGGAGCACCGCCGAACGCCGTCGATCGGGCGGGTAGCGCGTCACGATCTGGTCGAACCTGGCGCGGTTCTCCTCGCTGTACGTGAAAGGCGGCCCGGGGTCGGCGAGCGCCCGCAGCGAACGGTGGAAAGCCGCGCCGTACGCCATGACAGGGTGAAAGCTCACCGATCCACGTCTCCCATCACGACGTCGATCGAGCCGATGACGGCAATCACATCGGCGATCAGCCCGCCCACGACCATTTTCTGGAGCGCCTGGCACGCCAGCAGCGAGGGGGCTCTGGATTTGACGCGCCACGGCCGATTGGTGCCATCCGCAACCACGTAGAAACCGTGCTCGCCGCGAGGCCCTTCGACAGGCACGTACGCCTCGCCCGCCGGTACGGTGAATCCCTGCGAGTACACCAGGAAGTGCTGGATGAGCGCCTCCATCTCCGTGTAGACGCGATCCTTGGGCGGCGGGGTGATGCGTGGATCGGCGATCGCGTAGGCGCCGGCCGGCGAGATGCGTCCGAGCACCTGGCGGCAAATCCTGACGCTCTCCCGCATTTCCGCGACGCGCACGAGGTAGCGCGCGTAGGCGTCGCCTTCGGTTCTGGTCGGTACGTCGAAATCGAGCGCGTCATAGCCCAGGTACGGAAACGCCCGGCGCACGTCGTACGCGACCCCGGCGGCGCGCGCAATCGGGCCGACCAACCCGTACGCCACCGCCTCGTCTTTGGAGATCACGCCGACGCCGCGGGTCCGCTCGACGTAAATCTCGTTCCGGGTCAGCAGATCTTCGTACTCGTCGAGTTTGGGCGGAAAGCGATCGAGGAAGGCGCTGACCGCGGCGTGGAAGCCCCGCGGGAGGTCCTCGCGCAGGCCGCCGATCCGCATGTAGCTTGGAAACATCCGGAAGCCGGCGAGCATCTCGTTGATATTGAGCAGCAGTTCCCGCTCGCGAAAGCAGTACAGCATCACGGACACGGCACCGACTTCCATGCCGTGGGTCCCGAGCCAGACCAGATGGCTGTTGATGCGCTGGAGCTCGGCAATCAGGACACGGATCCAGCGCACCCGCTCGGGCACCTCGATGCCGAGCAGCTGCTCCACCGACATGCAGAACGCCATGCTGTTGGACTGTGCGCTCAGATAGTCCATCCGCTCGACGAGCGGAATCACCTGCTGCCACTTCTTCTGCTCAGCGGTCTTCTCGATGCCGGTATGCAGGAAGCCGATGGTGGGGGCGACCGAACGGACGATTTCGCCGTCGAGCTCCAGCACGAGCCGCAGCACCCCGTGCGTGCTGGGGTGCTGGGGCCCCATGTTGACCGTCATCGTTTCCGTGCGGAGCTCAGGCATCTCGATTCCCACGCCTGTTCTTCACGAAGACACGAAGGTCACGAAAATCGGCAAGCCAACCATGTTCTCTTCGTCTTCGTGTTCTTCGTGATTCACGAGCGATCGACCCATGCGCTCTCCACCAGATCACAGATCACATGCAGCAGCGTCAGGTGCACTTCCTGTACGCGCGGCGTCGACTCGGACGGAACGTTGATGTGAATGTCGGCCCCGGCACCGGCGGGGCCGCCGTCGCGTCCGGTCAGCGCGATCGTTGTCAGCCCGCCGGCGCGGGCGGTCTTCAGCGCCTCCACCACATTCGGAGAGCGTCCGCTCGTGCTGATGGCAAGAGCCACGTCGCCCTGCCGGCCGAGCGCCTCGATCTGCCGGGCGAAGACGCGATCGAACGCGTTGTCGTTGCTGATCGCGGTGAGAATGCTCGTATCGGTCGTCAAGGCAATCGCGGGGAGCGCCTGGCGCTCCCGGGTGAACCGGCTGACGAGCTCACAGGCAACGTGCTGCGCGTCCGCGGCGCTTCCGCCGTTGCCAAACAGGAGCAGCTTGCCGCCGCGCCCGAATGCCTCGACGATCGCCGCCGCGGCGTCGAGCGCCGGCTGCGGGTCCGCCTTCGCGGTTGCATGGAGCGCCATCGTCTCGTCGATGGTGGCGCGAACGCGACCGATCCCGTCAGCCACGAGCCAGTCGATCCTTCTGCACGTTCGCGCGGAACTCCTCTTCGGTCATCTGCATCGGCTCGGACGTCCGGACTTTCGCGTTGATCTGAACCGGATAATCCTTGCGCAGCGGGAATCCCTCCCAATCCTCGGGCATCAACAGGCGACGCGGATCGGGATGGCGCTCGAACTCGATGCCGAAGAGATCCCAGACCTCGCGTTCGAGCCAGTTGGCCGACGGCCAGATGTCGCTGACGGTGGCAATCCGGGCGGCCTGGCCATCCAGCCGGACCTTCAGGCGAAGGCGGAGCCGGCGTTCGATGGAGACCAGCAGATAGACGACCTCGAAACGAGGCTCGCGCGGCCAGAAGTCGACGGCGGTCAGCTCGGCGAGGAGCGTGAACTCCAGCGCGGCGCGCAGGGTGCGCGCCACGGCCGGGAGATCCTCGCGTCGCACGTACACAGATGTCTGCAGGTCGACGCTCGGCACGCGCTCGGTGTGCACGCCGGGCAGGGTCTCCTGCAGCACCGCAAAGAGCGCGTCGGCATCCATCACGACATCTTCTGCTGCGCGATCTTCCGTTGAAGCTGAACGATGCCGTAGATGAGCGATTCGGGGCGCGGCGGGCAACCGGGGACGTACACGTCAACCGGCACGACCTGATCGACCCCCTGAACGAGGGCGTAGTTGTCGAAGACGCCGCCGATGGAGGCGCAGGCGCCCATGGAAATCACCCATTTGGGCTCGGGCATCTGATCGTAGATGCGGCGCAGGGCCGGAGCCATCTTCCGGGACAGGCGGCCGGCGACAATCATCAGATCGGACTGGCGCGGACTGCCGCGGAAGACCTCGGCGCCAAACCGCGCGATGTCGTAGCGGGAGCAGCTCATCGCCATCATCTCGATCGCGCAGCACGCCAGACCGAAGGTCACCGGCCAGATCGACGATCGGCGCGCCCATTGGACCATTTTTTCAACGCTCGTCGTCAGGACCGGGATTTCAGCGTCGGGACCCATCGCTCCCCCAATCGAGCGCGCCCTTGCGCCAGACGTAGACATAGCCGGCGAGCAGGAGACACAGGAAGAGCACCATCTGCACGAAGCCGCTCCAGCCGAGATCGCGCAAGGCCATCGCCCACGGATAGAGGAACGCCACTTCGATGTCGAACAGGAGAAAGATCATGGCGACGAGATAGAACCTCACCGATTGACGA
The DNA here is from genome assembly GCA_023265155.1 of Acidobacteriota bacterium. Taxonomy (GTDB): domain Bacteria; phylum Acidobacteriota; class Vicinamibacteria; order Vicinamibacterales; family CAVVIG01; genus JBGOTP01. The sequence goes on from JAHFUL010000081.1 coordinate 12,489, forward strand.
TCGCGCGCGTTGCCGACCGGCGGCATGCCGCACTCATAGGGCGCGAGCTTTTCGGGGGTCGGTTTCCGGGGTCCGAGCAGGCTGGACAGCCCGATCGCGATCGCCGCGAAGGCGGCGCCAAGCGCGATCATGATGAGGATGGAAAACCAGCCCTGCATGGTGTGATCCGGCTTGTGAACGATTTCGCAAGCGGGAATCACATGCTAGCGGACCCGACCAGAGCAAGTCAACGAACGGTTGGCCACGGGAAACCTGGACGGCCGGGCAGCCGTGATATTCCCGGAGGAAGGAGTCGCGCGGTCAGCTCGCCGCTGACCCCGCCACGTTACCCGATGACCGCGCTCACTTCGGCCATGCGGCGATCGAGCTCCGCCAGTGCCTGTGCAAGCTGCGTGCGGCGGCCCTCGTGCGTGGCCGTTTCCTGCTGGCGCTGCACTTCCGTGCGCGCCAGCTTCAGCGACTGCAGCGACTCAATCGCTTTCACCCGTTCGGGAGTGAGTCTCGGTCCGCCCTTGCGCACGCGCTCCCGTTCAAGCTCTTCCATCCGGTCCTGAATGCGAGACTCTGCGTCAATCAGTCCTTCGCCAGCATCACCCATATGCCTCCATTATAAGATGCCCGGATGTCCGCTCGCGCTGTTTCTGATCCGCTCGAGCCGTTTCATCCGGCCGTCCGTGCGTGGTTCACGGCCGCGTTCCCGGAGCCCACGCCGCCTCAAGCATCGGGCTGGCCGCCGATTTCCCGGGGGGAATCGACGCTGATTCTCGCGCCGACCGGCAGCGGAAAGACGCTGGCGGCCTTCTTGTGGTGCCTCGACAAGCTCATGTTCACGCCGGTGCCCGAGAAGGCGCGCCGGTGCCGCGTGCTCTACATCTCGCCGTTGAAGGCGCTCGCGGCCGACGTCGAGCGCAACTTGCGATCCCCTCTCGCCGGCATCGCACGGATGGCCGACGCGCGCGGGGAGCCGTACCTGAGGCCCGCGATCGCCATGCGAACGGGCGACACACCTGCGAACGAACGCGCGCGCTTCCAGCGCGAGCCCGCGGATCTGCTCATCACCACGCCGGAGTCGCTGTACCTCCTGCTGACGTCGAACGCGCGGGACGCGCTTCGCAGCATCGACACGATCATCATCGACGAAATCCACGCGCTCGTGCCCACCAAGCGCGGAGCGCACCTGGCGCTCTCGCTGGAGCGCCTCCTGGCTCGCAGCGCGCAATCCCCGCAACGGATCGGCTTGTCGGCTACGCAGCGCCCGCTCGATGAAGTCGCGCACTTTCTGGGCGGCGTCGAACCGGTCGTCACCGCGTCACCGAGGCGCGCGGACCGATCGCTCCTCGAGCCTAGTCGCGGACTCGAGCACGAGTTCGCCGCTCATCGGAGCCACATGCGCTATCGACCCGTCACGATCGTCGACACCGGAGCCAGGAAAGCCCTGCGCCTCACGATCGAGGTTCCGGATCAGGGTTCACAAGGTTCACAGGGTTCACAGGGTTCACAAGGTTCGCAAGGTTCACAAGGTTCGCAAGGTTCGCAAGGTTCGCAAGGTTCGCAGGGTTCGCAAGGTTCGCAAGGTTCGCAGGGTTCGCAAG
>JAHFUL010000005.1:0-35726 GCA_023265155.1 Acidobacteriota bacterium
TGCACGAATGGCGTAATGATTTGGGCGCTGTCTCAACGAGGGGCACTGCGAATTTGTGGTACCGGTGAAGACGCCGGTTGCCCGTGATTAGACGAAAAGACCCCGTGCACCTTTACTACATCCTAGTAGTGAATGCTGACGCGCTATGCGCAGGATAGGTGGGAGGCTTTGAACCCGGGTTCTCGGATTCGGGGGAGCCAACGGTGAGATACCACCCTTAGCGCTTCGGCGTTCTAACCTCGTTCTGTCATCCAGATCAGGGACACTGCTAGGTGGGTAGTTTGACTGGGGCGGTCGCCTCCTAAAGTGTAACGGAGGCGCGCGAAGGTTCGCTCAGGCTGTTTGGAAACCAGCCAGAGAGTGCAAAAGCAGAAGCGAGCTTGACTGCGAGTCCTACAAGACGAGCAGGTGGGAAACCAGGCTTTAGTGATCCGGTGGTTCCGCGTGGAAGGGCCATCGCTCAACGGATAAAAGGTACGCCGGGGATAACAGGCTGATCCTAGCCAAGAGTTCACATCGACGCTAGGGTTTGGCACCTCGATGTCGGCTCATCACATCCTGGAGCTGTAGCAGGTTCCAAGGGTCCGGCTGTTCGCCGGTTAAAGTGGTACGTGAGCTGGGTTTAGAACGTCGCGAGACAGTTCGGTCTCTATCTATCATGGGCGCAGGAGATTTGAGTGGGGCTGACCTTAGTACGAGAGGACCGGGTTGGACGGACCTCTAGTGTACCGGTTGTCGCGCCAGCGGCAGCGCCGGGTAGCTACGTCCGGAAGGGAGAAACGCTGAATGCATCTAAGCGTGAAACCCTCCACAAGATGAGATCTCCCTGGATCGCAAGATCCCTGAAGGCTCCTGGAAGATGACCAGGTAATAGGTCGGGTGTGTAAGCGTGGTGACACGTTGAGCTTACCGATACTAATCAGCCGTGAGGCTTGACCATAAATCGTCTTGCCGACTCTTCAAGGGTCGGCCTACGTAGCGCGGGGCTTTCAGCCCCGCGTCTGCACGCAGAAACGCTGCGTGAAGTGTGAGTCGGTCAAACTACCGTTTGCAGGATATTCAGTTGTATCAGCCGGCAGCTCTCGGTTATCAGCGCTCAGCTGATAGCCGACGGCTGATAGCTGAAAGCTCTTTGACATGGCGGCGCTCAATGCGCCGCTCAAAGATTGTCTGGGACGACCCACCTTCGCGCCTTCCGGCGCTACGGCGGGCGAGCCGTGTGAGGCTTGCGCGCCGAAGCCCGCGAAGCGGGCGAAGGCGGGACCCCAGGCACGAAGTTTGCCGGTGGTCATAGGAGCAGGGTCACACCCGTTCCCATTCCGAACACGGAAGTTAAGCCTGTTACCGCCGATGGTACTGCATGGGAAACTGTGTGGGAGAGTAGGTCGCTGCCGGCATTATTGACAAAGAAGGAGCCCCGATGGGTACGAGCAGACGCATCGGGGCTGTTTCTTTGTACACGGGCAGCGACCTTCAACCCACACAGTCTCCCGTGACCGACGGAGGGATGCCTGAGCGCCAGGTAAGCGAGCGCGACGCGCTCCAGCGCGTTACGGGGTCTGTCGCAGAATCACGACCTCGGAGCTTGTCACGACGAAGACGAGCGAATCGGCCACCGCAACATCGCGCGCGGGCGCAGGTGTGCCATAGGAGCCGACAATCGTCGGCTTGGACGGGATCATGAGATCGACAACCTGAAGACCGGCCGCGCCATCGGCGACATACGCCACCCTTCCCTTGAGGGCGACGCGTTGCGCGCCGCCCGGCGTGCGATACGGCGGCGCTTTGATTGGTTTCGCGGGATTGGACACGTCGTACACCTGAATCGACCCGCCGCCCACCAGGACCGCGAGGTTCGGCCCGGGCCCGCTGGAGGCGTCGGACACCTCGACAGTGCGAAGCCCGGTGCCCGACTGAAGCGTGCTCACCGGCTCCAGCGGATCCGGTTTGGCGAGGTCGAGCACATAGAATCCCGTCGGGCTGTCCACCGCGTACGCCAGCGAGCCGGATGTGACGACATCGCGCGCATAGCCGTCGACAAAAAATGACCCGAGCGACATCGGCTTGGCCGGATTGGAGATATCCACCAGGACGAGCCCCGCCATGTGATCGACCACGAGCGCTTTGGTGCCGAAGATGGCCGCGGCCTTGGCCTGTCCAGGCGTCTTGAGCGATCCGCGAAGCACTGGTGCCGATGGGTTCGACACGTCGAGTACCGCAAGACCGAAGAAGTTGTCACCCACATAGACGAGCGAGCCCTTCACGTTGAACGACCAGATTTCTTCAGGGAACGTGTAGGCGCTTTCACGTTTCGGCGCGGCGGGGTTCGAGACGTCGAAAATGGTCAGCGTCTTCCCGGCAGCCAGGTACGCATGCGTCCCCTGCACGTCGATCGTGTCCACTTGTCCGGGAATCGATCCCACCTGAGAGAAACTCAAGGTCTGGCCCGAGACGACGGCCGCCGACAGACTGGCGATCGCCACTGAGCAGAATCGAACGAAACCCGTCGCGCTTCGGGTCGTCATGGGCGCGCTCCTTTCCCGATGCGGTAGAGGCTCGACTGCGTTCGTAGAATCACGCTTCCCCTCGCGATTGCCGGCGTGGCCAGTGACATCTCGTTGATCGAGTTCTTCCCCAGCAGCTTGAATTCGCGGCCCGCCTGCACCACGAACGTGTCGCCGTCCTCGCTCAGAAGAAAGATCTTCCCGTTGTACGCCCAGGGTGACGCGGTGAAGCCGCTGGAGTCGGCCGAGATGCGCTGGCGCCCGTAGATCTGTTCACCGGTACGGGCGTCATGACAGAGAAGAAAGCCGCGATCGAGCAGGGTGTAGTAGTGGTTGCCGTACACGAGCGCGGACGTGTTGTAGGTCCCGAGCAAGGGCTGATACCACGCGACGTATTTATTGCTGGTTTCATCGCCCTTGAGCGTGATGTCGCCCGACGCGCCTGGCCGGATCGCGAAGACGGGCCGCGGAGCGATGCCCGGATACCCGGAACTGAGGTACAGCAACCCGTCCCGCGTGAACGGCGACGGCGTGTCGAGGTTCGTCATCCCATCGAGCTCCCACAGGAGCTTCCCGTCGAGATCGTACGAGCGAATGCGGCCGGTGCCTGCCGCCACGATCTCCGTGCGGACCTCGTTCTCCCACACGAGCGGCGTGGCCCAGTTTTGTGTCTCAGCCCGATTGACCTTCCAGATCTCGCGGCCGGTCTTTCGGTCGAGCGCCACGATAAACGATTGGGTGTTGTTGTCGTTGACGACATAGAGCCGATCCTTGTGCAGCACGGGCGAGGAGCCCGAGCCATACCGCGAGCCGCCGTCGAACGCCCCAATGTTCCGGGTCCAGACGGTCTTGCCGTTCATGTCGAGGGCAGCCACCAGCCCGATGGCGCCGAAGTACACGTACACGCGCTCGCCGTCGGTGACCGGCGTCTCCGACGCGAACGAGTTCTTGATGTGTCTCGACGTGGTCGGAAATGCGCTGTGCAGCTCACTCTGCCAGCGGAGTCGGCCGGACCTGAAGTCGACGTCGTAGAGCATCCATCGCTGCGCCGACGAGGCTTTCAGGCTGCCTTGATCGTCGCCCGGATCGTACAGCCCCTTGATCGGCGCCGCTTCCTGCCCCGTACTGATCGCGGCAGTCAGAAAGATGTGGTCATCCCAGACGATGGGCGAGCTCCAGCCCAGGCCGGGGATTTTCGCCTTCCACACGACGTTCTCGGTTTCGCTCCAGGTTTCGGGAAGAGCAGGGTCGTCCGGGACGAGGCCGGCCTGAGGACCGCGGAATTGTGGCCACTGATCGGTCGCCGAGACTCCCGTCAGCGCCAGCAGCAGGATGCCGACGGCGACGATCGCAGCGCGCTTCATCGTTTGCCTCCTTCTCGCAGCGAAATTCGCGGGGCCTGCCGAAAACGGATGTGGGGTGTCCCACGCGGGGGGCGGTCGGATGATACACGACATCGGGGCGGAGGAGGCGATCCCGCACACACCTCCACGCGGGTCAATCCCGGCGGCTTCGACGAATTCGCGTGTCGCGGCTCAAACGCCGCCGGCGTTTGACAACTCGCCGGGGCCCGCCCGGCGGCTCGCGGCAGTATCGGGCTCGTCCGAACCCGACACGGCTCCAAGAGGGCAGAAAAGGAAAGCCCGGGAGACGGAGCGTGCAGACACTGCTGTCGATCGAGCGGCGACCCGGTCGCGCGGATGCACCTGATGAAGGACACGGCCCGGCGTTTTGGCGCCGGGCCCATTCAAAAGGGCGAGAGGGTCAGCGGCTATCAGGCGGCCGACGCCGCCGGAGTCTCGGGAGTCGCGGGATTCAATGTTGCGCGCTGACGCATGGGCATGACGAACCACGCAATCACGTACGCGGCCACGCCGAGGACGATTGCGCCCGGGACGACTGTGAGAACGATCCACGCGAGTCGCACGATCGTCGAGTCAATCTGGAGATATTCCGCGATTCCTCCACACACGCCGGCCATCTTGCGATCGTCCAGCGAACGCGTCAATCGCCTGGCTGGCGAGTCGGCCCGCGCTGGCTCCGTCGCCTCTGGCACGAGGACCCATGCGGCGAGGTAGGCCACGACGCCACCGATGAACCCGCCCGGCACAATCGAGAGCACGACCCAGGCCACCCGGACCAGGGTGACGTCGACGTCGAGATACTCGGCGATACCCGCGCAGATGCCGGCGATCCGTCCGCTCTCCGCGCGGCGGAAGAGTTTGCGTTGCAGGTTCCTGCCTGTGGCCGCTGCCCGGCGTCCGCAGGCGCGGCAGAAGGTCGAATCTGCCTCGATGCTCGTGCCGCAGTGTGCGCAGTTCATAATGCCTCCCAGATGGATTGGACGAACAGGACGGCCCGAGCGTTCGGAGGCGGGATCGTCCGCTGAGGACCACATATGCTCGTCAAGGACAAAGTCATCGTCGTGACCGGCGGCGCGAACGGCATCGGCCGGGCCCTGTGTCAACGTTTCGCAAGGGATGGCGCCCGGATGGTCGTCGTCGCCGACTGCGATCCGGCGGCGAAGAGCGTGGCACGCGAGGTTGGCGGCTTCGCCGTGATTGCAGATGTCGGCGTCGAATCCGACGTCGCCCGGGTGGTGTCGACCGCAGTCGGGAGCTTCGGCCGCCTCGACCTGTTCTGCTCGAACGCCGGTATTTCGGTCCGCGGATCGCTCGAGACAACCACGGATGCTGAGTGGCAGCGCATCTGGCAGGTCAACCTGATGGCGCACGTCTATGCCGCACGCGCCGTGCTGCCGGTGATGCTGGCGGCCGGCGATGGCTACCTGCTGCAGACCGCGTCGGCAGCGGGACTGCTGACGCAGATCGGCGGCGCGCCATACGCGGTCACCAAACACGCGGCGGTCGCCTTTGCGGAGTGGCTGTCGATCACGTACGGCGATCGCGGCATCAAAGTGTCGTGTCTCTGTCCCCAGGGCGTGCGCACGCAGTTGCTCCAGGGAGCCCCGAGCGAGACGCACGCGCTGCTGGACGGAACCGCCATCGATCCCAGCGCCGTCGCCGATGCCGTCATAGCAGGGCTGGCGGATGAACGCTTCCTCATCCTGCCCCATCCCGAAGTCGCGGAGTATGTCCGCCGAAAGGCGAGTGACCACGATCGCTGGATTCGCGGAATGCGGCGGTTGCAGCAACGGTATAAAATCGAACCATGAGCGATAAGCCCTCCGATGCCGAGAAGACGCGAGATCAATGGAAAGACACGTTGACGCCGGAGCAGTTTCACGTGCTTCGCGAGCACGGGACCGAGCGCCCCGGCGCCAGCCCTCTCAACGCCGAAAAGCGGAAGGGGACGTTTCGATGCGCGGGCTGCGGCCAATCGCTTTTCGAGTCCGAAACGAAGTTCGAGAGTGGCACCGGGTGGCCGAGCTTCTGGATTCCCATCGAGGGTGCGGCGGAAACGACGGAAGACCGCAGCTTCGGCATGACGCGCGTCGAGGCGCATTGCTCGCGCTGCGGCGGACACCTCGGCCACGTCTTCGAGGATGGACCCCGGCCAACCGGGCTGCGTTACTGTATGAACGGTGCCGCACTGACCTTCGCACCCGATGAATAGTTGACCAACGTGGAGGGATAGACGTGTTCGGAAAACCGCCGACGATTCCATCGCCGTCCAACGCCCTTCCGGGCCGGGACGCACGAATGCCCGTGCCAGCGGCGCACGTCGTGAACGGTCACCGTCTCGAGGAGCCGTTCCCGGAGGGTCTGTCGCGCGCAATCTTTGGCATGGGCTGTTTCTGGGGCGCCGAGCGCAAGTTCTGGGAGCTCCGGGGCGTGTATTCGACGGCGGTTGGATATGCCGCCGGTCACACGGCCAATCCAACGTATCGCGAAGTCTGCAGCGGAATGACCGGCCACAGCGAGGTCGTTCTCGTCGTGTTCGATCCGGCCGTGATTCGCTATGACGATCTGTTGAAGGTGTTCTGGGAAAGCCACGATCCGACGCAGGGCATGCGCCAGGGCAACGACGTGGGAACTCAGTATCGCTCCGGCATCTACTACGACGGCGACGAGCAGCGTCAGGCAGCGGAGGCCTCGCGCGCCATGTTTCAGAAGGTGCTGACCAGCGCGCGGCACGGTGCGATCACCACTGAGATTCTGCCTGCTCCCGAGTTCTACTACGCCGAGGACTACCATCAGCAGTACTTGGCGAAGAATCCCGCGGGTTACTGTGGCCTCGGCGGCATCGGCGTGAGCTGTCCGGTGGGAGTGACCACGACGAAAGCGGCGATCTCGTAGGTCCGAGCTCGAGCTCGGGCGCCACCCCACTTGTTGATCTCGCTTCCAATCGACGCGCACGTTCCTGGGATCGTCGAGGCCATTCGGAGGGCCCGCGCGGTCATTGTCACGGCGCAACCAGGCGCGGGGAAGACGACTCGCGTCCCGGCTGCGCTCGTGGACGATGGCCCCGTCATCCTGTTGCAGCCTCGGCGGGTCGCTGCGCGCGCCATTGCCCAGCGCATCGCTGAAGAGCGCGGCTGGACCGTCGGCAACGAGGTCGGCTGGCACGTACGCTTCGAACGCCGATTCGGCCCGGCCACGCGTCTCCTTGTGGCGACCGAAGGCGTACTGACCGCGCGTCTTCAGCAGGATCCCCTCCTCTCCAATTTTCGCACCATCGTCCTCGACGAGTTCCACGAGCGGAGCATCCATGCCGATCTCGGGATCGCTCTGGCAAAGCAGGCCTGGCGCGCCCGCAGCGATCTGCGCATCGTCGTCATGTCTGCCACGCTGGCGTCAGCGGTGGTTTCGTCGTTCCTGAACGACTGTCCTGTCGTCGACGTACCGGGGCGACTGCACGCGCTCGACATCGCGTACGCGCCAAACCAGACCGTCGCCGCGGCGGCGATCGATCTGCTCGATAGATCTTCCGGCGACGTCTTGTGCTTCCTTCCCGGTGCGTTGGAGATCCGAAGGGCGATATCCGATCTGGAGAACCGGGGCGTGCGGGAGCGGGCCGACCTCGTGCCGCTCCACGGGTCTCTCGAGCCAGCGGACCAGGACGCCGCCCTCCGCCCGCGGTCCCGACGCCGCGTGATCGTGGCGACGAACATCGCGGAAACTTCGGTGACCGTGCCCAATGTGACAGCCGTCGTCGATTCCGGGGTTCACAAAGTGGCGCGGTACGATGCCGCACGCGGCATCGACAGTCTGCAGATCGAACGGATCACTCAGGATGCCGCCGACCAGCGGGCGGGACGTGCCGGGAGAATCGGCCCTGGGATCGTCACTCGGCTGTGGGATGGGCGAGACAGGCTGCGGCCACATCGCGAGCCGGAGATTCATCGTATCGATCTATCGGCGACCATGCTCCACGTGATCGCCTGGGGCGGCGACCCGGCGAGCATGGAGTGGTTCGACCCACCACGCCAGGAAGCGCTCGACGCCGCCATCGCTCTCGTTTTGCGGCTCGGCGCAGTTCGTGACGGAAAGCTGACCGATCTCGGACGCGAGATCCAACGGCTGCCGCTTCATCCGCGTCTCGCGCGGATGCTCGTCGCCGGCCAGGGAGATCGATCTCTTGTCCGGGCTCTCGTCCGGGCGTGTGCGCTCCTCTCAGAGAGGCATGTGTTTCAACCGGGAACCGCGAGCACGACATCCGACCTGCTCTCTGCAGTCGATCACTGGTGCGACGTCCCGCCCCACGTCGAACGCGTGGCACGCGAAATTGAAGGTATCGCGCTGGCTGCCGGAACGCCACCGGGACAGGTGTCATCGTCTGCGGCGGAGAGAGCTCCTGCGATGCAAGAGGCCGACTTCCGCCGTGCCGTGCTGGCGGGTTATCCCGATCGCGTGGCGCAGCGTCGCGACCCGGGATCGCCGCGCGTGAAGCTCGCGTCGGGCGCCGGCGGATTGATCGTGGCGGAGAGTGGTGTGCGCGAGGGCGAATTCCTCGTGGCGATAGACGTTCAGGCCGCGCGAAAGGATGCGCATGACGGAGCGGACCATCGGGTGCGCATGGCCAGTCGCGTCGAGCGCGAATGGCTCGAGCCGAATGCTACGGAAGTCGTGCACCGGTTCGATGCGGCCACCGGCATGGTCCGGGCGGTGGCGGTTGAGCGCTACGACGCACTCACCCTGACCGAACGGCCGGTCGCGCCCGAACCAGAGCTCGCTGCGCGCCTGCTGGCGGACGCCTGGCTCGCCCGCGGGGCTCGCGAAGACGATGTGCAGCTTCTGCGGAGGCTTCAGTTCGCTGGTCACACGATCGATGTCGACAAGACGATCCGCACCGCGGCATACCGAGCGCGATCACTGGCCGAGGTGAACCTCGCTCGTTCGCTTCCGATCGAGATCACTCGGAGTCTCGATCGCGGCGCGCCCGGCTCTTTGATGTTGCCGAGCGGACGTCGCGTCGGGTTGGAGTATGGAGAGGACGGCAGCGTGACGGCCGCAGTCAAGCTTCAGGAGCTATTCGGGCTGGCGGACACTCCGCTGATTGGTCCTCGGAGAGAGCCCGTACGCTTCGCCTTGCTCGCACCGAACGGACGCCCCGTTCAGATGACGCGCGATCTCCGGAGTTTCTGGGAGCGCACGTACCCGGAGGTGAGAAAGGAGCTGCGCGGCAGGTATCCGAAGCATCCCTGGCCTGAGGACCCATGGAGTGCGAGTCCCACCGCGGGGACGAAGAAACCCGTCGCCGCCAAGGAAAAGCGGAAGCGGTGAGGTTGGCCCAGAAGCGCAACGAGCCGATAGCGGCTGGCGAGAATGGCACGTCGAGTGAACGGGCTCGATGAAAGCCCGTCACCCGAATGGGCATCTCATCGTTTGGCGTAGATCACGAACCACTTGTCCGTGAACAGATCGTTGAACTCCTCAACCGGTTTCAGGCCCGCCGCCGCCATCCACGCCGTCGTCTGCGCCTGGCTCACCTGCAGCTCCGGCTGGTTCCGGTGCCCGCCCTGATCCGGCTTGAAGTCGATCACCGCAATCCGGCCCGCTGGCTTGAGATACCCCGCGAGATTCTTCAGGTACACGTCGCGATGCTCGATGTGGTGCAGCACGTCGTTGATGAATGCGAGGTCGATCTCGTCCGGAAGGGCCGGGTCGTCGAATTCGCCGAGCACCGGAACGACGTTGACGATGCCCTGCTCGGTCGCCGCTTCCATGATGTGATCGAGGAGCTTCTCGTCCACGTCAACCGCGTAGACCTTGCCTCCCGGCTTGACCGCGGGCGAGAACCGGATCGTGAAAATCCCGGTCCCCGCGCCGATGTCGGCAACCATCTGACCGGGCTTGATGGCCAGCTTTGCAAGCGTCTCGTAGATCTTGAGACTTTGAATGCGGGTTGGGCTCTCGAGCGTTGCGATCCACTCGTCAGCCGAGCGGTTGGCGAGTTGGGCCGCAGCCGGCTGTGCAAGAGCAACGGTGAGAGCGAACGCGACACACGCGAAGCATCGTTTCTTGGACATGGTTTATGGAATCTCTTTATACGTCAGATCCACGTTGGTTTTGAGGCGTGCCGCCTGGGGCGCAGCGTATCCCGTGTATTTCGCCGGGATCGTCCAGCTGCCGGCGATCTCGTCGACGGTTTTGCCGGCTTTCTTGGCCTCACGGACGGCGTTGAGGAAGTCACGGTTGAACTCCGCGTACTCCTTCAAGTCGTTCCAGGTCATGACGGTGCTGTGTCCGGTGAGGATCGTGTCAACATTGCTGATGCCCGCCACGGCCTTGGACAGCGTGTCTGGAATGGCGAGCCCGCTGCCGCCGTTCGCCGCATCCAATAGCGGAATGTTCTTCCCGGAAAACAGGTCCCCTGCGTGCATCGTCCGCAGCGCCGGGAAGACGACCCACGCGTCGCCGTTCGTGTGACCCGCGCCGAAATAGTACAAGTCAATTCGATCGTTCCCCGCGCCGATCGTCATCTTGTCCTTGAACGTCCGCTTCGGCAGGCCTTTGCCGGCGCTGGTTGCGAAAATCGGCATCTTTTCCATGCTTGCCTTCGCGTTCTCGTGCGTCACGATGTCGACCGTCGCAGGGAACTCGACGTTGCCGCTCACGTGATCGCCGTGCGTGTGAGTGTTGATCAGCATCGTGACGGGCTTGTCGGTCAGCGTCTTGATCTTGTCGAGAATCGGCTGACCCCAGCCGGGATTCTTCGCGTCGACCACGGTGACCCCGTTTGTGGTGATGAACACACCCGTGTTGCCGCCGCCACCGGTCAGCATGAAGAGGTTGTCCTTCACCTTCTCCACGTTGACGACCGGCGGGCCCTGCGGGCCTCGCCCCTGGTTGCCCTGGGCAGCGCCGCCTGCCGGTGGCTGTTGGGCCGCGACGGCCAAAGAGATTGCCCCGACGGCGATGATCGAGGTCAGTGCGATGCTTCGTGTCATACAGATACCTCCGGCACTACTTCTTGAGCTCATCGGACAGTAGCTTCAGCTCTCCCGGGAGCCCCCCGAACAGGGCGGCCACGGTTCCTGAATAACCTGGATACTTGTCCGGCACTTTGTACTCGGTGGCAGCCTGCTCGGGTGTCTTGCCCGCCTTCAGCTCACCTTCGGCCCAGGTCACGAAATCCTTCATGAACTGCGCGTACGTCTGCAGATCGGCCGGGGTGGTCGTGGTCATACTGTGGCCGTTGATCACGGTGTCGATGTTCTTCAGCCCTGCGACCGCCTTCGAGAGGGTTTCAGGATACTGGAGCACGCTCCCACCGTTGCCCGGGTCGACGAGCGGCAGGCCTTTGCTTGCGAACAGGTCGCCCGCATGGACCGTGCGCAGCGCCGGGAAGACGACCCACGCGTCACCGTTGGTGTGGCCGGGTCCGAAGTAGTACAGATCGATCTGATCGGCGCCCTGACCGAGCGTCATCTTGTCTCTGAACGTCCGCTTGGCCATCCCCCTGCCGTTGTTTTGCTTGAAGATGTCCATCTTTTCCATGTTGGCCTTCGTGTTGTCCTGCGTGACGACGTCCACCGTCGCCGGGAACTCCACGTTGCCGCTCACGTGGTCGCCGTGCGCGTGCGTGTTGATCAGCATCGTCACCGGCTTGGGCGTGAGCTCCTTCACTTTGTCGAGGATTGGCTGGCCCCAGCCCGGGTTCTTGGCATCGACCACGACGACGCCGTTGGTCGTGATGAAGACCGCGGTGTTGCCGCCGCCGCCCTTCAGCACGTACAGGTTGTCTTTCACCTTGTCGACGGTGACGACGGGCGGTCCCTGCGGACCTCGTGCCTGGCCCGCGCCGCGGGCAGCCGGTTGCTGATACGCGGCCGCGGCCATCGACAGGGCCCCCGCTGTGAGGATCGCAGTGAGAGCAATGATGCGCTTCATGAAATGCCTCCAGGGAAAAAAACACGCTGAATGAACCAGAAGGTGCCGGCGGCCATGACGACGACCGACCCGGCAACGGCGAACTGCCGGTCCGCCCAGGCCGTGCGTGATCTGAGGGCGGCGAGCGCCGATGCGATGGCAATGACGACGAGGAGCTGGCCGATTTCGACACCGACGTTGAAAGAGAGGAGCGACCAGGTGAGCGCGCGCCGAGGGAGATCCATGTCACGCAGCACGGTGGCGAAGCCGAAGCCGTGAATGAGCCCGAAGGCGAGCGCAATCCAGGCGCGCATGTCGCGGCCGTCCCGCACCAGGAGGTTGTCCACGCCGAGATAGACGATGGTGAGGGCGATCGCCGGCTCAATGAGACGGGAGGGCGGCGCAAGGATGCTGAGTGCGGCAAGCGATAAGGTGACACAATGCGCCGCCGTGAACGCGCTGATCAGCACGAGCAGTTGGCGTCGGGTTCCTCCGAGCAGCAGCAGGCCCACCAGAAAGAGGAGGTGCTCGGGTCCAACGAGGATGTGCCGGGCGCCATCGGCGATGAAGCGCCGAAGGACCGCAAGGATGCCCTGGCGGCTGCCTGTGAAGTACTCGAACCGCGTCCGTCCCCGATCGAGGATCACCTGCGTCGCGATCGTTTCAGCCTGATAGAAATTGACGAAGGTTTGATGCGCCGGATCGTACGGGAAGAGGCTGGCGGTGACCACCAGCCGGCCGGGCGCTCGCGTCAGATCGTAGCGCCCGCGAAGCTTCAGGGACTGCCGCTCGCCGAGGATTTCAGGGGCGCCCCACACGCCGGCCGAGAGCGGCCGGCCATCGGCGTCGAGCCGGAGGCGGCTGTCGACAAGCGTGAGGATCTTTGCGGTCTGTGCCTGCAGCATAGCCGGCTCGAGGAGCCGTTCGGCGGGATCGATGCCGAGGTCGTGCGCGAGGTCGAACACGTGCGCGACCAGAGTGACGTCAACCGAGCCTGATTGCGGACGGATGTCGAGGTAACTGAACGGCACCGGATGCGCGGACGCTGTCGCGCCGATTCCAAGGAACGCCAGGACCAACCCGGCGACACCCAGCCCTTTCATGACCGTCAATGGTAACGTAAACTCACCAGGTTCAACGATCTGTACTATCCTATTGCGCCGTTTCCCTCACGGAGGTGGCGATGCGGGTGTGGACGGCAAATGTGGCGTTTCTGGCGCTGATGATGGCTCCGGCGGCCATGGTCCTGCAGCAAAGGGCCGAGTTTACGGCGGTCGCGCTCGCCGTGGCGCTGCAGGACAAGGGAACCGTGAGCGTGCATCAGATCCTGTTCGACACCGGAACGGCCACAATCAAGCCGGAGTCGGCCCCCACGCTGGCGTCCATCGGCGAGCTGCTTCAGAGCGACGCGATGCTGAAGGTCGAGATTCAGGGACATACGGACAATGTCGGGACTCCCGCCGTCAACCTGAGGCTGTCGCGGGATCGCGCCGCGGCCGTGAAAACCTACCTCGTTCAGAATCTCGGCATCGCGGCGGACCGTTTGACGACCAGTGGGTTCGGCGATACGAAGCCGGTGGCCACCAACGCCACCCAGGATGGGCGGGCGCAGAACGTGCGCATCGAGCTCCTGAAGAAATGAAGAGCAGCTGACGAGGGATCCTCGGATCGGGTCAAAGGAGTGATGGCGGAGATACGCATTCCGGTCGAGTACGCGTCGCATCGCAAGGTCCGCGATCGCAACAAGCTCCATTATCGATTCAACCACTGGCCGGTCTGGGTCTGGGCCTTCTTCATCCTGCCGGGACCACTCACGGCCAATCTCTTCGACCGCGGATTGGATTCGCGAATCCTGATCTGGCTGGGCGTGGTGGTGCTTGGCACCGCAATCGCCGGCGTCTGCCAGCGTCTGCCGGGCACAGAGGCGCGTCCGCTGATTGTTCGATTCATCGAGGATCGGCCGAACCCGAACCATCGACGCATCTGCTACACCGTGGCCTGGAGCGAGCTCGTGGCATTCACCCTGCTCCACATCGTCGCGCTCGTGGCGGCGGTGATCACCGGGCAGTGGTATCTGAAGCAGCTGTACCGCCTCGCATATTTTCCGGTGGTGGTCGCGGTCTGGGCGATCGGCGCGCTGGGATGGTTGCCACGGGCGAAGCCGTCAACGCGCGGCGAAGGCTACGAGCGGCGCTACTTCTACGGTGCCGTGTGGGCAGTCTCGACGTCGCAGCCGGTCCTGTGGTTCGTGTGGAAGGTTCTGCCCCAGACGCGCGCGTTCGACGCGCTGAAGCTCGTGATTTTCGTGGGCATGCTCGTGGGCGTCGGGGCCCTCGCGTGGTTCGGCCGGTTGCCACGGACCCGCCCCATCGTCTCCGGCGAGTTCGCCATCTCTGCGTAAGCCCCGATCGTAGGCCCGAGCTTCAGATCGGGCGAATCGGGCGATCGAGGATTGGCGCGATCCCGTAGCAACGCGAGAGGGCTGGCCTCTGACACGTAGGCCCGAGCTTTAGCCATCTGACACGTAGGCCCGAGCATTGGCCATCTGACACGTAGGCCCGAGCTTCAGCTCGGGCGATCAGACACGTAGGCCCGAGCTTCAGCTCGGGCGATCAGCGGCTCGGGCGTCTGACGATCACATCATGGCAAAGAAGGAAGGCTGGCACGGTTGGGAGGAATACGCTCCCTTCTACGACTGGGAGAACGCGCGGACGCTTGGTCGGCGAGACGTCCCGTTCTGGCGGCGCGCTGCCAGCCGCGTTGAAGGGCGCGTGCTGGAACTGGGCTGCGGCACGGGCCGCATCTCGCTTCCGCTGGCTCGGGCTGGCGTGTCGCTTGTGGGCGTCGATCGTTCCGCGGCGATGCTCGCGCGCGCCCGGCGACGGGTCCTGAGGAGGCACACGGCGTGGCCCGAGCGCCAGGCGCTGACGCTCGTCCAGGGCGATATTCGGGCGCTGCCGTTCGGCACAGGCGGGTTCTCCATGGTCGTGGCGCCCTACGGCGTGCTTCAATCGTTACTGCGCGACCGTGATCTCTCCGCCACTCTTGATTCGGTTGCGCGTGTGCTCGCCGTCGGGGGAATATTCGGCCTCGACCTCGTGCCCGATGTGCCCAACTGGCGGGAGTACCGGAACAAAGTCCAGATGCGCGGTCGCGCTGCGGGCGGCGCGCACCTGACGCTCGTCGAATCCGTGCGGCAGGAGCCGCGGCGGCATCTCACCACGTTCGAGCAGCGGTACATCGAGCGCCGCGGCCGAAAGGTCGCCGAACACCGGTTCGAGCTCACGTTTCGCACGCTTCCGATCCGCACGATGACCAGGAAGCTGGAAGCCGCAGGATTCACGGTCGACGCGGTTCTCGGGGATTATCGGGGACGGCCGTGGGACGAGCGGTCCGATGTGTGGATCATCCTGGCTCGGCGAGACCCACACTAGCGAGGCTGCGCCTCAGACCCTCGAGGCTCCGCCTCGCTAGACGAACGTTTTTTACAGCCCCGCTGCGCGGGGTCGTCTTGACCTGAAAACTTGACTCATTCGGTGCAAATTTCGGAGGTCAAGACTTCTAGAGTCGTTTCAAGGCGCAGGCCGTATCGACAACCCACGTTGACATCAACCGGCCCAATTGGCGCCCTCCACCCATTCACTGGATTCCGGGCATATGCCGCCGGCGCCAATCCACGGGTGGGGAGCCCTGAGAATCGTGGAACCCTATGTGCGAGACCAACGTGACCGACGGCCACCAGGCGGCAAAAATGGCCACGCGTGGGAGCGTCGGTAGGCGCACGTGGAGCGGGTCGTCGGTTCGTACCGGCAGTGTGGCGCCTTCCACCCATACAACGTTGGCCAGACGAGGGAAGACCCGGATCAACTTTTAGAACGGACACGATCCCAGAGGCCCCGAGGATTCAGAATTGGGAGGGGCGCCTTGGCGGCAATGGCAAGGAGATCCTGATCTCCCGTCACCAGGACATCCGCTCCGCCCGCAACCGCCGAAGCCAAGATCCACCGATCATCCGGATCTCGAATAGGCAGGCTCGACGGGTTGGCGGGCTTCGGGACGACTTCCTGCGCTCGAAGGAGCGCCATGATATCGGCGACCGTGCCCGGTGGTAATTTGAGGCGTTGCGCGAGCACGTCGCGCAGTTCCTCGAGAACGACTTCACCCATAATTAGGTCGTGCTCCGCCAACACGATCCGTAACACGTCCGCACAGAGTCCCCTGGTGGCAAACGCGGCGACGAGCACGTTCGTATCGAGGAACACTCTCACGAGATCTCACGGAACACGTCTTCATCGGTCAGGTATCCGCGGGCCTCGGCGAACGGCATGACGCGACGCCGCACGTCCTCAAAGCGCCGCAGGGATACCTCGCGTCGGACCGCTTGGCGCACAAGGTCGCTGCGGCTCTGGCCCGTCCGCTTGCAGAGCCGGTCGAGCAGACGTTCGAGATCTTTGTCGAGACGAATCGTCAGGGTGCCCTTCATGTGTTACAGTGTAACACGCTGGACACAAATCGACGCGCTGGCCAACATCCGTTTGCAGCCGACGGCGGCCGGCAAATGGTGCGCCGCCGCGGCTGAAACGGCGCGCTGGGCAGGCCTCGAATCGACGAAACTTGCAGAGGAGGTCCGAGTAGCGTGCAATACGGGCGATGAAGCCGAGAGCGTACATCGAGACGACCGTCATCAGCTATCTGACGGCCCTGCCGAGCCGCGACTTGGTCCTGGCGGCGCACCAGCAGGTGACGCGTGATTGGTGGAGCACCCGCGAGGCGTTCGAATTGTACGTCTCGCAGTTCGTCTTGGATGAAGCGTCCGCCGGTGATGCCGGCGCGTCTGCCCGTCGAGTAGAAGCCCTTCGCGATCTCGGCATCCTCGATCTGACGCGCGAGGCAACGCTTCTCGCGGCCGAGCTCATTCGTGCCGGTGGCCTACCGGTCACGGCGAAGATCGACGCGCTCCACATCGCCGTGGCGTCAGTGCACGGCATGGACTATCTTGTGAGCTGGAATTGCACCCATATTGCGAATGCGACGATGCGCGGGCGGATTGAAGCGATCTGCCGGGGCGCTGGATTCGAGCCACCGGTCATTTGCACGCCCATCGAGCTGGTGAAGGAGCAGGCACCATGAAGCCGTCGGATTCGATCGTCGACGAAGTCCGCGCTGCGCGCGAGGCGCTTGCGAAGGAATCCGGCGACGATATCGAGAAGATCGTAGAAGCCGCGCGGCGTCGCCAATCCAAGAGCGGCCGCAAAGTCGTAACACTGCCGCCCAGAAAAACAGATTCCGCTAAACGGGCATCCTGACTGCCGTGGCTCCAAGCGGGCGTTCCGCTTCCGACGATTCAGCGCTTACTGGGACATCGCTCGCTGCAGGCGACACGCGCGATCTGCACCTCGCGCAGGTGGCGGGGTCGCGCCGGGCGCGCGGCTCGATCTGATCGACCGACTCGACCAGTCCCGGGCGTAGCCGGTGTGTCCCGTCGCCGTCCAGGTGACGGCCGCGATCGCGTCCCTCCGGCTCATCACCCACGCCTCGATGCTCCTCTGTCTTGCCGGCCAACCCCGCACCCATCCTGCGCGTCGTGTGCCTCCCGAACCCGCCGTCCTGGCCGTCATCCGAACGTCCCGGCCGGGCCCCCATGTCTGTCGCCCCCCAAGAAGCCGACCATCTGGCTCCCTCCGCGGCCTTAAGAAAACTGCGGCCCGGCCGACACCATAGTTGCCTCGATTGGCCGATCGGCGAAGCGATACCAGCTCCTACGGAACGACGTGCAGGTTGATCGGCGCTGGCGGCGGGCTCGCTGATCCGATCGGCTGGATCCGGCCGACGCTGCCGGCGCCGCGCGCGAGGTAGTACAGAAACCCATCTGGACCGACCTTCAGATCGACCGGCGACGAGATGCCCAGCGCAAACTGTGTCGCGGTGGACGGACCGGCGGGATCGATGTAGTAAATCCAGCCCGAACAGTACTCGGCGAAGAAGTACTTGCCGACATACGACGCCGGAAACGTCGACACCGCCGGGTTGTAAAACGCGCCGCCGGTGATCGCGCAGCCGGTCGGCGTCCCTCCGCTGTGCCGGTAGGAGTAAACAGGATTCGTGAATTGCGGAAACGCGGTGCCGCTGAACGGGCCTTCGGTCGCCGGCCACCCAAAATTTCGTCCCGGGCGCGCGTCGTTGATCTCTTCGAACGTCCCCTCGCCGACATCGTTGACGAAGGTGAGGCCCGTGCCGGGCTGAATGCTGAACGTGAACGGATTGCGCAGCCCCATCGTCCAGATCAACCGGTTCTTTCCAGTGGTTGTCGACAGGAACGGGTTGTCGGGAGGCACCTGGTCGGTCGGATCCGGCACCGGATTCATCCGGATGATCTTCCCGAGCAGATTATTGAGCGACTGCGCGTTGCTGCCGTTGCCGTTCTCGCCGTGCGCGGCGTAGAGCTTTCCGTCCAGCCCGAAATGGATGGCGCCTCCATTGTGGTTGGTGGCGCCGCTCAGATTGTCAAAGTCGAGGAGCACCACCTCGGGGATCGCCGGATCCACGACGTCCCCGCTGGCTTTGAACCGGCTGATGCGATTATGAATGGCGGGCAATGTGGCCGTGTAGTAGAGATAGAGGAACTGGTTGCTGGCGAAGTCCGGATCGAACGCGATGCCGAGGAGCCCGCGCTCGCCAGATGAGTTGACGGTCAACGTGAGGAAGGGCGCCGGAAGCAGCGCGCCGTTCTTGATCACGCGCAGCTGCCCGCTCTGCTGCGCGACGAACACGCGTAGGTCGGGCGCGAGCTCCATCGCGGTGGGGCTCGACAAACCGCTAGCGACCGTCACGTCCTGAAAGCCCGGCGGAAGGCCGGCGGCTGCGCGCCCGTGAGACGCCGGCCACGCCGCCGCGATCATGAGCGCCAACGGTACCGCCCGCCAGCGTACACACGCCGGCAGTGGGAAGCGCGCGAGCCCGCGCGGTCTCGAGAATGCAGCGGCAGTCGGTATACGCACGGAAGTCTGTTGACCTCGCACCCGGACGCAAGACCCATACCGAGAGAATTACCGAGGAAAGCCCTGCGTATTTGGATCAGAGCGCGATGACCTACCAGCCCAAACCTGCACTACCGTTCGAGCACCGACACTTGCCGTACTTCCCGCAATGAATGACGAAGGAGGATGGCACACGCAGAAGATCACCCATTCTTGTGGTTCGATACGCAGGCCGAGGCGGCGGCGAATTTCTATGTCTCGATTTTCAAGAATTCCAAGATTGGGAAGATTGCGCGCTACGGCGAAGCAGGGCCCGGCCCTGCAGGCAGCGTGATGGTTGTCGAGTTCGAGCTCAGAAGTCGAAACGGGCCATGGAAGCCATGCTCAAGATGAAGAAGATCGACATGGCAGCCTTGAAGAAAGCCTACGACGAGCAACCATCCAGCGTCAGCCGATGACGAGGGGATTGACTGCGCGGCTAATTGCAGCCGACCGTGGCGCGAAGCCTCGCACGGCAGCACGGGTCCCAACAGCGGGTGCAGTCTGCAGCCTCGACCCCGGCCATCGCGCCTGCCGTATGGTAAAATCTCCAGTCCCATCTCGTTGATTTCTATGGAGTTTTGACATGTCAGGCCATTCAAAATGGGCTTCGATCAAGCACAAGAAGGGCGCACTCGACGCCAAGCGCGGGAAGATCTTCACGCGCCTGATCAAGGAGTTGACCGTGGCGGCCCGTGCCGGCGGCGGCGACCCCGACATGAACCCTCGCCTGCGCCAGGTCATCGCGGACGCGAAGGCGGCCAACATGCCGGCTGACAACATCAAACGGGCCATTCGCAAGGGCACGGGCGAGGAGCCCGGCGTCTCGTACGAGGAAGCCCAGTACGAGGCCTACGGTCCGGGCGGCGCGGCCGTGATCATCGACGTCCTCACGGACAACAAGAACCGGACCGTCGGCGAGCTTCGGCACACTCTCACGAAACACGGGGGGAACCTGGCCGAGACCAATGCCGTCGCGTGGATGTTCACCAAGCGCGGCTACATCGTCGTGTCGAAGCAGAAAGCGAAAGAGGACGACCTGATGGCGGCCGTGATCGACGCCGGCGGCGACGACCTGCGCGACGACGGAGACAACTGGGAAGTGCTGTCCTCGCCTGAGACCTTTCACAAGGTGCTCGATGCGGTGAAGAAGCTTGGCATCGAACCGGAAGCCGCCGAGATCTCCATGCTCCCTCAGAACTACCTGAAGCTCGAGGGCAAGCAGGCGCAGTCGATGGTGAAGCTGATGGACGTGCTCGACGATCTCGACGACGTCCGCCACGTCTGGTCGAACTTCGACATCGAGGAAAAGGAGATCGAGGCCTCGCTGGCGTGACGATTTTCGGCATCGACCCCGGCTCCGATCGCACCGGCTACGGCTGCGTCGAGACCAACGGCTCGCGGCTTCGCCTCGTCCTCTCCGGAGCCATCGTCTCTGCCTCGCTCGGATCATTTCCGGAAAAGCTGCTCAAGATTCACACGGCGTTGGCTCTGCTTCTGAAGGACTGCCGGCCCGACTGCGTGGCGATTGAAAACGTCTTTCACGGGGTCAATGCGCGGAGCGCATTGAAGCTCGGCCACGCTCGCGGCGTGGCGGTGCTGGCCGCCGTCGAGGCGGGACTGCCGGTCTTCGAATACACACCGGCCGAGATCAAGCGCGCCGTTGTGGGGAACGGGCGCGCGGAGAAGCATCAGGTCCAGCAGATGGTGAAGCTGCTTCTCGAGCTGGCGAAACTTCCGTTGCCCTACGACGCCGCCGACGCGCTTGCTGTTGCCATCTGCCACTGTCATTCAATGCTTCCTGCCGGTGCTGCTGCCGCGATGACGAAGAGCGCCACGAGCTGGCGGCACTTCAGGCCCTCACGCTAAATGGTCCTTGGTCCTTGGTCCGTGGTCCTTGGTCCGTCCCTGGTCCTTGGGCCGTCCCTGGTCCTTGGGCCGCCCTGGTCCTTGGGCGATCCTCGTGTCGAGCCCTTCAATGTCGCTGGTCCTTGGGCTCTGGAGCGCTTTTCACTATGCCGTAGTGTCCGCCTTCAGGCGGACCGTCGCCAAGTCCGGCTAAGGCTGGACACTACGTGCCACGGCATCGTGAAATGCGCTCTAGCCGTTGAAGGCTCGGCCAGGAGCGTTTCAGCGGTCTCCAATTCCAAGGACGCGCACGCCAGCAGCCAAGGACCATCGTGATCGCGCATCTGCGCGGACGCATTCTCGACAAACAGCCGAATCGCCTTGTCGTGGACGTGAACGGGATTGGTTACGACGTGGCGGTGCCGCTGTCGACGTTCTACGGTCTGGGGGACGCGGGGAGCGACATCGCGCTTCGCATTCACACCCACGTGCGAGAGGACGCGCTTGCGCTGTACGGCTTCGCAACGCGACTCGAGCAGGAATTGTTCGAGCGCCTGATCAGCGTGAGCGGCATCGGTCCGAAGCTGGCGCTGGCCGTATTGTCGGGTATCGAGCCGCCGGAGCTCATTCGAGCCATCGAGAAGGGCGATCTCGCGCGACTGACGGCGATTCCCGGTGTCGGGAAAAAGACTGGTGAACGGATCGTCCTCGAGCTGAGGGATCGGCTGCCGCGCGCGCGCGTCGAAACATCGGCCGTCGAAGTCGTCGGGACAACCGCGCTCAAAGACGACGTGCTCTCCGCCCTGGTGAACCTGGGGTATCATCGGCCGCTTGCCGAAAAAGCTGTGGCGGCGGCCGTGAAAGCCACGCCGGAGGGCGATTTCGAACGCACGTTGAAGCTGGCCTTGCGGGAATTGTCGCGTTGAGACTCGGTGCCCGAGCTGAAGCTCGGGCCTACGATCTGGCTACTGAAGCTCGGGCCTACGACCTGGCGTTGGGGGAATTGTCGCGTGAGAGCTGACAGTGAGACTGTAGGCCCGACCTTCAGGTCGGGCGTTCTGTTGAGTTAAGCCCTGGCGCCCGAGCTGAAGCTCGGGCCTACGATCTGGCTACGGAAGCTCGGGCCTACGAGCTGGCGTTGCGGAATTGTCGCGTGAGAGCTGACAGTGAGACTGTAGGCCCGACCTTCAGGTCGGGCGTTCTGTTGAGTTAAGCCCTGGTGCCCGAGCTGAAGCTCGGGCCTACGATCTGGCTACTGAAGCTCGGGCCTACGACCTGGCGTTGGGGGAATTGTCGCGTGAGAGCTGACAGTGAGACTGCAGGCCCGACCTTCAGGTCGGGCGTTCTGTTGAGTTAAGCCCTGGTGCCCGAGCTGAAGCTCGGGCCTACGATCTGGCTACTGAAGCTCGGGCCTACGAGCTGGCGTTGCGGAATTGTCGCGTGAGAGCTGACAGTGAGACTGTAGGCCCGACCTTCAGGTCGGGCGTTCTGTTGAGCCATGAACGATCGCCTCGTGACCGCGACCCGCGTCGATGAAGACTCACAGTACGAAGCGGGTCTGCGTCCGCGCATGCTCGATGAGTACATCGGCCAGGACCGCGTGCGCGAAAATCTTCAGGTGGCGATTACCGCCGCGAAACAGCGCGGCGAGCCGCTCGATCACGTCCTGCTGCACGGGCCGCCAGGCCTGGGGAAGACCACGCTGGCGTACGTCATCGCCAATGAGCTTGGGGTGTCGATCCGCGCCACGTCGGGGCCAGCCATCGAGAAGCCGGGCGACCTCGTGGGCATCGTGACGAATCTCGTGCCTGGTGAAGTGCTCTTCATCGACGAAATCCATCGGATGTCGCCGGTGGTCGAGGAGATTCTGTATCCCGCCCTCGAAGACTACGAGGTCGATATCATCATCGGCCAGGGGCCCGGCGCGCGAACGGTCAAAATGCGGTTGGAACCGTTCACGCTGATTGGCGCCACGACGCGGACGGGCCTGCTGACGTCTCCGTTGCGCTCGCGGTTCGGGATCACGCACCGGCTGGAGTTTTACACCCCGGCCGATCTCGAAGAGATCGTCCGGCGGTCGGCGAAGATTCTCGACGTGCCGATCGAGGATCCGGCGGCCAGCGAGATAGCCCGGCGCGCCCGCGGCACCCCGCGCATTGCGAACCGGCTGCTGCGCCGCGTTCGGGATTACGCGCAGGTGCGGGCCACCGGGACGATTACGCTGGCGGTTGCCCACGCTGGGCTCGAGCTGCTCGAGGTCGACGAGCATGGTTTCGACGAAGTGGATCGCAAGCTGCTCAGGACGATCATCGACAAGTTCGGCGGCGGCCCGGTGGGCCTCGGCACCATCGCCGCGGCGATCAGCGAAGAGAGGGACGCCATCGAGGATATCTACGAGCCCTTCCTGATTCAGATCGGCTTCCTGGATCGGACACCGCGCGGGCGCGTGGCGACGCCGCGGGCATATGGGTATTTCGGGCTCCAGGCGCCCGGGAGGGATTCAAGGCTGTGGTGAGCCCGGTAGACCCGGTAGCCCCGATGGACCCGATGGACCCGATGAACCCGATAAACCCGATAAACCCGATGAACAATGTCGGCACCGATCCACCGATGGAAGAGAGATTCGCTCCACGAGCCCGGCCGAAGCGCAGCCCGCGGTACGGCGGACGGCCGACGGCCATCACGTCGCTCGCCACCTATGTCCCGCCGCGCGTGCTGACGAATGCCGACCTGGAGAAGCTCGTCGAGACCACCGACGCGTGGATCCTTCAGCGGACCGGCATCCGCGAGCGGCACATCGTCGATCCCGGCGTGGCCGCGTCGGATCTCGCCAAAGAGGCCGCGTTGAAGGCGATCGAACGGGCCGGGCTGACCCCCGACGACATCGGGTTCATCGTCGTCGGCACGGTGACCCCCGACATGATGTTTCCGAGCACCGCCTGCCTGCTGCAGCACAAGATCGGCGCGCACAGGGCATGGGGATTCGACCTGAGCGCTGCGTGCTCGGGGTTTACGTACGCGCTCACGACCGCGAGTCAGATCGTGGCGAGCGGGGCGCACGACCACGCGCTGGTCGTCGGCGCCGACGTGATGACGAGCATCATCGACTACCAGGATCGGGCCACCTGCGTGATCTTCGGCGACGGGGCGGGCGCCTGCGTGGTGTCGGCCGCGCCTGCCGACGAGGGAGCGATTCTCGACTACGAGCACGAGATCGATGGCAGCGGCGGGGCGGCGCTGTGCATGCCGGCAGGCGGCAGCCTGCATCCACCATCGCAGGAAACGATCGATCGGCGGTTGCACTACGTCAAGCAGGACGGCCAGACCGTTTTCAAATTCGCGGTCCGCAAGACCGAGGAAATCTCTCGGCGCATCATGGAGCGGAACGGGCTGACGCCTGATGACATCGATCTCTTCGTGTCGCACCAGGCGAACCGGCGGATTATCCAGTCGGCCAGCGAAAAGCTCGGCATCGATCCCGACAAGGTGATCATCAACATCGAGCGCTTCGGCAATACCACCGCGGCGACGATTCCGCTCGCGCTGAACGATGCCGTCTGTTCGGGTCGCCTCAAGAAGGGCGATCTCGTGCTGCTGGCGTCGGTGGGTGCAGGATTTACCGTCGGATCGGTGCTGGTCCGCTGGGGCTTTTGAAGTAGAAGGGGGTAGAAGGTCGAAGGTCGAAGGCAGAAGGTCGAAGGTCGAAGGTAGAAGTAGTGCAGGCCTTCAGGCCTGCCCGACACGGCAGGGCTGAAAGCCCTGCACTACGATCGTTTGGTCCGCGCTACGATCCAATCTGGTATGTCCCGAGTGTTCCTTCTGTCACCCGCCAACTGCAGCGGGCGGCGTGCGACGCAGATCCTGTCGCCGTGCGCCACCTTCGACCTCGCGGAGCGGCTGCGTTCATCTGAGGGCGCCGCGCTCGGTGATGTCTTCGCGTTCGTCAGCGGTCTGTACTTTCGCGGGAAGCTGACGTACGCGCGCCGGTTCGCGTCACCGCCCGATCCGGACTATCCCGGTGTCCACATCATCACGCCCAACAGCGGGCTGCGGACGCCCGACACGCCGATCACGCAAACGGCGCTGCGGGCGTTCGCGGGCGCCGATGTGCATCCCGATAACGCGGCTTACCGCAAGCCGCTCGAGCAGAGCGCGCGCCTGCTGGAGCGCGACGTCGGCACTGATTGCGAGGTCGTCCTCCTCGGCAGCATCGCGTCCCCGAAGTACGTCGGCATCCTGCTCGAGATCTTTGGCGGGCGGTTAGGTTTTCCCGTGGCGTTCGTGGGCCGGGGTGACATGAGCCGAGGGGGCCTGTTGCTGCGCACGGCCGCGGATGGAACCGAGCTGGAGTACGCGCCCATCGCGGGCGCGGTCGTCCATGGCCGACGCCCACCAAAGCTGCCGCCTCTCGCCCGATCGACGGCGACGCTCCGAGCAGCTCGCCGATCTCCTTGAAGTCTTCGATCCGATCGCAGACGGCCTTGATCGCCATTAACATTCCATCCCGTGGACGTCGCCGACTTCCATTTCGAGCTTCCGACTGAACTGATCGCGCAGGAAGCGGCCGGGGAGCGCGCCGCGTCGCGTCTACTGCATCTCGAGCGCGAGGGCGGGCGTGTCAACCACACGCACGTGTCCGACCTGGGGGCACATCTGCGGCGCGGCGACGTCCTGGTCGTCAATGACTCGCGGGTATTCCCGGCTCGGCTGCTCGGCCGGCGTGTGCCGAGCGGCGGCGCCGTTGAGTGCCTGCTGATCGGGCGGCTCGGGGATCAGTCGGGGTCAGACGGGGGTCTGACCCCAATTCGACCGTTGGGGTCAGACCCCCGTCTGACCCCGCTGTGGACGTTGTGGAACGCGCTCATGCATCCCGGCCAGAAGCTGAAGGTCGGCTCTCGCGTCATCTTCGAAGGCGCCGCCACCGCTCTTCACGGCGAGGTGCTCGCGCGCGGATCGTTCGGCCGGCGTGTGATTTCTCTCTGGACCGATGCCGGCTCAACGCCCCTCGACGTCGACGCTGCCGTGGATGCGATCGGGCATGTGCCGCTGCCGCCCTACATCAGGCGCGGCGATCGCCCGGAGGATCGCGAGCGCTATCAAACGGTCTTTGCCACGCGTCGCGGGTCGGTGGCGGCTCCGACCGCGGGACTGCACTTCAGCGAGGCGCTGCTGGCGCATCTCGGCGATCGCGGCGTCGAAATCGCGGCGATCACGCTTCACGTGGGATACGGGACGTTCCAGCCCGTCCGCGTCGAGCGGGTGGAGGACCACGTCCTTGAACCTGAGCGCTACGAGATCAGCGAGATGGCGGCCGGCGCGATCAATCGAGCGCTCGACGAGCATCGCCGCGTGATCACCGTCGGGACGACCACGACGCGGACGCTCGAGGCCGTGGCGAAGGCACACGAGGGCCGAGTGGTGGCGGGAGCCGGCCAAACCGATCTCTTCATCTACCCGGGATTTTCATTTCGCGTGGTTCAGGGGCTGATCACCAATTTCCACTTGCCGCGCTCCTCGCTGCTGATGCTGGTGTCCGCGTTCGGTGGACGCGATCGTGTGCTGAAGGCGTACGCGGAGGCGATTGACGAGCAGTATCGGTTCTATAGTTACGGCGATGCCATGCTGATATTGTGAGGCGGGCCTGATAAGGCCCGCCCCGCATGCGGGCTCTGACCTTGTCAGGTGTAGGGCCGGACCTTATCAGATCCGGCAGACCTCAATATGCCCTTCCCCTACGAAGAATTCGATCTCTCCGGCATCCGGACGTATCCCCTCCGGTCGCGGCCGAACAAGGCCCAGGCGGAGGATTTCGCGCGTCCCTGCGCGCCTGGTTCGACGATCCGCGAGTTTCTCGACTCGCTTCCCGCGATTCTCGCCGCGGCCGACTTCAAGGCGATCGCGCGCGCCGTTGCGGAGGCCAGACAGGCGAGCGGGGTGGTATGGGGCATTGGCGCGCACGTCATCAAGACGGGGCTCGGCCCGGTGCTGATCGATTTGATGGAGCGAGGGTTCGTTTCGGCGATTGCCACCAACGGCGCCGCCGTCATTCACGATTTCGAGGTGGCGCTCGTGGGCGCGACCTCAGAGGATGTGGACCAGACGCTTGGTCCCGGCACGTTCGGCATGGCCGAGGAGACAGGGCGACTGCTGAACCAGGCGATCACCGACGGCGTGGAGGGCGGCCTGGGGATCGGACAGGCCGTCGGACGGTTTCTTGCGGACCGCCAGCCGCAGTTTGCCCCGAGCAGCGTGCTTGCCGCGGCTGCGCGGCTCGGCGTGCCGGTCACCGCGCACATCGCGATCGGCACCGACATCATTCACATGCATCCGGCGGCGTCCGGCCGGGCGATCGGCGAGGGCAGTCTCCGCGACTTCCGCTATTTCGCCGCGAACGTGGCGCGCCTCGAGAACGGCGTCTACATCAACTGCGGATCAGCGGTGATTCTGCCGGAGGTCTTCCTGAAGGCGGTGGCGCTGGCGCGCAACCGCGGGTTCGCGCTGGCGGGCCTGACGACGGTCGATCTGGATTTCATCCGCGCGTACCGGCCCCAGACCAACGTCGTGAGACGCCCGACGGCGCGGACGGGGCGCGGCTACTCGCTCATCGGCCACCACGAGATCATGATTCCGCTTCTGGCCGCGGCGATCGTCGATGCCGGATCACGGTTGGCGTGAACGGACGCGGCCGATCGCCGTGTTAACATCACCAGTTCCGGCCGGAGTAGCTCAGTTGGTGAGAGCACGCGTCTCATAAGCGCGGGGTCGACGGTTCGAATCCGTCCTCCGGCACCATTTTGGGCGGGCAGGGCAGGCGGGCCTGGCAGGGCAGGCAAGAGGCACGCCGCTTCTGTTTCGCGCTCGCCTGCCGGCCTTGCCCGCCTCGCCAGCCTTGCCTGCCCAATGTGACCATGGAAGTCCTCGATCGCGTTCGACGCACGATTCACCGCTACGGCCTCGCCGAGCCCGGCACGCGCATCGTGGTGGCGGTGTCGGGTGGCTCGGATTCTGTTGCGCTCGCGCATCTTCTTCAGCGGCTCGACGCAGCCGGCGAGTTGCGCGTGGCGGGTGTCGCGCACTTCAACCATCAACTGCGGCCGGCGGCCGAACGCGATGAGCGCTTCTGCCGGGATGCGGCGGCTTCCCTCCGTTGGCCCTTCCTGGCCGGGCGCGAGGCGGTCGCCGAGCGGGCCCGCAGAGAACAGCGGTCCCTCGAAGACGCCGCCCGCACCGCGCGCCACGCCTTCTTTGAACGCGCTCGCGTCCACTTCGACGCCGACGTGGTGGCCCTTGGGCACACGAGGGACGATCAGGCGGAAACGTTTCTTCTGCGCCTCGTGCGAGGCGCCGGCATGCGCGGCCTTGCGTCGATGCATCCGCGTCGCGGCGCGATCGTCCGGCCGCTCCTCGCCTGCCGGCGCGCCGAGCTGCGCGAATATCTCGACGCCGCCGAGGTCGACTACGTGCACGACGACAGCAACGACGATCTCACGATTCCCCGCAATCGCGTCCGCGCCCAACTGCTGCCGTTTCTCGAGCGGTTCAACCCCGCAATTGTGGATGTTCTCGCCGGCGAGGCGGAAATCACCCGCGAAGCGTGGCACTGGATGGACTCGGCGGCCGCCGCGCTCTCGTCGCAGGTCTGCCGGCAGGAGTCCGACGGGTCCTGGCGGCTCGATGCTGAGGCGCTCCATCGCGCGCCTTTGGCGCTCGCCCGGTTGGTGCTCCATCAGGCCATGACGCTCGCCGCGAGGGGACGGACTGTTTCCTTCGCCCATGTCGAGCGCGCACTCGAGCTGACTCGGGCGGGCGGCGGCCCGCCCGGGGGTCCGATTGACGGGCCGGGACAACGGCTGGAACGCGATGGCGCCGATATCGTCCTAAGGAGTAGGCCGGCCGAGCTGGTGGGCCGCTGGATGCCGAACCCTGTGAACCCTGTGAACCCTGTGAACCCGGTGAACCCGGTGAACCCTCTGAACCCGGTGAACCCGGTGAACCCGGTGAACCCTCTGAACCCGGTGAACCCGGCGAACCCCGTGAACCCAGCGAACCCCGTGAACCCAGCGAACCCCGTGAACCCCGTGAACCTTTTCAGATATCCATTGTCTATTCCTGGAGAGGTCGCGCTTGCTGAAGCCGGTTGCCTCGTCTCTGCGGAAGAGGCCGGTTCGGTCCAGGCAGCCGCCGCGGGCGATGCAATTCTGGGAAGCGGCGCTGTTGCGGTGATTCGGCGGGACCGGTGCACGGGAACCCTTTCAGTGCGTAACAGGCGCCCTGGGGATCGGTTTCGGCCACTTGGGCTCGACGGGCTCAAGAAGCTGCAGGACTTCTTCGTGGACCGGAAAGTGGCTCGGCGGCAGCGTGACGCGGTGCCGCTCGTGGTGGACGAACGGGACCGAATCGTTTGGGTGGCCGGGTACACCATCGACGAGGAGTTTCGGGTAACGAGCCCCGCGGAAGCCGTGATAATCTTGAGACTTAAGGTGCTGGGAGGCCCCGCGTGAACTCGACGCTGAGGAATCTGGTTTTCTGGGTGGCGCTGGTCGTCGTCGGCGTCGTGATCTGGAACGTCACGCAGTACGTCCAGACGGGGGTGAGAACCGTCCCCTTCAGTGACTTCTTGGCCCAGGTCAAGGAATCGAAGGTTTCCCAGGTCGTCATTACCGGCCAGGAAATCGTCTTCAAGGATTCGCAGGACGTCCAGTCTCGCACGTACGCGCCGACCCAGTTCGACGCCTTGGGCAACCTGCTGTCCGATAGCGGCGTGAAAATTGAGTCGAAGGAAGCGACCGGGAGTCCGTGGGCGACACTGATCTTTTCCTGGGCGCCGACGCTGCTGATCGTCGGCTTCTGGTTCGTCTTCATGCGGCAGATGCAGAGCGGCGGCAACAAGGCGCTGTCGTTCGGCAAGAGCAAGGCGAAGCTCTCCTCCAGCACGCAGAAGAAGGTGACGTTCAAGGACGTAGCCGGAGTAGACGAGGCAAAGGAGGAGCTTCAGGAAATCATCGAGTTCCTCAAGGAACCTCAGAAGTTTCAAAAACTCGGCGGGCGCATTCCCAAAGGTGTCCTGCTCATGGGGCCTCCCGGAACCGGGAAGACCCTGATGGCGCGGGCTGTGGCGGGCGAGGCGAATGTTCCGTTTTTTTCAATCAGCGGCTCCGACTTCGTCGAGATGTTCGTCGGCGTCGGAGCATCGCGGGTCCGCGACCTCTTCGAGCAGGGCAAGAAGAACGCACCGTGTATCGTCTTCATCGACGAAATCGACGCCGTGGGGCGCCATCGCGGCGCCGGTCTCGGCGGGGGTCACGACGAACGCGAGCAGACACTGAATCAGCTGCTCGTCGAGATGGACGGCTTCGAGTCGAACGAAGGCGTGATTCTCGTCGCCGCGACCAACCGCCCCGACGTGCTCGATCCGGCGCTGCTGCGTCCGGGCCGCTTCGATCGCCGGATTGTCGTGAACCGGCCGGACGTGAGAGGCCGCGAGGGCATTCTCGCCGTCCACACCCGGAAGATTCCGATGTCCGATGATGTGGAGATTCCCGTGCTGGCGAGAGGATCGGCCGGTTTCTCCGGAGCCGATCTGGCGAACCTGGTGAACGAGGCGGCATTGAGCGCGGCCCGGCTCAACCAGAAGGTCGTGCGGATGCGCGATTTCGAGTACGCGAAGGACAAAGTGCTGATGGGATCCGAGCGGCGCTCGATGATCATCAGCGACGCCGAGAAGCGCGTCACCGCGATTCACGAAGCCGGCCACGCGCTGCTGACGGTGCTGCTGCCGCACGCCGACCCGATTCACAAAGTCACGATCATTCCGCGCGGCATGGCGCTCGGCCTCACGCAGCAGCTGCCAGCCGATGAGAAGCACAACTACTCGCGCGACTATCTGAACGATCAGATCGCGATTCTGCTCGGCGGCCGCATCGCCGAGGAGATCACGATGGAGAGTCTCACGACCGGCGCCGGCAACGACCTGGAGCGGGCGACCGATCTCGCGCGCCGGATGGTCTGCGAATGGGGCATGAGCGACGCGATGGGGCCGCTCACCTTCGGCAAGAAGGAAGAGCAGATTTTCCTCGGCCGCGAGATCGCGCAGCATCAGGACTACAGCGAGGATACGGCGCTCAAGATTGACCACGAGGTGAAGCGCTTCATCACCGGCAACTACGACCGTGCCCGGAACCTGCTCGAGGGCCAGAAGGCGGTCCTCGAACAGATCGCCGAAGCGCTGCTCTCCCACGAGGTCCTCGACGCCGATCAGGTCCGCCGGCTCGCCGCGGGTCTGTCGCTCGACGAGCCGCACGCCGCGGCGGCGCGTGTGGCCGTCGCAGAGGAACCTGGCGAGACCGAGGCGCGTCCACGCCAGAAGGAACGCTCGCCCATGGTCCCGTCGTTGAACAAGCCGCTTCCGGCCGATTAGGGGACGAAGCAATTTACAAGTGGGAATTGGGCAATGAGGCATTCATTGTCCGCGACGAATTCATGATTCCCAATTGTGAAGTGTAAATTCCCAGAGCGCCGTTCGTATTCCATCCCGCTCGCATCAGGGCGCGCCTTGTCTCTCGGCGAGCGTCCGCTCGTCATGGGAATTCTCAACATCACGCCCGATTCCTTCGCCCAAGCGTCGGCGCTCGTCGAGCCGGCAGCGGCCGTCGAGCGGGCGCTGCAGATCGAAGCGCAGGGCGCCGATCTCATCGACATTGGCGGGGAATCCACCCGGCCAGGCGCGGTGCCTGTACCGATCGCCGAAGAACTGGCGAGGGTTCTGCCCGTTCTGCGGGCGCTCGCGGGCCGCCTCCGCATTCCCATTTCAGTTGACACTTACAAGGCCGAGGTCGCCCGCGCCGCTCTGGGAGAGGGAGCCGTGCTGGTGAACGACGTCAGCGGGCTCCGGTACGAACCCGCTCTCGCGCGCGTCGTGGCCCACGCGGGGGCCGCGCTCATCCTCATGCACATGAGAGGACGCTCGACCAGCATGTACGCGGACGCGGACTACCGGGACGTGATCGCCGAGGTGACCCTGGAGCTCCGCGAAAGCCTGTCGACCGCGCAACTGGCCGGCGTGCCCCTCGACCGGCTGATAGTGGACCCAGGGATAGGGTTTGCCAAACACGCGGCCCACAGCTATGGTGTTCTGGCTCGTCTTGCCGAGGTATCCGAGGCGCTGGACCGGCCGCTGCTCTCGGGTCCCTCGCGCAAATCGTTCATGCGGGCGGCCCTGCAGGACCGGCCGGCGCTCGAGCGCGACTGGGGCACCGCGGCGGCCGTGACCGCGTCGGTCCTGGGAGGCGCTCACATCGTGCGCGTGCACGCGGTGTCGGAGATGGTCCAGGTGGTTCGTGTCGCCGAGGAAATCAGGCGCCACTCAGCCTCGGAAGCTGTCCGCTGACAGCCAGGTGGAACGGATCCCTCAATGAGCTGGCTCACAGTCATTCCGGCGCGCCCCAACGTCAGCTGGTGGGATCTCGTGGACATCCTCGTGGTGTCCTTGTTCGTTTATCAGGTCCTCAAGTTCATTCGCGGCACACGCGCGGTGCAGATGGCGCTTGGCGGCGCCGTGCTCATCGGGCTGTTCTACGGCTCCGAGTGGGCCCATCTCGAGACGGTCAGCTGGCTGGTTCGCAACCTGGCCACGTACCTCGTCTTCGCGCTGATCGTGCTGTTTCAGTCCGATATCCGGCGCGCGCTGGCGCACATGGGCCGCACGCCCTTCTTCAGGTTCTTTGCGGCCGACAAATCCGCGGAGGAATCGATCGAGGAGCTGGTGGTCGCCGCGGGCATGCTCTCGAGCCGGCGTGAGGGTGCGATCATGGCGGTCGAACGGCTGATTGGCCTCCGCAACTACATCGAGGGCGGCATTCCGATCGACGCCGCGCTGACCTACGATTTGCTCGTGAGCATCTTTCAGCCGACATCTCCCCTGCACGACGGCGCCGTCATCATCCGCGAGAACCGGATCGCGGCCGCCGCCTGCTTTCTTCCGCTCACCACCAACCCGAAGCTCGGCAAGGAGCTCGGGTCGCGGCATCGGGCGGCGATCGGCCTCACGGAGGAGAACGATTCATTCGCTATCGTCGTCTCCGAAGAGACCGGCACGATTTCCATCGCCGCCGATGGACAGATCGAACGAGGGCTCGACGCGGACGCGCTGCGGCGACGGCTGCCGTCGCTGATGCTCCAGCGGCGCCGGGCGGCGCGCAACCGGAAAGTGCAGTACACGTGAAGACGATCAAGCCGCTGCAGCACCTTGGCTTGAAAGCCCTGTCGGTCGGCCTTGCCGTGCTGCTCTGGCTCATCGTGGCGGGAGAGGAGACCGTCGAGCGCGGACTGCGCGTCCCGCTGGAGCTGCAGCAGTTCCCCGCGGGCCTCGAACTGCACGGCGAGTCGCCGGCGTTTGTCGACGTGCGGGTCCGTGGCGCGTCGGGCACGCTCAGCGGGTTGTCGTCGGGAGACCTCTTTGCCGCGATCGATCTGCACACGGCGCGCCCCGGCGCCCGGCTTTTTCAGTTGACGCCCGAACAGGTGCGGACCCCGTTCGGCGTCCAGGTCGTGCAGGTCACGCCTTCGAGCGTCGCGCTCACATTTGAAAACT
The DNA here is from genome assembly GCA_023265155.1 of Acidobacteriota bacterium. Classification (GTDB taxonomy): domain Bacteria; phylum Acidobacteriota; class Vicinamibacteria; order Vicinamibacterales; family CAVVIG01; genus JBGOTP01. The sequence goes on from JAHFUL010000005.1 coordinate 33,233, forward strand.
CGAAAGCGCGCATGGTTCCCGTCCATCCTTTGTGGGAAGGGATTCCCGAGCGCGGCTACTTCGTGGGCGAGGTCACCGCCGCGCCGAAGATGGTGGAAGTGGCCGGGCCGGAAAGCTCGGTCGATCAGGTGACCGAAGCCGTGACCGAGCCAATCTCCGTTGCGGGCATGCGTCAGACAGTCACAGAAACCGTCACGGTGGGTTTTGTTGATCCCGCACTTCGCGTGAAGAGTCCGCATCCCGCAACCGTCAGCGTCCAGGTCCAGATCATTCGTGCAAAAGACTGAGTCTCCTCCGCGTCTATTCGGAACCGACGGCGTGCGCGGCATTGCCGGCGAGTATCCGCTCGATCCGCAAACCGTCCGCCGGCTGGGCGCAGCGCTCGTGCGCGCTTTGCCGGGAGGCGCCGATCCGCTGCGCTTCCTCGTTGGTCGCGACACGCGGGAATCTGGCAGCTGGATTGAGGCCGAACTGGCTCTCGGCGCGTCCGGTGAAGGCGCAGACGTGACGAGCGCCGGCGTCGTGCCGACTCCGGCCGTGGCGTACCTCACGCGCGCCGAGGGTTTCGATGCCGGCGTGGTGATCTCCGCGTCGCACAACCCGTTCGAGGACAATGGCATCAAGGTCTTCTCGGGGCGCGGCGAGAAGTTCACGGAGCGTCTCGAGCGGGAAGTGGAACAGATTGTCCGCGACACCGCCTGGACGACGAAAGCCGGTTCGGCCGCGTCGCCTCCCGGCGCCGATCTTGTCGGCGCCTATCTCGACCATCTTCGCCAGGTCCTGCCCGAAGCGGTGCCGCTGAAGGATTTCCGGCTCGCCATCGATTGCGCGCACGGGGCGACCACCCGAGTGGCGGAGGTGCTGTTCAAGAGTCTGGGCTTCGACGTCGTTGTCATCGGCAACGCACCCGATGGTCGCAATATCAACCTGCACTGCGGCTCGACCCATCCGGAGAGGCTCGCGGCGACCGTCCTGAAGGCGGGCTGCGGCCTGGGCGTGGCGTTCGATGGCGACGGCGATCGCGCCATCTTCGTCGACGAGCGTGGGCAGATCGTCAACGGCGATGCGGTGCTGTTGATGTGCGCGCGGCAGCTGCAGCGCGAGGGCCGCCTGAAGGGCAATGCCCTCGTCGCCACCGTCATGAGCAATATCGGGTTGGAGCTCGCGCTGAAGGATCTCGGCATCGGCCTCGTGCGCTGCGCGGTCGGCGACAAGTACGTGATGGAAGAGATGATCGCTCGCGATTTGTCGCTTGGCGGCGAGCAGTCGGGCCACATCATCTTCTCGGACTATCTGTTCACCGGTGATGGATTGTGCACGGCGCTGAACGTGCTGCGCACCGTGGCGTTGAGCGGCCGGTCGCTGGCCGACCTCGCCGCCGATCTGGTGAGTTACCCGCAGGTATTGTTGAACGTCCGGGTCCGGGAGCGGGTCGACCTGACGACCGTGCCGGACGTGGCGGCCGCCATCGCGAGAGTCGAGTCGCGCGTCGCCGGACAGGGCCGCCTTCTCGTGCGCTATTCAGGAACCGAGCCACTGCTGCGCGTGATGCTGGAAGGCAAGCGCGAAGACGAGATCCGCGCCTGGGCCCAGGAGATCATCGAGGCGATCAAACAGCACGTAGGGTGAATGTGGTCATCTGGTCATCTAGTCATTGATTGGGTCATTGCCGATCAATTGTCACCAAATGACCACATGACCAGATAACCAAATTCATGATCCGCCTGTCCGTCAACGTGAACAAAGTCGCCACGCTGCGCAACTCACGCGGCGCCCGGGTGCCTCGCGTGCTCGATGCGGTGGCGATCTGCGTCGAGTCTGGCGTCCACGGCATCACCGTCCATCCGCGTGCCGACCGTCGCCACATCACTCCGGAAGACGTTCGCGAGATCGCCGCAGCGCTGGCCGATCGGCGTCCTGCCGTCGAATACAACATCGAAGGCGATCCTCGACCCGATCTCCTGGCGCTCGTACACGAGGTGCGGCCCGATCAATGCACGCTGGTTCCCGTCGTGCCGGGAGAGATCACCAGTCAGAAAGGATGGAGCGCAGGACCTGAGTCTGAACGGCTCCCAGGAGTGGTCCGCGATCTGAAGGCTCGCGGCGTTCGGATCAGTCTGTTCGTCGATCCCGAGGCATCGAGTATCGAGCTGGCCGCGTCGCTCGGCGCCGATCGGGTCGAGCTCTATACTGAGCCGTTTGCGCGGGCATTCGAACGCGGTGGGTTGGATGCGCGCCGTGCCGTCCACACGTACGCCAGCGCGGCGCGTCTGGCGCGCTCACTTGGCATGGGCGTCAACGCCGGCCACGACCTGGATCTCGATAACCTCCTGCTGTTCCGCGATCTACCGCACCTGGAAGAGGTCTCAATCGGTCACGCCATCATCTCCCGCGCGCTCTTCATGGGCCTGGCGCCCGTCGTCCGCGAGTACCTCGACGTGCTCGGGCCGGTGCTATGATCAGACCTGAGAGCCGAAAGCTGAGAGCTGATAGC
>JAHFUL010000005.1:35826-46974 GCA_023265155.1 Acidobacteriota bacterium
GAAGGCTTTTTCCTGATGAAATCTGACTCCATCGCATTCGGTATCGCGGGCATTTTGTTCGGGTTGATAGCAGGCTGGGTGATCGGCAGCCAGCAGGCGAAGGTTGGGCCGCAGATCACCACGCCGCAGGCCGCCCAGCCAGCCAGTGGAGGCGGCGGGACGACCGCCGCCCTTCTTGACGAAAACCAGGTGACGGCGTTCAAGTCGGTCGCCGAGCGCGAGCCGTCCAATCCAGCGCCGCGCGTCAAGCTGGGTAATCTCTATTTCGACGCCGAGCGGTACGACGAGGCAATCAAGTGGTACAACGAGGGACTGAAGCTTGCGCCGAAGGATCCGGATGTCAGCACTGACCTCGGCGTTGCCTACTACTATACGAATCAGTTCGACAAAGCGCTGGAGCAGTTCGATCACTCGCTGAAAGTCGATCCGAAACACGTCAAGACATTACTGAACCTGGGCGTGGTACGGGCGCGCGGCAAACAGGATCTGCTCGGCGCGCAGAAGGCATGGGAGCAGGTTGTCCGCCTCGCGCCCGGAAGCCTCGAGGCGCAGCAGGCGAGTCGCATGCTCGAAGCCATTCGATCCGCGCACCCCAACACAGGATCGGCCTCCACACCCGGCTCCTGATGGCTCGCTTCATTCTCCTGCTGATCCTGGTCATCATCGTGGGGCGTGCATTCTGGCGGCTCGTCGACGGCGTTGTCGAGGGGGCAACCGGGCGCCGGCCGTCGGGCCGTACGCCTCAGCCGAGCGTTCACATGGTCCGTGATCCGGTGTGCGGCACGTTTGTGGTGCCCGAGCGTGCGATCATGCTCGCGAACGGCCGCGATCAGCTCTATTTCTGCTCCGCCGGCTGCCGTGACCGGTATCAGGCGCGCCGGGCCAGTCTTGCATGAGCACCGAATCCTCGCTGCGGGCCGATATCGTCGAGGTCGGCCGTCGCATGTACGCGCGCGGGTATACCGCCTCGAACGACGGGAACATCAGCGTGCGGCTCGGCGCGGATCGGCTCCTCATGACGCCCAAGAGCGTCTGCAAAGGATTCATGTCGCCGGACATGATGTGCATCACCGATCTGCAGGGCCGGAAGCTTGAAGGCGATCGCGATCCTTCGTCCGAGATACTGATGCACCTCGAAGTGTACCGGCAGCGTGCGGACGTGCAGGCAGTGGTGCACGCGCACCCGCCGACCGCGACCGGATTCGCCGTGGCCGGCATCCCGCTCGACAAGGCCGTTCTCGCGGAAGTCGTGACGACGCTCGGGAGCATTCCCATTGCCGAATATGCGACGCCGTCCACGCAGGAGCTTCCGGATGCCGTGCGGAAATACATCAGGGCGCATGACGGCATGCTGCTCGCCAACCACGGTGCGCTGACCGTTGGCAGCGACCTGTTCTCCGCTTACTACAAGATGGAGACGATCGAGCACTTCGCGAAGATCAGCCTCGTGGCGCGGCTGCTCGGACGGGAAAACCTCATCGCGCGCGAGGAACTGCTGCGCCTGCAGGAACTGCGAGACACCTACGGCATCAAGGCGCCGGCGCCGATCTGCCGCACGGAGCAGGAGGCCCCTGGGAGCCTGGCGGATGACGAAGCGTGCCAGATTATCAAGGCGCCGGAGGGCGCAGGCCTCCGTCTGGTGCCCGATTCACCGGAGCCAGCTCGGATTGCAAAACCTTGGGGCGGTGACGAAGCGGAAATTCGGTTAACATACCGCGAGCTCTGCGCGCTCATCGAAGATGCCGTCCGGAGTTTGAAATAGACGGCGGGCTCGCGCCCGACCTGAAGGTCGGGCCTACGGTCTGCGGCAGTCGTAGGCAGTCGTAGGCTCGGGCTGAAGCCGTAGGCCCGAGCTTGAGGTCGGGCGTTGTCAGCGAAAGTGAAGCCGTAGGCCCGAGCTTCAGGTCGGGCGTTGTCAGCGAAAGCCGTGGGCCCGAGCCTCAGCTCGGGCGTTGTCAGTCAGGAGATCCCAATGGGCGAGGCGCTGGGGATGATCGAAACAAAAGGCCTGGTCGCGATGATCGAGGCCGCCGACGCGATGGTCAAGGCCGCCAAGGTCACGCTGGTCGGTTGGGAGAAGATCGGCGCCGGCTACGTGACTGCGATCGTGCGCGGCGACGTCGCGGCTGTGAAGGCCGCCACCGACGCGGGAGCGGCTGCCGCGCGGCGCGTGGGCGAGCTCGTGGCGGTTCACGTCATTCCCAGGCCGCACGCCAACCTCGAAGACGCGCTGCCGATTGGCAAGGCAACCAGCGCCAAGGCGTAGGCGGATACTTCCTGCAGCCTTCGGGATGAGGCCTGCTCAGTCCACATCATGCTCCTGGCAAAAATCGTCGGGACTGTTGTTGCGACCCGCAAGGATGCGCGGCTCGTCAGCAGCAAGCTCCTTCTCGCCCGGCCGATCGATCCTCGCGGGAAAGCTGAAGGCAGCTGTCTCGTTGCGGTGGACACGGTTGAGGCCGGCGTCGGCGAGACCGTGCTCATCGTCAGTGGCAGCTCGGCCCGAATGGCGTCCGGCATGAAGGACTGCCCGGTCGATGCAGTCGTCGTCGGAATCGTGGACGAAATAGAACTGAACGAACCGTAGAACCCGGAACCTTGAACCCGGAACCTTGAACCTTGAACCTTGAACCTTCATGAACATTGGTCGAGTCATCGGCGACGTGGTTGTCACGAGAAAGGACCCGGCCCTTGCCGGCGTGACGCTGCTCATTGTTCAGCCGGTGACCCCCGATCGGCAGCCGGCGGGGCGCGCGATCGTGGCGGCGGATTCAGTGGGCGCGGGCGTCGGCGAAGAGGTGTTCTTCGTTCGCGGGAAGGAGGCGAGTTTCCCCTTCCATCCCGTCGAGACACCGGTCGACGCCGGCATTGTCGGAATCGTGGACCACTGGGATGTTGACACATGAAATCGCAGACGGCAGATTTCAGAATGCAGATTGGGTGACCGATTGCAGATCGCGCGCGTCGTCGGCACGCTCGTCTCCACCAGCAAGCACCGCAAATTCGAGGGTGCGAAGCTGCTGCTCGTGCAGCCGTTGAACGCGGACGATACGCCACGAGGCACGGCGCTCCTGGCCGTGGACGGCGTGGGCGCCGGCGTCCGCGAGAAGGTGCTGATCGTGCTCGAAGGACGCGCGGCAGGCGAAGCGATCGGGCAGAAGGGCGCGCCCGTGGACGCAGCCATCGTCGGGATCGTCGATCAGGTGTACATCGATGGAAGTCTCTGAAGCCCAACTGCGCGCACTCGTGCGCGAAGCCGTCGCGCGGCAGCTCGGCCGCGAATCGGCGGCCGGCGGTCACGCTGCTGAGTGTCGCGCGCATGCCAGCCACGGATTGCTGTCGCTCGTGCGCGGGGCGGAGGCCGGAGAGGCCTGCCTCATCGAACCAGCCGTGCGCTGCAGCCACTGCGGATACTGTCAGTCGTACGGATACTAGAGTTTGCAGGACCAAATCAAGTCTTGCTGACAAGGCAGACCTGAAGGTCTGCGCTACGAGGACACCATTACTGCCGTCGCAGCGTCGTACTCGTAGCGCAGGACTTTTAGTCCTGCCGTCGCAGCGTCGATCACAATGCAGGACTGAATGAAGTCCTGCGCTAACGAGCGCTCCTCGGCCATGCCTTCCATTTTCGTCACCCGCAAACTGCCTGCCTCGGTGCTCGCCAGACTCGAATCCGCCGGCACGGTTGAGGTCTACGCTGGAGCCGGAGCGATTCCTCGCGAGGAGTTGCGCGCAGCGGTGGCGGGCAAGGACGCGCTCGTCAGCATGCTGACGGAGCGGATCGATCAGGAGATCATCGAGGCCGGTCCGCAGCTGAAAGTGATCGCCAACGTGGCCGTTGGGTACAACAACATCGACGTCACCCACGCGCGCTCACGTGGCATCATCGTGACCAATACGCCCGATGTGCTGACCGAGTCGGTCGCTGATTTCACGTGGGCACTGATCCTCGCGGTGACGCGGCGTCTCTCCGAAGGCGAGCGGCTGATCCGCCGCGGCGAATGGAAGGGATGGGCGTTCGACTTCATGCTGGGTGCCGAGGTCGAGGGCAAGCAGCTCGGGCTCGTCGGGCTCGGACGGATCGCCCGCGCGGTCGCCCGGAAGGCCCCGGCGTTCGGCATGAAGGTGGCCTATGCCGCCCGGCGGGAGGCTGATCTGCCAGGCGCCGAGTCACTGTCGATCGACCGGCTCCTCAACACGTCGGATGTCGTGTCGCTCCACGTGCCCCTGACGCCGGAGACGCGCCATTTGATCGATCGGCGTGCCCTGGCGAGAATGAAACGCTCCGCGTATCTGGTGAACACCGCGCGCGGACCTGTCGTGGACGAGTCCGCGCTGGCCTGGGCGCTGCGGGAGCATCTGCTCGCCGGCGCCGCGCTGGACGTGTACGAGGACGAGCCCGCGGTTCATCCCGATCTGCTGGCGCTCGAGAACGTCCTGCTCGTGCCACACCTGGCGAGCGGAACCACTGAAACGCGGACCGCCATGGCCGATCTCGCCGCTGAGAACGTCATCGCGGTGCTCGCGGGGCGCCCGCCGATCACGCCGGTGACCTCGTGAGGCCGGGTGCGGGACGGGTCTTGTCAGGCCCGTCGAAGAGTGCTGCGGGACGGGCCGTATCAGGCCCGTCGAACCTCGTTGAATCAGTCATGCGGGCCCTCGCGAAGGCGATCGACGGCCTCGAACTGCCTGCCGTGGAGAAGATCTCCGAAAGCCAGGAGGAGGATCCCTTCCAGGTGCTGATCGCGACGCTGCTGTCTGCCCGTACGCAGGACGCGACAACCCTGGCGGCATCGACGCGGTTGTTCAAGGTGGCCCGAACGCCGCGAACGATGGGACGGCTGACGGTGAAACAGATCGAGCGGTTGATCTATCCGGTCAGTTTCTACCGACACAAAGCACGCCACGTGAAAGCCACCTGCCGGCTGCTGGTCGACCGCTTCGGCGGCTGCGTTCCAGGCGCGATGGAGCAACTGCTGATGCTGCCGGGCGTGGGACGGAAAACCGCGAATCTGGTGCTGATCCTCGCCTTCGGCAGCCGTCGCAATATCTGTGTCGACACGCACGTCCATCGAATCGCGAACCGTTTGGGATGGGTGCGGACTGGCATGCCGGACGAGACCGAGCAGGCCCTGTACGCGGCGATCGACGGGCGCTGGTGGCCGCTCATCAACCTGTATCTGGTCACGTGGGGGCAGAATGTGTGCCGGCCGCTGTATCCACGGTGCGGCGAGTGCGTCCTGACCCCGATGTGTCCACGCGTCGGCGTGACGCGGGTCTCGAAAAAACGCGCGACCACGGTGATCACGGTGACGAACCGAGAACAGGGAGCCTAGAGCTTTTGGAAATGAAAACAGTGTCCTCCGTTCGTGCCCGCGCCCTCCGAGATGCTGTGTGTGTGGGACTGATGCTCGGCGGCGTGTGGACTGCCGCCGGGGCGCAGGAGATCGCTCCGATCATTGTTGTCGAAACGTCGAAGGGGTCGTTCTCATTCGAGACATTCCCGGGCGAAGCGCCCTTGACGGTGGCGCATATTGTCGATCTGGTGAAGAGTGGTTTCTACGACGGTCAGCGCGTTCATCGCGCCCTCCCGGGCTTTCTCGTGCAGTTTGGCGATCCGCAGACACGCGATCTCTCGAAGCGCGCGTTGTGGGGCAGAGGTGAAGGGGCGGCGAGCGGGAAGCCGGTTGGCGTTGCGGAAATCACGGCGAAGCGCACCCATAAGCCGGGTGCGGTGGGAATCGCGCACCAGGGCGGCCCGGCGAAGGCCGACAGTCAAATCTATGTCACGCTCGCGGCTCGCCGGGATCTGGATGGGCGGTACGCTGTGTTCGGACAGATCGTTGATGGTCCGGATGTCCCCGGCATGCTGCAGGTGGGCGATTCCATCGTCAGAATGTACGTGAAGCCTTGACGCGTGACCGGCCGCGCTTCCCGACGGCCCTGCACCAGCAGGTGGCGGAGCTCGCGCGCGACTTTTTCATCGGTCAGAAGTCAGTCGATACGCTCCTGATTGTGAACTCGTGCGCACGAGGACACGCCACACCTGATAGCGATCTCGACCTGGCGGTGCTCATGGATATCAGCGCGTCGCCCCAGATGATTCAGGAGCTGGAGGCGGCCTGGCTCGCGTTCAGGACTGGGCAGGCGGTGATACACGAGTTCGAGGAGTCCGGCAGGTTTACGCGCCTCCATCTGGATCTCTACAACAAGTGGATCCGCGAGCAGGTGGAGGGCTGGCTGGCGCTGGGGGATCTCTATCGGGAACTGCCGTTGATCATCTCAGTCCCTGACATCGAGAGCTCTCAGCTCACGGAACACGCGGCACGGCTACGGACGCTCGTTGATCTCAAGCTTTCCCCGTAGCGCCGGCGTCACGACGCCGTTCAGTTCCGGATAGCGTTCGATCATTTCAGGGGAGTATTCACCTTGAACCGGCTCTCCCAGCTGATGTTTGATCATGGCGGCGTTGACGATCGACTTGGTCGAAAAATGATTGTTCGTGTAGAGATACGCCTTCCTGACGATTCGCCGCGCGGCGTCGATCGTGTCCGTGAACTCACGCAGCTCATCGGACGAATACAGATAGTCGTAGCGGTCTTCGGCGTTTGCGTGGCGCCACCACGTCGCCGCGTTCCGGCCATGTAGGCGCATGTAATAGAACCCCTCGACGTTCGGCAGATGGTTCTGCCGAATCGAGAAGCGGAATTTCGGCTCGTCGATCTGCACCCAGGCGGCCTTGAAGGCGTTGAGGGCGGCGAGTGTGTCGCCGAAGCGGTCGCTCCAGCTGCGGTGGCGAAGTTCAACGGCGACGTCGTAGGCGCCGAGCGCCCGCAACAACTGCGAGAGGTACGCGTGTTCCGCATCGCCGCACTTGAAGCTCGGCGGAAACTGGGCAAGCAGCGCCCCGAGCTTGCCCGCGTTCGCGAGCGGCTCGATCCCCCGCCGGAACTCGTCGAGGTCCGCTTGATTGGGCCGCGCGAGCGCAGCGATCGCACTGCCGTGCTGAGCCCCTGCCGGCAACGCCCTCGCCAGGCGTTCCTTGTACATGCCCGGATGGGTGAACTTCTGATAGAGCTTGATCGAAAACTCGAAGCCGGGCGGCGTCCGGGCCGCCCAGCGCTCGGCGACCTCGGCGCGTGGCTGGCCGTAAAAGGTCGAGTTCACCTCGACTGTGCCGAAGTGCTCTGCGTAGAAAGACAGTTCGTCGAAGGTCTTCGAGCGTCCCCGGACGGGCGGGTAGAAGAGACCATTCCACGTCCCACGGCCCGTTGGGTAGTTCCATCCGGAGGTCCCCACGAGGACGTTGCTCATGCATAGGTAGGATAATGGAGATTGCTGTCGGCTTTCAGCTTTCGGCTTTCAGCTTGCAGCTTTCGGCTTTCAGCCTGCAGGTTTCTGATGGCTGGCGACCGACAGCTGATAGCCGATAGCTGATAGCTGATAGCCGATAGCCTGATGGCTGATAGCTGATAGCTGATTGAATGTTGACGATCAACGAGATCTTCTACTCGATTCAGGGCGAATCGACACGGGCCGGACGGCCGTGTGTGTTCGTGCGCTTGACGGCGTGCGATCTTCGGTGCTCCTGGTGCGATACCGCCTACGCGTTTCACGAGGGCACGAAACGGTCGCTGGACGAGGTGATTGAAGAGGTGGAGCGGTTCGGCTGCCCGCTTGTCGAAATCACGGGCGGAGAGCCGCTGCTGCAGGAGGACGTCTATCCGCTGATGGAGGCGCTGATGGCGCGCGGGCGCACCGTCATGCTGGAGACCGGCGGACATCGTCCCATCGACCGCGTCCCGGCAGCGGTCGTCAAGATCGTGGATGTGAAGTGCCCGGGCAGTGGCGAGGCCGACAAGAATCACTGGGAGAATCTGGATGCGCTGGCCGCCCATGACGAGGTGAAGTTCGTCGTCGCCGATCGCGCCGACTACGAGTTCGCCCGAGACGCCCTTCGGCGGTACGACCTGGCGTCGCGGACGGCCGCCGTGCTGTTCTCGCCGGTTCACGGCGTCCTGGAGCCCAGGGCGTTGTCGGAGTGGATGCTCGCCGATCGGCTGCCCGCGCGGCTGCAGCTTCAGCTGCACAAGTTCATCTGGCCGCCCGCAACGAGGGGGGTGTGAGCGTTTGGTGACGTAGTTGATGTGGTGATGGGGTGATGGGGTGACGTAGTTGATGGGGTGATGGGGTGACGGGGTGATGGGGTGATGGGGTGATTGAGTGACGGGTCTCAGACGCGTGAACCGCCTTTTGTCCAGTGGCTTTGTTCTTGGTTCTACCGTCCGCGCAACTCCAGTGCGTGTGACGTTCCGTCAGTCCTTCCCGTCATGACATCACCCCTTCACTCCATCACCCCCTCACCCCATCACCCCCTCACCCCATCACCCCGTCCCGCAGTCGTTCTCCTGAGTGGCGGTCTGGATTCCTACACGGCCGCCGCCATTGCAAAGTCGGACGGCTTCTCACTTCATGCACTGACCGTGCGCTATGGGCAGCGTCACGTTCGTGAGCTCGAGGCCGCCCGCCAGGTTGCGGCGGCCCTGGGAGTCGTCATACACCTCGAGCTCGATCTCGACCTTCGAGGTATCGGCGGCTCTGCCCTGACTTCCAATCTGGCGGTGCCGCACGGTCGCGACGTGAACGAGCGAGGCATTCCATCGACGTATGTCCCTGCGCGCAATACGATTTTCCTTTCGCTTGCCCTGGGCTGGGCAGAAGCGCTCGGAGCGCAGGATCTGGTGATCGGGGTAAATGCGTTGGACTATTCGGGTTATCCCGACTGCCGTCCTGAATTCATCGCCGCGTTCGAATCGCTCGCGGGCCTGGCGACGCGCGCAGGCGTGGAGGGCGGCCGGTTCAGCGTGCACACGCCGCTCATCGGCCTGTCGAAGGCCCAGATCATCCGCCGAGGGGCGGCCCTTGGCCTCGACTACCGTCTGACCCACAGTTGTTACGATCCACCCCCCGGTCGGGCGTTCTGCGGAACGTGTGACAGCTGCGTGATTCGAGCGAAGGGATTTGCCGAGGCGGGTTTCCCGGACCCGCTGATCGTCGCATCGGCACCCAGAATCTAGGCTGAGCTTTCTTCCCCCTAACTAACTTTTCAGTTCTCACTTCAGGCGGCGTTTCGCAGCAGCCTGCCAGATCCGCTCACTTGCGCGCAGGCAGCTTCTGCAATACCGTGTGCCTGGCCGATCCCGGCCCGTTCAGGAGACTTCATGGCGAAGCGAAAAGTCGCAACGAAGAGACCCGCCGCTCGAGCAGCAAAGCCTCGTGCGAAGAAGAAAGCCGTCAAACCCGTGAAGGCAGCGGTTGCGGCGACGGATCGGCGTCGCCGTGATCCGGAAACGCTGCGCCTGCGTTCGTTCATGCCGGGAGTCACCGTCAGCGATCTCGAGCGAAGCCGCCGCTTCTACACAGACGTGCTCGGCTTCATCGTTCAGGAACAATGGAAGGACGGCGAAAAGGTTCGTGGCATGAGCCTGACAGCCGGCGCGTGCTCGCTGGGGTTGTCGCAGGACGACTGGTCGAAGGGCCGGGACCGGAAGAAGGGCGAAGGCGTTCGCTTCTGGTGTGAGACCGCGCAGGACATCGACGCCCTGGCCGGACGCATCAGAGAGGCTGGCGGCCACCTGACGGAAGAGGTGACGGTGCAGGGATGGGGCGCCCGCAGCATCGCCCTGGACGATCCCGACGGATACCACCTGACGATCTTTCAGCCGAAGCAGAAGTAAAGTCCTGCGCGCTACGAGTACTGCTCGCCGATCTCTGCGGCCTCTGCGTTCAATGTTCGTGCCGGTAGCCGTTCTATCGTCGCGAGAACTGCGCCAGGCGGACGATGATGGCGTCGATTGTCCTCTCGACGACATCGGGCGCTCCGCCGAAGTTGTTGACCATGATCGAGAAGACCAGCGGCTCATTCTCCGCGCTTTGTACGTAGCCAGAGACGGCACGCGCGTTCGAAAGCGAGCCGGTTTTGGCGCGTGCGTTGCCCTCGGCAGGCGTCCCCTTCATCCGCTCGGCGAGCGTGCCTTCCTGGCCGGCGATTGGCAGCGAGGCCTGAAACGGATCGCGCAGTCGCGGCTCCTGCGCCACGTGCGCCAGGATCGTGGCGAGTACGTCAGGCGTCACCAGGTCATAGGGCGACAACCCTGATCCATCGGCGATTCTGAAGTCCGACGCTGCGATCCCCCACTCTTGCAGCATCGACGCCACCGCCGTACGTCCGGACTCGAGCGCGCCGATCGTGTTGCGAGCCCCTATCGTCTTCAGGAGCGTTTCGGCATAGAGGTTCTGACTCAACCGCATCATGGTGACAGCCAGCTCCGACAGCGGCGGGGACCGATGGGTCACCAGCACCGTGCCCGTTGCCCGTGAAGGTGGATCGGCGATGTCGTCGATATCCACGGCCGCCCCGAGCACGTCGACACCCGATTTGATCAGCCCGTCGCGCAGCTCGGTGACGAAGTACATCGTTGGATTGGTGACGGCCACATTTCGAACGATCGGCAGGCTTCCGAGCGGGATCGCGCCGCGAAGCTCCAGCGTCGGACTGTCGAGCCGCCGCCGCACGGCCATTGACGCCGCTGTCTGGGATCCAGCAGTCGTCATCAGGTTGCGAAGCACGAGGCCGGAGCCGGCAGGTCCGACGGTGACCGATGCCGGGGCGCCGAGGCGAATGCCGGGGAGCGCGCGTATCTGCGCGGTGTTCTCATTGAACTGCAGGGCGCCGACGCCCGTTGCGAAGCTCCGGTCGAGATCGTCCCACGCCCATCCGGCGCCCCACAATTGGTCGTCGAACGAATCGTCATCACCCACGATACGGCCGCTGATTGTGCGGATGCCACTCGCCTTCAGCGTGTCGGCCCAGCCTTGAAAGAGGCGCGTCGCGGCGCCCTCCCAATCGTCGATGCTCGGATCGCCGGAGCCGACGACCACGAGGTCGCCTTGAAGCACGCCGCCAGCAACGACTCCGGTGCCGACGAGCCGGGTTTCGAAGGAAAAATCCCAACCGAGACGATCCGCTGCGGCGGCGAGCGTCAGAACCTTCATGTTCGATGCCGGAAGGAGCAGCTTCCCACCGTTCATGGAGTACAACGTTTCGTTGCCAACGAGAGACCGCACGACGACGCCCCACGTCCCACG
>JAHFUL010000005.1:47074-60850 GCA_023265155.1 Acidobacteriota bacterium
TTGATCGCTGAATGAGGCGGAAACGAGCACCGCCGCGAGAAGGCAGGTGGCGGGCCTCGCACGGAGGCCGGCCCGCCGGGTCATTTTGAGAGCTCGTCGAGTGTCTTGATCGCTTCGTCGAGGCGTGACGCCTCGATCTTGGCGGCGCCAGGATCGACCGTGGCGGCGTAGACGTCCTTGCCGTTTCTCCCGAAGCTGACGCGTTCTTCCTTCTTGCCCTCCTCAAACTTTGCGTACACGGTGAGAGCCGGAGCGTCGAGTCCGGTGTTGGCTCTCGAGGCAGTGAGTGACTGGGCGCGAATATCGGCGAGACCGGTCAACAGCGATTCGATTTTGTCTTTATCGGCATCAGCGGGCGTCGGGCTGACGCGCTTCCAGGTGTCGGGTCCGTTCCCGTCCGTGGCTTTGACGCGCTCGAAGGCCACTGTCTTGCCGTCACGGGTGAGCTCCACGCGCGTCGCGTTGAACGCGCGGAAGTCGAAGAGGTCCTTGCGTCGATAGTCGTCGACGCCCTTCTTGAGGTCGTCGGCGAGCGCCTTCTCGACGGTCGCGACCAGTGGCTTGGACGCGTCCCGCACGTACACGTCGTCCTCGCCGGCTTTCCCGCCAATGAGGAGCGTGGCGCGCGCGCTGCCGAGATTGAGCGTCACGCTCGCGGAAGGCTTGTCGAGGCCGTATTTCTTGAGGTCGGCCGGGGCCGCTTCGTTCGTGATGATCGACTTCATCTGGGCGGTCTCGACGCGGCCCACGAGTCCTTCCGCAATCGAGCTATCCGCACGAACCGCGAGCGGCTTCGTGAGTCTCCAGTCTTCACCCGTCTTGGCCAGTTGAACCGTCTTGCCGTCGGCGGTGATCTCGACGCCGTCGACCTTGCTGCGGTCGAAGGTCATGAGCGTCTTGTCGCGAAGATCGAACGCCGACTTGTTGAGGGAGGTTTCGTGAAGGCTGGGGATGAGGACGACGCGCTTCTGGTCGGTCCGCCTGGCGTACACGTTGCCGCCGGCAGCTGTCTTCCCGCCGATGAGAAGGTGACCCGAGGACTTGGCGTCGGCCGACTTGAACTCGACGTCGACCAGCGGAGCGTCGAGCCCGTAATCCTTCAGATCGGTCGGGTTTTCTTCCAGGACCCGCGCAATGGCGATCTGCTCGAGCGCGCTCGTGATGCCGGAGATCTCGCTCTCGGACGCTTTCCCTGTGCCGGGCGAGACGATCTGCCAGCCGTCGGATCCCTTCTTGACCGTGGTGACCTCGCCAGACTCGGACTTGATCGTGATCTCTTCGATCTTGCCCGGCTCGAGCCCGACGAAGATTTTCTCCTGCGTCGTGCCAGCGTTGTCGTCCTGCTTCGACGTCACGAAATAGATGTACGCGCCGAGCCCGGCGAGGACCACAATCAGAGCGAGCGTGGATCGAAGGCCTCGCATTATCCCCGCCTCCGCCGCCACGTGTAGATGCCCATGCCGAAGACGATCACCGGGATGCCCAGCATCGTGCCCCACATGATGTTGGTCTGCTGCGCAGAGGTGAGCGTCAGTCGCCGGTCGGATGCTTCCTTCGTGCGGATCGAGATGAGGTTCTCCTGCTGCGAGAGCCAGCCGATCGTGTTCAGGAAGAGATCGCGATTGCCCTGAATACCAAGCCCGGAGTTCCCGGCGAAATCGGAGTCGCCGAACACCACCACACGGGTCTCGGGTCTCGGCGTCCCTGGCTCCTCCGGCTTTGCCGCCGGATCCGGCGGCGCGGCGAACGACACGGCGGCCGCCAGTGAAACCGGGCCCGGCTTGTCTTTCACCTTGTCCATTTCAACCTTGCCAGTCGACAACATCGTCTTGATGTCGGTCTCGGCCCAGCTTCTCGGGCTCGATTCGACAAAGGTCTGCGCCGTGTGGCCGTTCACCCCGCCGCTCACCGGAGCGGCGGAACGGGCCATGGGATACGCCGTGAAGACGTTGAAGCGTTCGGTGATCGGATGCGATGGGTAGTTGGCCGCCACCGGGATGGACGCATCCGTTCCGAGCAACCGTCCCATCCCGCTCACGTCGACGACGACGTTGTTGCCGACCTCGACGCCCCAGTCGTGGGCGAGCGCGATGAGGTTCGTGAGCGGCGGGCTGTCGATCTTCTCCGGCGGGTCGAGCTCGAGGAGCAGTTTTCCGTTCTTCCCCAGATACGTCTTGAGCGCCTCGATCTCGGGCGGCAGGAAATCGATCTTCGGGCCCGCGGCAATGACAACCGTGGCATCGGCCGGCACCGATCCCTGCTGGAGGAGCACGAGCTTCTCGGCCGTGTAATTGTCGCCGCCCAGGGCGCTTGCGATGGAGCTGTACCCTTCACGGTCGCTCGCGGCCGTATCCTTCTCGCCGTGCCCCTGCGAGAAGTACACTTTCTTCTGCTGGCCGGTCACGACCTTGATGATGCCGTTCGTGATGTCCTGTTCGGTGTTCGAGGTGACTTTCTCGGTCCGTTCCTTGTAGTTCAGGACGATCGTGCCGTATTGCTGCACGCCGTTCTGTTGCGCGATCGTCGGCTTCTTGTCGGGATCGACGAGCTCGGTCGAGACCTGCTTGGATCCGTACTGATATTCCTTCAACCGATCCTGATAGGTCTGGAACTCGGGCTCCTGCACGAAGGCCGTGATCTTCAGCGGCGCGTCGAGCTTCGAGAGGATGTTTCTGGTCTGATCGGAGAGGCTGAACTGCTTGGCTTCGGTCAAATCCCAGCGCTTGTTCTGCCGCTTCCCGATGTAGTTGAGGGCCACGAGGATGCCGAGGACGACCAGCACGCTGACGCCGGTCAACGTGCCGTACCGCGCCTGGCGGCGCGTGAACATCTTCGCGAACTCGCGCCACTGACTCAGCATGTAGGCGAGGATGCACACGAGGCCGGCCCACGCCAGGTAGAACGCGTACTGATCCTGCGCCGGGAGGCCGAACCGGATCCCGAGCGCCACGATCACGAGCGCTGTGCCGAGCCACCCGATGATGTTGAGAATTCGATTCGTCATTATCCGCGCCACCGTTCGCTGTCGACCGACTTGGCGGTCATGAAGAGGCCGAACGTGATGAAGCTGAGGTAGTAAATCAGATGAGTCGTGTCGATGACGCCCTTCCCGAAGTCGTCGTAGTGGTCGACGATGGAGAGATACGTGACCACGGACGCCGCCGTCGGGCCGACCGAGCTGCTGATCCAGCTGATGATCCAGAAGAACAGGAAGATCGAGAACGTCACCATGAACGAGACGACCTGATTCTTCGTGAGGCTCGAGATGAACATGCCGATCGAGATGAAGCAGCCACCGAGCAACAGCAGCCCGACATAGGCCCCCACCAGTGGTTTCCACTCGGGATGGCCGTAGATGAACAGCACGCCGACATGAATCCACGTCACGACGAGCATCAGGGCGTACAACGCCATCGCGCCCAGGAACTTGCCCATGATGATCTGGAAGTCGGTGATCGGCGAGGTCAGGAGGAGCTCGATTGTCCCCGAGCGCTTCTCTTCAGAATAGGTCCGCATCGTCACGCCGGGGAGGACGAAGAGCACGAGGATGGTGACGTTGTACAACAGCGGGCGGATCATGTCCTGGTTGATGTTCACCGACTGCGGGCCGCCCATGCCCGCCATCTGCATGCTCGCCCGGGCGAAGTACGCCAGGATGTTGATGTAGAACCAGCCGAAGAGGAACGCCCAGAAGCCGATCAGCACGTACCCGATCGGCGACGAGAAGTACGACTTCAGCTCCTTCTGTGCTATCGCGAGGATGTTACCCATTCGCCGTCTCTCCCCCGGCCGCGGCCGGTGCGTCGGTTTCTTCCGTCGTGAGCGACAGGAAGATCTCCTCGAGGCTCAGCCGCATCGGCCTGAGCTCGAGTAAGCCCCATCCGCTCGTCACGACCGTCCGGGCCAGATCGCGCCGGATGTCGTGTCCCTGCTCGCTCTCGACCTCGTAGCCGACGCGTTCCTCATGCCGATCCGTTTCGACAACACGCATGACGCCGGCGATGGTCCCCAACACGACGGACGGGTCGCTCTCTCCCGCATCCACCTGCAGGTAGATGGTTTGTGAACCGCCCAGCCGGGCCGTGAGGTTGTCGGGCGTGTCGACCGCGACGACGCGTCCTTTGTTGATGATCACGACGCGCTGACAGGTCTGCGACACTTCGGGAAGGATGTGCGTGCTCAGGATGACCGTGTGGTCGCCGGCGAGCTCCTTCACGAGCTCCCGCGTTTCGATGATCTGCTTCGGGTCGAGTCCGGCGGTGGGCTCGTCCAGAATCAGCACATCGGGATTGTGGATGAGCGACTGCGCCAGGCCGACGCGCTGCCTGTAGCCTTTCGAGAGCTTCGAGCAGAGGCGGCTGGACATGTCCCCGATCCGGGTGCGCTCGATCACGGCGTTGACGCGTTGTTTCCGTTCCGGTCCCGCCACGCCCTTGATCTTCGCCACGAACTCGAGGTACTCGAGAACGGTCATGTCGGGGTACAAGGGCGGGGTCTCTGGCAGATACCCTGTCCGCCGCTTGGCGTCGAGCGGCTGGTCGAATACATCGAAGCCGGCGACGATCGCTTTCCCCTCGGTGGCCGGCATGTAGCCGGTGAGGATGCGCATGGTCGTGGTCTTTCCCGCCCCGTTGGGTCCGAGGAAGCCAAGAATCTCGCCCCGCTCAACTCGAAAGCTCACATCGTCGACGGCTGTCACGCGGCCGTAGCGTTTGGTGAGGTGCTGGACCTCGATCACGAGTGACTCCTAAATGATTGATAAAGTCCTAAGGGCGCCCGATACCGGCGCGCGCCAATCGAAAATGCTATCCGAACCATCGGAAAATGGGTAGGGGACCGTGCTAGGCTGCGCGGCGTGACGGCCCTGCCTCCCGAGGCGCTCCTCCGGCTGCCGGAGCGCGGGGCGGGCGCGCTCGAGGACATTCTTCGGATGGCGGCTCTTGGCGATTGGCAGACCCGTGCCCTTTGCCTCTCCGCCGCTGGGCGCATCGTGCACGCGGATCCCTTCGCACGGCGCATTCATCCTTTCAGGCATTGGTTCGCCCGCCGTGTGCCGAGCTTGCGTCAGCGCTTTCCGAGCGCGGGTTACCACGGCAAGTACGTCCGAAACCTTATCGCCAACGCCCTCGTCGACCGATCGTGGGTCGTGCGCACTGCGGCCGCCTTGGCGCTCGGAGAGTGTCGCGCGCCATCGATGGCCGAGGCGTTGCGACCGCTCCTCGCCGCTCCTTATCGTGCCGAGCGCATTGCCGCCGCCGCGGCTCTGGTCTGCTGCGGGCATCCCGTCGGGCCGGCCCAGTCGCTTCTCGATGGCGCGGCCCCCGCGCCACTGCGAATTGGCGACGCCACGCGAAGCATCGATGTCCTGGCGATGCTGGCGTCCTGTCATCGGGAGGTGCTGGCCGCCTGGTTGGAGACGAGGGGCGGGGAAGCGCCCGCCGCAACAACCCCCGAGGCGTGGGCCGCATTCCTGGCCGGGCCGGTTCCCGAGGAAAGGTACGAAGGGCCGAGTGCAGAGATCCAACGCTACGACGCTGAGGGCGACACGGCATACCTGCTGACGAAACCATTCAGTCCCATCAACCGCACCAAGAATGTCCGCGTTCTGCACTCGTTCCTCGTGGCGGCGGAGCATCTGGGCTTGCCGCCGGCCGGCCGGGTTCTGGATCTCGGTGGTGGTTCGGCCTGGGTGAGCGAGCTGCTGGCCAAACTGGGTTTCCGTTCGTTCACGCTCGACCTCTCGTCTGCACTGCTGAGCATCGGGAGGAGGCGCTTCGCACGGGAAGGACTGCCGGCGCGGTTCATCGTGGGAGACATGACCCGTGTGCCCGTGGCGACCGGGTCGATGGACGCCGTGATCGTGATCGACGCGCTCCACCACGTGCCGGACGTGCCGGCCGTCTTCCGCGAGGCGTATCGTGTTCTCGCCGAAGGAGGGCGGTTTGTCCTGGCCGAGCCCGGCGAAGGCCATTCCGAGACCGAGAAGTCCCGGGCCGAGATGCTCGAGCATGGGGTCCAGGAGCGCGAGATTCATCTGTTCGAGGTCATCGGCCATGGTCGCGATGCGGGATTCAGCGACATCGACGTCGTGCCTCATTACGTCCCCTCGATCGTGATGACGCCAGAGGATCTGCGGCGCGCGATGAAATCCCCTGCCGATCAATGGGTCATCCATCAGGAGGACCGTCCGTATTTCTTTCCTCAGTTTCTCCTGCAGGCGATGCTCGATCGTCCAATCGCGGTCTTTCGCAAAGGTCGTCGGCCCGTCGATTCGCGGACCCCGCGCATTCTGAAAGCCGAGATCACGCCGCGGCTCAGCCGCGACGGAATGCGCGTCAGCGGAACCGTCACGGTCCGCAACGCCGGCGATACGAACTGGCTTGGAAGCGGCGACGATGTCGGACAGGTAGGGCTGGGCGTTCAACTGTTGAACGCCGAGCGGAGGCTCATGGACCTGGAGCTCAGCCGGACCCGCCTTGGCACGAACGTCCCTCCGGGCGGCACGCTCGACGTCGACGTGGCGTTGACGCTTCCCGATGCCGAGGCTTCCTACGTCTTGAAGATCGATCTCGTGGACGAGGGCATCTGCTGGTTCGAGGATGTGGGCTCGAGACCGGTTTACTTCCCAGTGTAGAGCGAAGCTTCCGCGCCGCAGCGCGCATAGGTCCCTGGCAGCAACAACACCGAGTCGTCCAGCTTCACGGAGACAGTTGAGACCGACAGGTCCCGCGCGGATGGAATGCCGCCAGAGGCCAGTCGCTCCTTGAAGGATCTGTACACTGACACGTCCATCAGCACTGGTCGCTGCAGCGACTGGTCGTAGAGGTACTGATGGAGCTTGAGATCCGCGGGTGCGACGTCGCGCTCCCATGGACGCAGGCCTCGGAAGTAGTAGTAGTGCTGGTGACCGAATGCGCTGCCCGGTCCGGCGACGTACAGGCCGCGCCAGGAAGACGAACCGGCAACGACGTCTGACCGTTCGTCCCGGAGGCAATCGCGAGCCGATCGCATCGGATGATTCTCGACGACCAGATCCGGCAGCGACCCGCGGTAGGTCGGCAGCGGCAAGACCGACAACATCAGCAGGGGAACGATCAGGAATCGGCCGACGATTCCGGATTGTCCGCCGAGCATGCCAAAGACAACCGCAATAATCCAGGGTCGGAAGAAGGCCCCGTTCTTCAGCAGCAGCGTGTTGCCGATGGAGATGCGCATCGGCCCGAACACCAGGGTCCAGGTCACAATGGCGACTGCTGCTGCGGCGATCCCGAGAAAGACAAATCGCAGCGCGGGCCCTCGTCGTGCCGCGACCACGCGGGGCCATCGGCTGGTCACCCATTGATCGATGGCGTCGATCGCTCGAGGGGCGCGCGGCTGGAAATACGCCCAGCACCGCGCCATCAGGTACCCGGCCGCCAATCCCACCGGCGGGAGAAACGGGTAGGCGTAGTAGTAGAGCTTCGACGCCGGAAGCGAGATCAGCGCGATGGGCAGCGCAAACCACAGGAGAATCACGCAGCCGTCCGCCCATCGGCGGCGCGCTGTGTCCACGAGCAGGAGGGCCCCACCGGCGACCGCGATCAGCCACGCGTGGGTGTGTTGCAGACTCGAATACAACTGGGAGTAGTAGAAGCCGCCCGAATGCAGGTGCGCAGGATCGAGCCCGACGGTCATGCGCTCGTAGACGTGGATGCCGAACATCACGTGCCAGAAGTCCGCGCCAAACCTGTAGTGCCCGTAGGCGAACCATGGAGCGATCAGCAGGAGTGCCACCACGATCGACGCGCTCCAGGGGCGCCAGTCCCGGAAGAGGCGCGCTCGATGACTCGGAACCACCAGACTCGCGACGGCGAGAACCAGAGGCAGGAACAGCGCGGCGACGAACTTCACCATGAACCCAAGGGTGAAGTACAGCCCGACCGCGATCACGTGCCAGCGACGTCCGGGTGACTTCTCGGAGGAGGCCCAGACGAGATAGTGATAGAGGCCTCCGCAATAGCTCAGAAAGAGCGGCGCCTCCATGTTGTTCTCGCGAAGCCCGTGCTCGTACAAGAGCGGTCCATGGATGAAGAGGACCAGGACCGCCACGGCGCCGCACACGGGACCGGCGAGCCGGCGCCCGATGGCGAAGATGTACAGGAAGGCGATGCCACTGAACAGCACGTCCCAGAACCGCATGCCGAATTCGTCGTGCGGCGTCAGCCCGAGCTTCATCGCGCCGGCGACAATCCAGAATTTCAGCGGGGGCTTTTCGTAGAAGGGTTCGTCTTCGAACGGGCTGCTCCTGGGGATCAGCCAGTCGCCGGTTTCGAGCATGCGATCGACGCTGAAGGAGTAGAAAGCCTCGTCGCCCCGCAGATCGTTGCCGCGGAGACCCGCGAAGAGCGGCAGGCAGAAGAGCGCAACGACCAGAACTGGCCAGAGCCAGCGCTCCGTAGGCCCGAGCTTCAGCTCGGGCGCGGACCCGCGCCATCTCGGGGTCACGTCAGGAACGACCGTAGCCGCGTGGAGTGGGAAACAGTCGCGAAATGATACATCCAACTGTGGGCGAGGTCCACGTCGCTGCGATTGTCAACGCGCTGCGATAGACTGAAGAGAGCGTGAACGAATCACGTTCAAACGTCATGTTTCTTCACAAGCTCTGAGGACCAGGCGCCTCTCAATGCCGCGCCGTGAAAAGAACCATTCATATGTCCGCAACCCTCGGATCGACAGCTCCCGACTTCACCTTGACCGACCAGGATCGCCACCCCGTGACGCTGAGCGCGTTGCGCGGCAAGCCCGTCGTGCTGGCATTTTTCCCGGCGGCGTTCAGCTCAGTCTGTGCCAGGGAGCTCTGCACGTTCCGCGACAGCCTGGGCCGGTTCAATGAGGCCAACGCACAGGTGTACGGCATCAGCGTGGATACATTCTTCACGCTGAAGGCTTTCCACGACAGTCAGAAGCTGGCGTTCCCGCTGCTGAGCGATTTCAACAAGCAGGTGATCCGCGACTTCGGTGTCTTCAATGAGGACATGGTCGGCCTCAAAGGGATCTCGAAGCGCGCGGTCTTCGTCCTGGACAAGGATGGGGTCGTACGCCACCGCGAGGTGCTGGACGACGCGCGAAATGAGCCGGACTATGAGGGGGTTTTTGCAGCGCTCGCTGCGCTCGCGTCTTGAGAGGCGGGGCCTAGAACTGTTTGCTCACGACCAAGTACGAAGGCCCAAGGACGACCAGGGACAAGGGACAGACCAAGGACTCCGAACAAAGGACCAAGGACCGCGAACCGCCCTTCAGGACATTACACGGACGTGATCACCTCGATCGTGACCGTCTCCGGATGCGATCCGGCCTGCGCGAACCACGCCACGCGCGAGGCGACACAGTCGAACTCCAGCACATACCGTCCCGCAGGCTGCGGGGGCAGGCACACCCGCAGCTGCCGCGTCTCGCCTGGTGGAATCTCGCGCGCCGGATCGGTGAGACGGTCGGGCAGGACCGCTGTGGTGACCCGTGTCTTCGCCGCGTCATGCACGTGGACGCCGAGCGCCACCCCGCCGTAGGGCGCATCCTGCGGCAGCCAGACCGCTGTTCCGGTGTTGGTCACCTTCAGATCGAAGCAGAGCGACGACCCTTCGGTGGCCGCGCCGACGAGCGAGGCGTGAACCTCACAGGCAAGCGCGCTCGCATGACGACTGTCCACGCGCTCGACGCCTTCCTTCACCAAGAAGAAATCTCTCGCGTTGCGCAGGTGCTCCCGCGTCGAGGCCGTCCACGCGGTCGATGTCGGACCACCGGCGAGCAGATCTTCGAACTCCCGCAACGACACGGGAAACGGCCGGCCGTGAGACACCATCAGCTTCAGGTCGCGAAACCCGTGCGCCTGCGCCATGTGCCACAGGGCATGCACATCCACGTCGTTCTCGACGACGCCGAACATCCGCATCTCGAACTGCGACTGCTCGGTCGTCGAATGATGCGGTCCAGGCTCGGCAAATGCCGCGATCCCCCCGGGCCGGAGCACGCGCCCCAGCTCGCCGAGCACGGTGTTCGGGTTGGCCACGTGATGAAACGCGTGAAAGCTCACGATACGATCCACGCTGAGGTCCGGAAGGTCGAGATGCTCGCCATCGAAGTGCAGGAACTCGGGCGCTGGGCGATCACCGATCGGCGGCAGGCGTGCGTACAGCTCGCGCGCCATCTCGAGCGCCGTCGGCGATACATCGAGCAGGATGACCCGGCAGCCCAGTTGGGTGAGGCATCGTGCGAGCCATCCCGTTCCCGCGCCGAACTCGAGAACCGTTGCGCCGGGCATGACGCGAAGGCCCTGCAACAACACGGCGACGTTCATGAGCAGCGACGAAGATTCCTCCGCATTGCTGAACGGCTTGGCCAGCTGATACTCCCAGTCGGTCATCGACGCAAAGTAGCGCTCGGCGGCCAGGTTCAAGTCTTCGAGGGACCGGCTGGCGACGAGCTCGGCCACCTCGATTGACCGGCCGGCTCCCGCGGGAACCGTGGCGTCCGGGCCGGGTCCCGTTTCTTCGAGGTGATCGGTCGCGGCACGCCGAGCGAGCGGCGCCTCGGCCAGCACGATCGCGCTTTGCAGATCGTCGTGATCGTCGAAGACGACGTGTGTGGCGGCACACCCGGCCTCCTCGAACACGCCGAGCACGTCGTTGAGGTGATAGGTGCGGCTGGCGGTGAACGGTTGATCCGCCGCCTTGCCGCGCAGTCGATTGATGAAGGCGTTGACCGCCGGGACGCGCTCGCGCATCCGCCGCGACAGTCGGACGGCAGGCGATGTTCGGATCCGATACGGGAACTGAAAGGCGCCGATGCCGCCCGACGCGAGGCAGCCGAGGAGCGCTCTCAACAGGAGCAGGCCGTCCGAGGGGCGCAGGCGTTGAAACACCAGATAGCAGTTCACGAAGTCGAACGTGCGCGACCCCGCGAACAACTCGGCCGGTGTGCTGAACTCGATATTGGCAAGGCCGCGTTGCGCCGCCTGCTGTCGTGCGGCGACGAGCATGGCCGGCGACCGATCGACCGCCGTCACCGTGCCTCCGCGTCGCCGAGCCCGGCGCGCGAAGGGCAGCGCGAGGCGGCCGATGCCGCAACCATAGTCAAGGATGGCGGTCGGCGCGAAGTGCGGCGCCAGCCGCAGCTCGATGGTCCGGCAGATCGCGTCGGCGCGCGCCTCGCCGTCTTCAAAAAACGCGCGTTCTGCAGCCCCGGTGAGATTCGCGCGCAGGAATCGTGGCGCGGGGAACACGGTGAAGTACGGTTCCCGAGCGGCGAAGGCTTCCCATTCGGCATCGGGTGCGTCAGTGAGCCCTGCGGGGACGGCAGTCACCGCGGCATTATAGAGGGAGGCGCGATCGAGCCTTCGGCCCCGTTTCGGCGCTACACTCAAAGAGTGGCCGTCTCCGTTTGCACCGTCTGTGAGTTGCACGCCGAGTCCACCTTCAAGGTCGAAGGCATGGACTGCCGCGAGGAAGTCGCGCTGATTCAGCGGCGGTTCAAACACCTGGCGGGGCTCGAAGACTTCTCGGCCGACCTGATGGGGGGGCTGCTTCACGTCAAGTATGACGCGGCGAAGCTGACGGCCTCGGCCATTGCGGCGGCCGTGGCCGACGCCGGGATGCGCGCCTGGCTCGAGCACGAGGAGCCGCTCGCGTCCGGCGACGGGACCGGCGCGAGGCGCCAGTGGTTGCTTGGCGTGTCCGGCGCCGCCCTCCTCTCTGGGCTTGCGGCCGGTTTTCTCCTCGGCCCATCCTTTCTCCCGCCAGCGCTGTTTGCGATCGCGCTGGCGGCCGGGCTCCCGCTCACCCTTCCGAAAGCCTGGCGATCGCTGCGTCTCCGGTCGCTCGACATCAACGTGCTCATGCTGGCGGCCGTGGCAGGCGCCGTGGCGCTCGGCGAGTGGTCCGAGGGCGCGGCGGTCGTGTTCCTGTTCGCCTTCGCCCAGGCGCTCGAAGCGCGCACGATGGATCGTGCCCGAACGGCCGTGCGCGCGCTGATGGCGCTGACGCCGGCTGAAGTGCTCGTGCGCGACGCGGCAGGCGATCGGACAGTCGCCGTCGATCTCGTGAAACCCGGCGCCATCATCCTCGTCAAGCCGGGCGAGAAACTGCCGCTCGATGGAGAGGTGGTGGCGGGGAAGAGCGCGGTCAATCAGGCCACGGTGACGGGCGAATCGCTTCCCGTCGACAAAGGGCCGGGCGACGAAGTATTTGCCGGCACGATCAACGGTCGCGGCGCTCTCGACGTGCGCGTCACGCGCCTGCAGCGCGACACGACGCTCGCGCGCATCATCCACCTCGTCGAGCGTGCGCAGGCCCAGCGGGCGCCGGTGCAGACCCTGATCGAACGATTCGGCCGGATCTACACGCCGGCGGTCATCGTGCTCGCCGCCCTGCTGGCCGTCGCAGGGCCCCTCGCGGTCGGTGGCGACTGGCAGACATGGCTCTATCGATCGCTCGTGCTGCTGGTCGTGTCGTGCCCCTGCGCCC
Organism: Acidobacteriota bacterium; assembly: GCA_023265155.1. Classification (GTDB taxonomy): domain Bacteria; phylum Acidobacteriota; class Vicinamibacteria; order Vicinamibacterales; family CAVVIG01; genus JBGOTP01. The sequence goes on from JAHFUL010000005.1 coordinate 59,572, forward strand.
TGGTCATCTCGACACCCGTCTCCGTCGTCGCGGCGCTTGCCGGCGCAGCACGAAAAGGCGTGCTGATCAAAGGCGGCGTGCACCTCGAGCGGGCGAGCCATGTGCGTTGTATTGCGTTCGATAAGACCGGGACGCTGACGAGTGGCACGCCTGAGGTCGTCAGTGTCGTCGCGCTCATCGGGCTGGCGGGCACGGAGGAAAACACGGCTGGCCATGTCGTCGCACTCGCTGCGTCAGTGGAGCAGCGATCCGAACACCCCATCGCGCAGGCGATCGTGCAGCATGCCGCCCGCATGGGTGTGCTGGTACCGGCGGCCGCCGGCGTGTCGGCGCTGGCGGGGCTTGGCGCCGAAGGATCGGTCGGCGACGTTCAGGTCATTCTCGGCAATCACCGGCTGTTCGAGGAGCGTCAGTTGTGCTCGGAGGCGGTGCACAGCCAGCTCGATGCCATCAGCGCGCGCGGATGCACGCCGGTCCTCGTCGCCAGTGGGGGCAGGGCCGTGGGCATCATCGCCGTGGCCGACCGTATTCGCGCGGCCGCGCGCGATGCCATCGATCTGCTCCATCAGCAGGGCATCGAGTCTGTCGTGATGCTGACCGGCGACAACGACGCGACAGCAAAGGCGATTGCCGGCGAGCTCGGAATCGACGACTACCGATCGGAGCTCATGCCCGACGACAAAGTGAACGCCATCAACGATCTGCGACGCAGATTCGGATCGGTCGCGATGGTCGGCGACGGCGTCAACGATGCGCCGGCTCTCGCGTCCGCCGATCTCGGTATCGTGATGGGCGCAGCGGGAAGCGACGTCGCGCTCGAGACGGCCGACGTGGCGCTCATGGCGGACGATCTGCTGCGAATTCCCTACGCGCTCCGTCTCAGCCGGACCACGCTTCGGAACATCAGGACCAATCTCGCGATTTCCGTCGTCATGAAGGCGGCATTCGTCGTCGCGGCCATCGCGGGTGTCGCGACGCTCTGGATGGCGGTGCTCGCCGACACGGGCGCGTCGATCATCGTGATCGCGAACGCATTACGACTGCTGCGCGCGGATTGACAGCAAGACACCCCACGTTGACATCAACCGTCCCAATAGGCGCCCTCCACCTATTCCCCGGATCCGGGTCACATGCCGCCGGCGCCAATCCACAGTTGGGGAGCCCGGAGAATCGTGGAACTCGATGTGCCAGGCCAACTTGACCGAAGGCCATCAGGCGGCAAGAATGGCCACGAGCGGGAGGCGTCGGTAGGCGCAGGTGGAGCGGCCGTCGGCACGTA